>CAZCXP010000074.1:0-11945 GCA_964502665.1 uncultured Dehalococcoidia bacterium | reverse complement strand
TCACGGGCGGTGAACCTCAACGAATCGTGATAAGCTGTGAGCCATATACCGTTCGTGGTGAGCTTGCCCCTGATTTGCTCAGGGGCTTGTCGAACCACCCTTCGACGGGCTCAGGGTGAACGGATCAAATCTTATTGTCGAGATAAAGGGAGTCAGTTATGAAATTCGACCTTGCTGTGCTCCCCGGAGACGGGATCGGCCCTGAGGTGGTGGCGGAGGCGGTCAAGGTCCTACAGGCCGTTGGCCGCAGAGCAGGCCATGCGTTCGTCCTTCACTATGGAGATATAGGGGGAGGGGCAATAGACAAACACGGCGTCTCCCTGGCTCAAGAGACACTGAGGATGTGCAAGCGATGCCGTGCCGTGCTCCTGGGAGCTGTCGGCGGTCCCAAGTGGGATGACCCTCTGGCCAGGGTTCGACCTGAGGATGGTCTCCTCGCCCTGCGCAAGGGCCTGGGGCTATTTGCCAACCTGCGTCCGGTCAAGGTTCTCCCTATGCTCGTTGACTCAACTTCGCTGAAGCCTGAAGTGCTTCGAGGGGTAGACATGGTGGTGGTGCGCGAGCTTACCGGCGGGCTTTACTTTGGCAAACCAAAACGGCAATGGCGAACCTCAAGAGGCAGGCGCGCTGTAGACAGCATGGCTTACTCTGAGACGGAGATCGAGCGCATTCTCCGAGCTGGCTTTGAGCTGGCTCGGGGGCGGCGCAAGAAACTCACCTCGGTGGATAAGGCTAACGTTCTGGAGTCATCGAGGCTGTGGCGCCAGATTGCCATAGAGTTGTCGTCTGAGTATCCAGATGTCGAGCTTGAGCACCAACTGGTAGATGCCTGTGCCATGCGGCTCATCCAGCGCCCCTCAGAGTTCGACGTTATCGTCACTGAGAATACGTTTGGCGACATTCTTACCGATGAGGCCTCGATGCTGGCAGGGTCGCTGGGGATGCTGCCCTCGGCCAGTATTGCCGGGATACCGCGAGAGGGGAGCATGACTTTTGGGCTCTATGAGCCGATTCATGGCAGCTCGCCCCGCCGCGCGGGGCAGAACATGGCCAATCCTATTGCGACCATACTTAGTTGCGCCATGATGCTGCGCTACTCCTTGGGTCTGGTGGCGGACGCGGATGCGGTTGAGGCGGCTGTCAGCAGCGTTTTGGAGGATGGCTACCGGACCTACGACATAATGAGCGAGGGGATGAAGAAAGTGGGCACCGTGGAGATGGGCGATCTCATCGCGAGTAAGGTGGCTTGAGACATCGAACCCGATCAGGCCCCTGCCCAATGTAATCCGCGCGTTAAGGCTCCGTGGGGCTGCTGCGTGAGCTTGACAGGTGTACCCCCCCGTAGTAACATTCTTTCGGGTCGTGCTAGATGGGGAGCCAGCGGTGCCCTGAACCCGCAATCCGCTATAGCGGGATCGAATTCCCGCTCGAGGTCTTACACTTTCCGGGACTGTTCCTTGTGCATCGGTGATGAACACTGGGTCCTGCGCGGCAGAACGCTATGAACCCCGTCAGATCCGGGAGGAAGCAGCGGTAAATAGTAGTGTCTGGGTGCCGCAGGTTCACCTGGTAGGAGCCGGTGGCAGGGATAAGCCGGGAGGGGTGGATCGAAAGTGGGTGCACGACCTTTGTTTAATCATATGTAGGAGGTCCAGACTATGGAATTGGGACTGGCAGGGAAGACGGTTATTGTCACCGGGGGAGGGGCAAACATCGGTCGTGGCATAACATTCGCCTTCGCCAAAGAAGGGTCCAATGTTGTGATCGCCGACATCGATGAAGAACAGGCGCAGAAGGTGGTCAAGGAAGCCGAAGCCTTTGGTGGAAAAGCCGTCGCCATTAGGACGGACGTAACAGACTATGATTCCGTAGAAGCGATGGTAAAAAAGACACTGGAAATGTTTGGAAGTATAGACGTCCTGGTCAATAACGTGGGATGGGTAGCCAACAAGCTATTCATGAAGAAGCCCAGAGAGGAATATGAGAAGGAGATCAAGATCAATTACCTGGGCGTGGTCAATTGCACCAGGGCTGTTCTGGATCATATGGCGGAACGTAAGGCCGGCACGATCGTGAACATTGCCTCTGATTCCGGCCGGGTGGGGGAGCCCAGAGAAGCCGTTTACTCTGGCACCAAGGGAGCGGTCATCGCTTTCGGCAAAACCATAGCGAAGGAGATGGGGAGATTTGGCATAAGGGTCAATGCTATTTGCCCCGGAGCTACTGTCCCTGAGAAACCGGGGACGGCTGGCAAAGAGAGCATGTGGGCCGGTGACGTAACCGTCGAGATGATCCCTCCAGAGACGAAGGACAAGATAATTGGCCAGTACCCCTTGGCCCGAATGGGGAAACCCGAGGATGTGGCCAACGCCGCTCTGTTCTTGGCCTCCGACGCCGCTAACTTCATCACAGGGCAGACGCTCAGCGTTAGCGGCGGTTTCAGCATGATGTAAGCGGACCGCTTGAGGCGAGACCCAGACCAAGTCAAGAACTGGCAAGAGGAGAGAACCAGAAGTGGAAGATATCAGGCCGATCGACATTATGAACTATCCCTTTTGGAATCCTACTGCGTGGACAGGCAGGGAGTTCCAGATCCTGGCAGCCACCATGATGAGATCGCATACCGAACCCGGCTCCGAGCACAAGGCGAATATCCTGCTGGACACCATGAAGCAGCCGATAGAGCCATTGCCTGTTCCTATTCCCACCACAGAGGAATTCGTAGCTCAGATGGACGAAGTCGGCTACGACAAGATCTTCATCCCTGCGATCAAGATGTGGTCCCACTGGGAGAAGAAGATGATCTGGGATTATAAGCCCGAGGAGGTTTATGAGCACGTAAAGGATTACCCCGATCGGTTGATACCTGCTGTCGGTTACAATCCCTATCGCATTGAGCAAAGCCTGGAGGAGATAGAAAGGGGAGTCAAGGAATGCGGTGCCAAGTATTGCTATTTCCACTCTCTTACCTTTGGCTTGCCCCTTAACGATAAGAGTCTCTATCCCTGTTATGCCAAGTGCAGCGAGCTAGGGATACCCGTCGGGATGCAGACCGGACACGCAGCGGAGCTTTTCCCCAGCTGGCCGGGGCACCCTATGTTCCTCGACGAGGTAGCCTTGGACTTCCCCGGGCTTACGATCATCGGGTCTCACACCGGCTGGCCCTGGGTTAACGAGCTGGTATGTATGGCCTGGAAGCACCCTAATGTCTACTGCGACTGCTCCGCCTGGATGCCCAAGCTCTTGCCCAAGCTCCATCCAGAGCTGCTCATCTTTATGCAATTCTGGGCAGGCCAGGAGAAGACGCTGTTTGGTACCAACAATATGGGGCTTAGGGCCTTCAAGGAGCAGTTCCTGGCGCTGCCTCTGAGTGATGAGGCCAAGAGAATGATCATGCGTGAGAACGCGATCAAGGTCTTCGGCCTGTAATCGCAGGGAGCTCAAGCTCATTTTCGATGTCGGAGCTGGTTGGGAACGGTCAGCTACCTATTAACCGGGCTGCTGTTCCCAAAACTTTCTTTGGAAAGTACCTGCTATGGGGGATTGATTGAGCAGGCGAAGCACCGAGGCAAAGAGAGGGCTTGATAACCTTCAGAGATCATCTCTTGCTGAAGCAAAGAGTCAGTTGCGTCGCCTCGACGTCAGGGCGGTAAAGGGGCTCGGGCAGCATTTCCTGATCGATCGTGACGTGGTTGAGACAATAATGTCCGCAGCCGAGCTCGGGCCTGCTGACACTGTGGTGGAGGTGGGGCCGGGGCTGGGGATACTGACCGAGGAGCTGGTGAAAAGAGCGGGCAAGGTAATCGCCATTGAAGTTGACTCCAAGCTCGCGATAGCCCTGGGCCGAAGATTTTATCAGGTTCCCCACCTTACTGTCTTAAACGCCAATGTTCTGAGCCTCGATCCTAGCGAGATGGTCGAGGAGCACCCGTTAGCTTCAGGCGGTGTTCAGGGTTACAAGGTTGTTGCCAATCTCCCTTACTATATCGCCTCTCCCATCCTGCGCCATTTCCTCGAGGCATGGCTCAAGCCCGCACTGATGGTGGTCATGGTGCAGAAGGAGGTAGGGCAAAGTATAGTGGCCGAGCCCGGGGGGATGAGCCTGCTTGGCGTCAGCGTCCAACTTTATGGCAAACCAACGATCGCGGCCTATGTGCCGGCGCGGAGTTTCTATCCCCAGCCAAAGGTTGATTCGGCCATAGTGCGCATCGATGTCTATCCAAGGCCGGCGGTAGATGTGGCAGACGTCTCTCGGTTCTTCGAGGTGGTAAAGGCCGGGTTCAGCGCTCCCAGAAAGCAGCTAAGGAATGCTCTAAGTCTGAGGCTGCAGCTTGGGGCACCAGAGGTTATCGAACTTCTGCAGCGGGCTGGCATAGCGCCACAGCGCCGTCCCCAGACCTTGTCCCTTGAGGAATGGGCTCAACTGTATCGTGTATTCGCCAGCCGAGATAAACGATGAGTCTGACACTCTGTGGATACGCCAAGATAAATCTGACGCTCGAAGCCCTGGCCAAGCGAGCCGACGGTTATCACGAGATCGCAACTGTCCTTCAGACCATCAGCCTGGCGGATACACTCACTTTCGAGCCTGGCCAAGCGCTTGATCTTAGCTGCAATGTTCCCAGTCTTCAATCGGCCGACAACCAGGTGCTCAAAGCGGCCACTCTCCTTAGGGAGGAGACAGGTTGCCCCAGGGGAGCTTCAATCAGGCTCACCAAGGAGATTCCCGTAGCTGCAGGCCTGGGATCGGGCGCAACTGATGCCGCCACCACCCTGGTCGGGCTGAACCGCCTTTGGGGACTCAATCTCCCGCCGCATAGATTAATGGAGCTGGCGGCGAATCTGGGTTCCGATGTCCCTTTCTTCCTTTCTGGGGGCACTGTCCTGGCAAGAGGGCGCGGCGAAAAAGTAATCCCCCTTCCACCAGCACCGGAGCTGTGGATGGTGCTGCTTACGCCGGGAATCGAACCTGTTGCTGGCAAAACAGCGCAGCTCTACTCGCAGCTAAACACCTCCCATTTCACCTCAGGCGAGTTCACAGAGAGGTTAGTTGCCCACCTGCACGAAGGGCAGAGCATAAATTCCTCTTTGCTATTCAACGTCTTTGAGCAGGTTGCCTTCGACTTCTTTCCCAAGCTTCTCGACTATCGTTCGCGCTTCCTGAGGGCAGGGGCTGCGAGAGTTCATCTTGCAGGAGCTGGTTCCACCCTGTTCGCTCTGGTGCCAGACGAGGCTCAGGGGAAAGCCATCTTGAGTAATCTGGAGGCAGATGGGCTAGAGGCATATCTTGTTCATACTGTGGAGGCAGGGCCTTCAGGTGCTGTTGCTGATAGACAATGTTAATGGACATACTGGCCGGGGTAGTCTGCGGATTACTGATGGCGACGATCTCTCTCGGGGCCGGGATATACATACTGGCCTCCAACCGCGACATCTATGACCGCTTGGGCAGGTTCTTCCCCCAAGGTCTGCCGCCGGGTGCGGTTATGCTGTTCCTTGTGATTGTTGTGCCTCCTTCGTGGGCGCTGTTCGGAGCGATCGGCGGCTTGCTGTACCGACTGCCTGACGAATCTTCCCCCACCGCAGGGCTGGGCAGCTCCAATGTCACCTTCACCATCGCCGTCTTATGTCTTGCGGCGCTTGCAACCCTGATTCTGCTCCTCATTCGAAAAGGGCTGGTCCGGCTGGGCTTGGTCATGATCATTGCTTTTGCCGGCATCTTTGGCTGGCTCTTGCCACTGCTGGCAAGCTGGCGTTAACGGGGTCTGTTGTGGTTGACCTCTCATGATACCCAGCGCTAAAATACAGTCATTGGTTCAGTTGCCAACTTGGACCCTAGAACCACGGTATGAATCCGTCATGAATCAGACCTACGTCTCTTTGGACCTTGAGACCACCGGGCTGAACCCGGAAATCGATGACATCATCGAGATAGGCGCTGTCAAGTTCCAGGATAATCGCGTTACTGACACTTTTTGCTCACTGGTCAATCCCCAGCGCGCTCTGCCTTACCGTATTCAGGTACTCTGTGGCATTGAGCAGTCTCAATTGGATGCTGCCCCCGTGTTCTCAGAGCTCGCTGGTGAGCTTAGCTCCTTCATTCAAGGCTGTCCCATCGTGGGTCACAACGTCTCCTTCGACCTGAGCTTCCTGGCACAAAAAGGCATCAAGCCGACCACTACTACATATGATACCCGGGAACTGGCAGCCATTTTCCTTTTTCAGCAATCCGATTACAGCCTCTCTTCATTGTCAAGAAACCTCGGTCTCTCCGTCCCCTCGCACCGCGCCCTTCCCGATGCCATGGCGACGAAAGACCTTTTCATTGCGCTCATCGACCGCGCGCTTCGACTCGACCTTGCTACCATTGAGAACCTGGTCCATCTAGCTGAGAGAGCGGGTTGGGAACTTGTTCACTTTCTGCGAGAGGTTGTAAGGTTGAAGGCGAAGACAGCCTTCTCGACTGCCACCAGCGCGATGCCCCCCGCAGGCGGAGACAGGGCAACCATCTGGGGAGAAGACCGTGAGCAGCCGCTCACCGCTCGTTCCCAGAGAACTCCTCTGGACATAGGTAATCTGCGCAGCATCCTCGAGCCTGACGGAATCCTGGCCCGGGCTCTAGCTGGCTATGAGCATCGCCCTGACCAGATTCGCATGATGGAGGCGGTGGCCCGGGCGCTCAACAACAACGAGCATCTCGTCGTTGAAGCAGGCCCAGGCACCGGCAAGTCCATCGCCTATCTTCTACCTTCGATCTTCTTCGCTTTGGAAAACGGTGTTCCCGTGGTCATCTCCACCAACACCATAAATCTGCAAGAGCAGCTAATCGGCAAAGATATCCCAGATCTGCTGCAAGCGTTAGAGCTGTGGCAGAATCTTCCAGCGGAGAACCTGAGAGTGGTTCAGTTGAAGGGCCGAGCCAATTACCTCTGCCTGAAAAAATATGAGATACTACGGGCAAGCTACAGGTTATCTCTCGACGAGGCTAAGCTCCTTGCTCGTATAATGGTATGGCTGCTATCGACAGAGACTGGTGACCGCGCTGAACTCAACCTCGGCGGCAGCGAGCTTCCCACCTGGAACAAGCTCTGCGCTCAATTTGATGAGCACCAGGAAGCGCAATGCCCTCACCGCCAGCGCGGTACCTGTTTTCTCTACCGGGCGCGTCATGCTGCTGAAAACGCCCACCTTATCGTGGTCAACCATGCGCTGCTCCTGTCCGACATGGCTGCCGATGCCAAGGTTTTGCCTCCCCATGACCACCTAATTATCGATGAGGCCCATCATCTTGAGGATGAAGCAACCAATCAGCTCGGCTCCCGGGTTACGCAGTGGGACCTGTTCAGTTACCTCAACCGACTCAAGCAAGAGATGGAGGGGCAGCGCCGCACAGGGCTTGTGGCCTGGCTCGATGACTGCTTCCGCGGTAGCTCTGTAGCTTTGCCCAGACAGAGGCAATTGAAACAGCTTGCTGAGTCTCTAGCTAACCATGTTGACAAGGCACAGCTTCGTCTTTCCCAATTCTTAGACAGAGTTCGCGACTTCATTGAAAGGCATGCCGCTGACCACGGGGGATACGACCGCTATTTGCTCCTGATCCCGGCGAAGCGAACACAGCCAGGGTGGTCGAAGGTAGAGATTGCTTGGGATGATCTGAATTTGGCACTCAAGGATATCGCCAATGAGCTGGACCGGCTTTACCTCGTCCTGGAGGGCCTGGCGGATAACAAGGTCTGGGATTACGATCACCTGATGCTGGAGCTTTCCTCTTTGTTCTGCCGCAACGATGAACTGCGCCAGCAGATAGACTCTGTGGTGTCTCATCCCGAAGCAGATAGCATCTACTGGCTTGCTATCGGGGGCCAGACCAATGCAGTTGGGCTACATGCTGCCCCACTTAGTGTGGCCAGGGTCCTGGAAAAATCGCTCTTCTCCACTAAGGACTGCGTCGTCCTAACCGGCGCTACCCTCAGCACCGAAGGCACTTTCGAATACATCACTGGTAGATTGGGTCTGGAGGGTGTTAGCGAGCTTCTGCTGGGAGCGCCCTTCGACTACCTGACGTCGACTATGATTTACCTGCCCTACGATATTCCCGATCCAAGTAGCACCGGCTATCAACAGGCGTTGGAGGGGGTGCTAATCGAGCTCTGCCGGACCTGCCGCGGCCGGACCCTGGTGCTGTTTACCTCCCATGCTGTATTAAGGACGACCCAGGCGGCCATTCGAGGTCCTCTGGAAGAAGAAGGTATTCTGGTATTGGGCCAGGGGGTGGACGGCTCGCCAAGGCAGCTTCAAGCTGCTTTGAAGGCGAATCCCGAGACCGTGCTTCTGGGCACTGCTAGCTTCTGGGAAGGGATTGACGTTGTCGGTGAGGCGCTCAGCGTACTGGTCATCGCCAGGTTGCCGTTCAACGTGCCCACAGACCCAGTCTTCGCTGCCCGCTCCCAGTTGCTTGACGATCCTTTTAATCAGTACGCCATCCCCCAAGCTGCAATTCGTTTCAAGCAGGGGTTTGGACGTCTTATCCGCAGCAAGAACGATCGAGGCGCTTTAGTCATATTTGACAAGCGTCTCCAGACCAAGCGCTATGGTTCAGCCTTCCTCGATTCGATACCGCTGTGCAACGTTGTCAGAGGCTCATCACGGGAGCTGCCGTCCAGAGTAGCGAGGTGGCTTGGCAGAGATCAGAGGAGTTGCTTAAGAGGCAGCGATAGCCCTGCCAGCCTCCAGGAGTAGCTTTCGCAGTAATAGATAGTTGACCTCAATTTCTCCTAATTCCCCTCCCCTGGCGGGAGGGGATTAAGGGGAGGGGGAATTCACCCTCACCTACCCTCTCCCTTCGAGGGAGAGGTATTCTATACGCCATTAAGCGGAATACCGTAACCCATTGAGGGGGCTGTGATGCAACAGATTTATGACTACATAGATGATCACTGGCAAGAGGCTGTTGAGGACCTGAAGCGGCTTTGCCGCCAGCCTAGTATCAGCGCACAGGGCGTGGGCATGGCGGAGACCGTACAGCTTCTGGTTCAAATGATGCAGAAGTATGGCGTCAGTGCCCAGATTCTGCCCAGCCCGGGTGATGGATATCCTTTCATCTATGGCGAACTGGGCGGAGAGGCACCGACAACGCTCCTCTTCTACAATCACTACGATGTCCAACCCCCGGAGCCTCTGGACTTGTGGAGCTCGCCTCCTTTCGAGCCCACCGAGTACGAGGGAAACCTTCGCGCAAGGGGCGTATCCGACAACAAGGGTGATATCGTTGCTCGATTGCTTGCTATCAGGGCCTATCAAGAGGCGCGCGGCAAGCCGCCGATTTCGGTGAAGTTCCTCATCGAAGGAGAGGAAGAGATAGGCAGTCCCAATATCGCTGCCTTCGTAGAGCGTAACCGCCAGCTTCTGGAAGCTGACGCCTGTATCTGGGAGTGTGGTGGCGTCAACTGGAGGAATGAACCTGTTGTCAGCCTCGGTCTCAAGGGAATCCTCTACGTGCAGCTTGAGGTGCGCGGTGCATCGCAAGACGTCCACTCATCGATGGCTACAGTTGTCCCTAATCCTGCCTGGCGTCTGGTATGGGCTCTGTCCTCGCTCAAGGACTTGGAGGAGACCATCCATATTGATGGCTTCTATGATAAGGTTTTGCCCGCAAACCAACAGGAGATCAATGCTGTCAACGCTATGCCGCTGGATGAAGAGCAGACGAGACAGAGCCTGGGTCTGGAGAGGTTTGTTAAGGGAGTGGCAGGGTTCGATTATAAGTCACGCCACATCCTCGAGCCCACGTGCAATATATGTGGTCTTGATTCCGGCTACACAGGCGCAGGATCCAAGACGGTTCTCCCCTGTGTTGCCAGGGCCAAGCTCGATTTTCGTCTTGTCCCCAACCAGCGCCCCGATGATGTACTGGCCAAGCTGAGGAGGCACCTCGATAGCCATGGCTTCAGCGACATCACCATCGCCCCTCAAATCGAGGGTGAGAATCCAGCCCGAACTCCGCTGGACGCGCCCTTTGTCGGCATAGTCTCCGCTGCAGCCAGGGAAGTCTATGGAGTCGAGCCTGTGATTGTGCCTTCAATGGCCGGCAGCGGCCCCATGTACTCTTTCACCGACACCCTGGGACTGCCCACCGCTTTAATCGGGGTGGCCTATCCTGACTCCAGGCCGCATGCCCCCGACGAGCACATTAGACTTGCTGATTTCATACTCGGCGCCAAGCACATAGCCGCTGTCCTGCAGCGCATGGCCTCGGCCTCGGCACCCTAACCCGAAGACACAACCTTGTGTCATTGCGAGCGAAGCGAAGCAATCTAATTACCCACAATTAATCCCCCCTTCCCCCCTTTGCAAAGGGGGGTTAAGGCCCCCTTTAGGAAAGGGGGATTTAGGGGTATTGTGAATTCACCCTCATCCTTCGGCAAGCTTGCCCTGAGAGAAGCCGAAGGGCTCAGGACAGGCTGCAACCTCTGCCGTCAAGGGAGGAGGGATTCACCCTCACCCAACCTCTCCCGTCGAGGGAGAGGAATCCATCATCTCCCTCCCCTGGCGGGAGGGAGTTAGAGGGAGGAGGGATTCACCCTCACCCGACCTCTCCCGTCGAGGGAGAGGAATCCATTATCCTCCCTCCCCTGGCGGGAGGGAGTTAGAGGGAGGGGGAATTCGATAATAGACTCCTCAGCGTTTTGACTGGATAAGCCACTGGCGAACCAGGTCCTGCTCCCCTTTCCTGGTCGTCACTCTGCCGTCGAGTCTGGCATCCTTGAGAGCCCGGAGCAACCATCCCAGCTTCTTGCCCTGAGGCACCCCCATCCGTTTCAGGTCGTCCCCGTCAAGAGAAGGAGCCACGAACCTCAAGTTGGACAGGTATAGCGCAA
Source organism: uncultured Dehalococcoidia bacterium (assembly GCA_964502665.1). Lineage (GTDB taxonomy): Bacteria > Chloroflexota > Dehalococcoidia > SZUA-161 > SZUA-161 > SOKG01. The sequence goes on along the minus strand of CAZCXP010000074.1, from coordinate 1,068 downwards.
GCTGCTGCCTCACCCGCTCAGAATCCGTGGCCAGGGCAGCAGCCAGTATCGCCTGTGGACGATGGCGCTCAAGCAAGCGGCAGATGTGACTTGGAAGTAGCTCTTCATCCTCCAAAGCCGGGAGAACCTTTCTTAGGCCGGGGATATCCAGTAACGTCCGTGCTTCCTCGCGACCAAACCTGAGACGCTGGATGAAAGCCTTAAGCTGGTCTTCATCAAGTCGCCAGGCCAGCAGTGCCAGGTAAAGGACGCTCTCGGGCCTCGCGTCAGGGCTTGCCTGACGAGCTCGCTCGTAGCGCCCTGCCAGCCAGCCGTTGCCCTCAAGAGATGGCAGTAGCTGCTTCAGCGCACCCAGCTCCTCAGCGCGATAAAGGGCTTTCTCTGGGCGGTCCTCTTTCAGAATGCGCTCCAGCTCATGGCGCAGCCGGTCTCCGCTCACCTTGTCCAGCATGACTACGTCCCGATGCAGCAAGCTCTCGGTGTCGGGTTCCAGCCTGAATCCAAGGCGCTGTTCATACCTGATAGCACGCCAGATGCGGGTAGGGTCGTCCTTGAAGCTCCCCTGGTGTAGTACCCTGACAAGGCCTCGGTCGAGGTCGGCCTTTCCACCGTAGGGATCGACGAGCTCACCGAAGCGAGCAGGGACAAGGTGGGCTGCCATGGCATTTATGGTGAAGTCGCGCCGGAAGAGATCATCTTCGATCGTACCCGGCTTCACCGTGGGCAGCGCCCCCGGCCTGGCATAGGTTTCGGACCTGGCGGTCACGAGATCGAGGCTGATCGTCCCCTGACAGACGGTGGCAGTGCCGAAACGGGGATGGGTCAATACCTGACCACTCGTGAGCCTGGCAAGCTGGCGAGCGAGTGAAGGAGCGTCGCCCTCCAAAACAAGGTCAACGTCTAGATTAGGCCGGCCTAGGAACAGGTCTCGCACTGCCCCGCCCACGAGGTATAAACTCTGACCTTTGTCGGCAGCAAGCTCCCCCGCGGCCCTGATGAGCTCCAGGAGCTCCTGCGGGAGCTGTGCCTCTATTTCTCCAGCGACGTTGACCAAGGTGCCTCCTGCGC
>CAZCXP010000073.1:0-11977 GCA_964502665.1 uncultured Dehalococcoidia bacterium | reverse complement strand
ACCCACTGTCTCCTTGACACATGTTGTCAAGTAGGGCACAATAGTGACTCGCGGGTGTTGACAACCAAAGCAACTGGCAGCCACAAACAGAAGTCAGTCAGACAACAATCCGGCAAGACAGGCCTACTGGGCATCCAGGAGTGAAGGAGCGGCTATGGAAGTGATGCAAGCCATAAAGGAAAGAAGAAGTGTTCGCAGGTATAAGCCTGAGCCGGTAAGCGACGAAGCTATCGACACAGTCTTGGATGCCGCTAGATGGAGTCCATCCTGGGCAAACAGCCAGTGCTGGAGGTTTGTCGTGGTGCGCGACCCTGAAACCAGGGCGGAACTGGCAGGTGCTCTAAGAGGCACGGCCCCTGGCAAAGAGAATCGAGCGGCGGCTGCTATAAGGAGCGCTCCTGTTGTTATCGTGGCCTGCGCCGAACTCGGCAAGTCGGGCTATTACAAAGGCGAGCAAATGACGGACAAGAGCGACTGGTTCATGTTTGATGTAGGCTTGGCAATGCAGAATTTGGCGCTGGCAGCCCATGCCATAGGCTTGGGCACGGTACACGTGGGCCTATTCGAGGCCAAAGAGGTAGCCAAGACCCTGGAGGTCCCCGCAGATGTTGCAGTTGTGGAGATGACCCCCTTGGGCTATCCCGACGAGGAGCCCGCAGCGCCTCGCAGGAAAGAGCTCGCTGAGATCGTATTCCACGGGAGTTATGGCAGGAAACAGTTATAGACAAGCGAGGATAGAGTATATGGGCAATGACAGAGGGCGGTTATGAGTTCGGTTGTTAAGAAGCGGCAGAAGAAGATGAGAAAGCACAAACACCGCAAGCTGTTGAAAAAGACCAGGTGGCAGAGGCGGCATTGATGTATGGGGTGGACGGTCAAAAAGCCGTTATCGGGTTAGCAAAGGCCAACGGGGCATGTGGGATGTTATCGGTCAGCCCAGGGCTGTAGAGTTGCTGAGGCACAGCCTTGAGAGTGGGCGTCTCGCTCACGCCTACCTATTTGTGGGACCGCCCCACGTGGGCAAGACAACTCTGGCTATAAATCTGGCGCAGGCGCTGAACTGTGAGCATGGGGAGCAACCCTGTGGAAACTGCAGGTCTTGTCTCCGCATCGCAGCAGGGAAGCACGCCGATGTTCAAATAATCAGGCGCCTGCCCGATACTAGCTCCGGCGAAGCTGGCCCCAGGAAAGAGATCGCCATCGGGCAGATAAGAGAGCTGCAGCAGGCTGCAGCACTGCAACCCTACGAGGGTAAGCACCGTGTCTTTATCGTCGATGGTGCCGAACACCTGAACGAAGAATCGGCCAATTGCTTGCTCAAAACACTGGAGGAGCCGCCCCCCAAGGTTCTCATCATCATGCTTACAGTGAATGATGTCAGGTTGCTGCCCACGATCTCTTCCAGATGCCAGCGTGTCGAGCTTCTTCCAGTCCCTGCCCAAATCATACAACAGGAGTTAATCGAACACCGGCAAATAGAACCTGACAAAGCCGGAGTCTTGAGCAGGCTCTGCCGCGGGGGCATCGGCTGGGCGATTTCCGCGTCACTCGATGACAGACTTCGCCAGGAGCGCTCTCTGAGGTTAGCTGAACTTCAAAGCCTTGCCACTGCCAGCCTTGAGCAGCGGTTCGACTTTGCTGCCAAGTTAGCAGCACAATTCAACAAGAGCCGTGACTCGGTCGAGGAAACACTCAGACTGTGGCTGGAGTGGTGGCGAGACCTACTACTGGTCAAGGAAGGATGCGCAGAGTTCATCACAAACGTCGATCAGGAGGTAACGCTCCGTCAACAGTCAGAGTACTACAGCCTCACCGAGATCAGGCACTTCATCGAAGCTGTTCGAGCAGCTTCGGGGCAACTGGAGCAGAACGCAAATCCACGCCTTGTGTTGGAAGTTTTGATGCTGAGCATCCCCAATGGAGAAGAGGAAAGGATAAAGCGCCCCAGCGCTTAGGTTTGCTGAGATGACTGAAATCGTAGGCGTTCGGTTCAAGAGAGCAGCACAGATATACTACTTCGACCCCTCAGGCATCAAGCTTGAGGTCGGTGATAGCGTAGTTGCAGAGACCGCTCGTGGTCTGGCAATGGGCAAGGTCGTGATCCCTCCCAAGGAGGTATCTCCCAGTGAGCTCGGCGAACCTTTGAAGGCCGTCCTGCGTCAAGCGCAGCCCGATGACCTGGAGCAGGGGGAGGAAATGAAGGAAAAGGAGAGCGAGGCATTAGCCAAGTGCGAGGAGCTGGTGGCAAAATTCCAACTCCTTATGAAGCCTCTAGCCGCAGAGTACAACCTAGACGGCAGCCACCTTACCATCTACTTCAAGGCCGAAAAAAGGGTTGACTTCCGTACCTTGCTGCGTGAGCTCTCCTCGTCCCTAAAAACCCGCGTCGAACTGCGCCAGGTAGGTGCCCGCGACGCTGCCAAGCTGGTAGGCGGCATGGGCAGATGCGGCTGCTCCCTGTGTTGCGCAAGCCGCTTGTCCAAGTTCGAACCCATTTCTATGAGAATGGCCAGGGAGCAGGATCTGCCCCTGAATCCAGCAAATATCTCCGGTGTCTGCGGCCGACTGCTCTGCTGCCTGGCTTACGAGAATGAGCAATACCGCGTTATGAAGCAGAAGCTACCCGCGCCGGGGAAGCACGTCACCACAAAGGTCGGTGAGGCTAAGGTGATCGGATGTAATCCGCTCAAGGAGACTGTTACTGTCCAGCTCGAGAGCGAAGCGACTCTGGAGCTGCCTCTCTCCGAGATCGAGGCCATTAGCAACAATAGCCCCCCATAGGCAGCATTTTCATCTTTTCGGACGCAAAAGGCCCCTAAAGTATTGCACTACCATGTAAGATGTGTTATCCTCTCTCATGCTGGTCTACTCAGGTCAGTGAAAGGGGTGATGTGGACTTCACATTATGGAAACCGAGTTATTGTCCCTAGACGATATAACCAGGATACTTAGGATCAGTAAAGTTACCGCCCAAAGGTGGTGCCGGGACCGGAGGCTTCCTGCGGCAAAGATCGGCAAGTCGTACCGTATCAGGAAAGAGGACCTGGACAGGTGGTACGAGGGGAAGCTTTTGGAGCATGCAGCAGCTGAGCAGTAGGCTCCTTGGGTCTGTAGAAGGTCGAGAATTGACCACCACCCAGCGGGGGTGGTCAATTTTTTGTGTCTCAAATATTAGAAGGGGGTGAAGACAATGCACCTGATCATCGATGGCTACAGAGGCGACGCACAGAAAATGCAGGATGAAGATTTCATCTACCAACTCCTCGACATTTATCCCTCGCAGATCGGGATGACAAAGATCTCTCCCCCAACGGTTTCCAAGTACATCGGCTCCAAAGCCGAAGATTGGGGTGTCTCTGCTTTTGTCCTTATAGCGGAGAGCCATATTAGCATCCACACTTTCCCCGAGCGTTCCTACCTCAATATCGACATCTTCTCCTGCAAGGAGTTTGACGCCGAGCAAGCCATTAGAGACCTTCAGCAAAAGTTTGGTTTGGCCGAAGTGAGGAGCTATATTCTCAATCGAGGTCTGGAATTCTACAATAATCAAGCGCCCTCCTTGGTGTCGGACTCCGCAACTAGCAGGTGAATCGACTCAATCGCCGGGACAGACAACGTGAGAAATGACCTATTCCAGCCTCCGAGGGTCTTCGCTGGCGTGCATTCACGGATCACCGCCTTCGCCTCATCGAAGGTGGTGATCCTCCCTGTCCCCTACGACAGCACCACGGAGTACAAGAGCGGCGCCAGGGAGGGGCCCCGGGCAATCATCGACGCCTCACAATACCTCGAGCTATACGACGCCGAACTGGATAGAGAGATCAGCGAAGTAGGGATTCATACCCTCCCTGAAGTGCAACCCCTGATGAGCGGACCTGAACCGATGTTGGAACGGCTGTACCAAATAGCAAGTGACCTGCTTGATAAAGGCAAACTTCTGGCGATGTTGGGCGGCGAGCATTCCCTTACCCTGGGCGTGGTTAGGGCCTTTCGGGAGAAATACCCTGAGCTCTCAGTACTGAACCTGGATGCTCACGCCGATCTGCGCGACCAGTATCAGGGGACAAAATACAGCCATGCTTGCGTCATGCGCCGGGTCTGGGAGCTCTGCCCCGTTGTCCACGTGGGCGTCCGCAGCATGAGCCGGGAGGAACACCAGTTTCTGGTACAGCGCAAAATCGAGCCGTCTTATGCCGAAGCCTTAAGCAGCCCGGACTCTGTAGCCCGGGTTGTCTCCACCCTCTCCCCACAGGTATACGTCTCGATCGACCTCGATGTATTCGATCCCTCAATCATGTCAGCGGTGGGCACCCCCGAACCTGGGGGCTTGAGCTGGCAACAAGTTTTGGAGCTGCTGCGCGCAGTGGCCGGCAGCAAACAAATCGTTGGCTTCGACCTGATGGAACTCTGCCCCCGAGAGGGTCCAAGCTCCTGCGCCTTCCTTGCTGCCAAACTGGCCTACAAACTTGTGGGATATGCCACATCCGCAATTTGACCCTCGTCGCAGCGAGGCGTCGTTTCAATCAACCAGCTCATTAAGCCCGGTGTAGCTGTCAGGCTGGCGCCGGAGTTGCTGATCAAGCTCCCCTATGACCACCTCAGCCGTGGAGAACACCGTCGCCTCAGCAAGATGACCCCCTCGGCACATATCCTGTCGCGAAAGCTGGATGTGTATGTGGATGATCGGGCTGTCATTCTGCTGGGCCACCGAGCCCTGAGCACAGACGATCTCCAGTGGACCGGAATAGTCTGCACTGTCGTACTTCCCCGGGAGCTCCGTCAGGAAATTGAGACGGGCGCTCTGCACGGAGCCAATGATACCGACAACGACGCCAGAGGTGATTTTATGCTCCCGGCAATAGGAGGCTATCTCGCCGAGCAACTCCTGCCCCGGTTTGACTCTGAATACATGCACCTTGTTGAACAACTGCCTGACTCCTTTCCAGACCTACCAGCGCCATCTCAGCACGAAGACGGCTAGACCTCCGCTTCTACTTTGAACGCGAAAGTGTGGACGCATTCCCGCCCCTGAACCTTCAGGCATTTGCCCAAAGGTGGGGTCATTTCGTACTCCACGCCTAAGGCTTCAAGCCAGCCAGTGCTGCGCGCGAAGATACCGCATTCAAATTGATCAGCCACACCGACACGTGTAGCGTTCTCGTTGGCAAAACAGCGCTTGACATGCACTTCACACGTATTCTCGTCAGGCTTGATCACGTCATAATCAAGAAGGTCAGGGCCGAAAAGGCCGATGATGAGCTCCTGTGCCAGGAGACAGTCGTCGACGGTCTTGGCCGGCGGCAACTTCAACGCGCGAAGGACACGCGGGGCTTCAACCTTGCCGACCTCATGCGCGGCAGACTGATTGATGCGGTTCGCGGCCTCCATGCCGTACTCCCTGGCTACCGCCATGAACCAGCGGGCGTCGTGTGACATCCAGCATTTGACGAGCAGTGCCTCCCGTTCCGAGGGCGAGAGCCGGCGCAACAGCTCATTGGCCTGTTGCCTGAACCTGGGCTGTAGGTTTTCCTGATTATTCATCGAGTTCCCTTCTAGCTTGTCTCCTTACTTTCGGCGCGCAACAGCCCATAACGGATTTGCCTCTGCCGAAGTTGGCGGCCACGGTTTTCACGCACACGGTGCGTGCTGTATCTCTTCTTAGAATGTAGCATCGGCTACGATGAGTGTCAACCTTAGTGCAGCCGCTGGATGGTCAGAAGCCTGGCTGTCTGGCTGTCTGGCTGTCTGACATCGGCTTGGAGCAGATGCTTTCTACAGACAAAGGTAAGGTCTGCTTCTCCGCCTGCGACCCATCTGCTATACTACGGCTGGTGTGGATTTACTCTCAATTCTCCTGATCGCCGTCAGCCTGTCCATGGACTGCTTCGCTGTTGCCATCGGAGGCAGCATCTCGATGCGAAGCCTTTCCCACCGCCAGGTTTTGCGGGTCTCAATGTCCTTCGGGCTCTTCCAGGCCGGGATGCTGGTTCTGGGGTGGCTGGCGGGGCAAACAATTGTTGACATAATTGAACACTTCGACCACTGGGTGGCCTTCGGTTTGCTGTCGCTGGTCGGGGTGAGAATGCTCTGGGAGGCATTGCACTCACACGAGGACGGCCGTCAACGCACCGACATCACGAGAGGACTTACCCTGCTCACCCTGTCCCTGGCGACCAGCATCGATGCGCTGGCGGTAGGATTGAGCCTGGCCTTCCTGGACTCCCGGCTAGTGGTCGCCGCCATCGCAATTGGCAGCGTTGCCTTTCTATTCACAGCCGCCGGTTTCTACTCTGGCAGCAGAATGGGTAGATTGCTGGGGCGGTGGGCCGAGGTCCTCGGGGGGACAGTCCTGATAGGCATCGGGCTCAGGATTCTCCTGACTCACATCCTTTAAAGACGACCCATCTGCGTGGCTGCAAAGGGGTACTTTTTCAAGCTTTTCGCATGATATACATCCAGGGGCATCCGCCTATTCTGGACCATAGGAGTCGCTGTAGTCGTCCTGCATCAGACCAGCATTTACGAGCTCGTCAGGCAAGGGCTGGTTGTACCTTCGAAAGGTCGTCGCTAGCTTCCGCGCCTTCTTCAGCTTCTCCTTGGCTGATATTGGCTCGAACCTGAGATTGAACGCTTGGAGCTCGATGGCATCCCAGTCGATAGGTTTCCCCGTTCTTTTGGTTTTGGCCATCTCCTTTGCTCCCCCTGCGAGTCTGGATAGCATTAGCATACTTTCGGTTTGGTATATATGCTATGGCTATTTCGGCCAATTGTGGACGGAAAATGGTACTGCAGTTGCCAAGGACGGACGGGTGGGGCGCTGAATCTCGGCTTGCTGTTCCGAGTTTGCCTTCGATTTTCACCCTCACCTAGCCTCTCCCGTCAAGGGAGAGGAAACGGCTTCGCGCCCGTGCGTGGGACGGTGAGAAACACCAGCCTTGTGAACCCCTTTTCAATCCCCTATAATCTAGGGAAGACGCCGACTGCGTGCGAAGCCGTGGTCGGATGATGAGCGAGACAAACTCCAAAGGAAAATAGAGCGCACTGACCGCCAGATGGATAATATCGTCTATGACCTCTACGGACTGACTGAGGAGGAGCGGAGAATGATAGAGGGTGAACGCCAGAAAAGAGGGAGGTATTACCGATGACACGAGTTCTGTCTTATAAAGTAGTGTTGGAGCCTTGTGAAGAGGGTGGCTACACAATTTGTGCGCCCTCCCTCCCTGGATGCGTTTCGGAAGGCGATACCTTCGACGAGGCAATCGAGAATATCAAGGATGCCATTAGGGGTTGGATCGAGGTTTCAAAAGAATACGGCGATGAAATCCCGCCCAGCGATGTCATTATTGATAGCGTCCAGGTAGCGATATGACCAAGCTCCCCATACTTTCAGGCAAGGAAGTGGCAAAAAGGCTAGAGCAGGCTGGATTTGTCTTTGTCCGTCAGGGGGGAGTCATCTTATCTTACGAAAACAGGAGCCGCCAGCCTTGACTGTGAGTGTCCCTAATCACAAAGAACTGAAGAGGAGCACCCTGAAGAATATCTTACGCCAAGCTGACATAACTTTGGGGGAATTCAAGAAGTTAAAGTTGTGAAGTCGGAGCACTATACAACATGCCATTCTACCCCATAATTGAAGAGATTTCAACGACACTGATTCCTGCTGATTCCTTTGAGCTGTTCCGGGATAAGCCTTCCAGCTTCTTCCTCGACAGCGGCATGGACCCCCAGAAGCTGGGGCGCTACTCCTTCATGGGCAGCGACCCCTTTCTGGTGATGAGAAGCCGCGGCAAGGAGATCTCCCTGCTCAGCCCGGAGGGCCAGAGGGTCGTCTTGGGCAATCCTTTCGACGTGCTGGGGGAACTGCTCCAGGAATACAGGCTCGATGGCAATCCCACCACGCTGCCCTTCATCGGGGGAGCGGTGGGCTACCTGAGCTATGACCTGGGCCATTTCATTGAGAAGCTGCCCTCCACAGCGGTGGACGACCTTCAGCTACCCGAGTGCTATCTTGCCTTTTACGATGCAGTCATCGTCTTCGACCACCTTGAGGGCAGGGCTTATGTCGCTGCCACCGGCTTCCCGGAGAAGGGGGGCAGCAGGAAAGCCAGGGCCGAGGCTCGCCTCGAAGATTTGCGGCGGACGCTGGCTGATGCACCCCGCCGGGATGATCACGACAACGCGTCCTTTGACCAGCCTGTTGGCGGCCCAGTCGGCTTGCGCTCCAACTTCAGCCACGAGGGCTACGTCGAGGCGGTGGAGACCGCCAGGGAGTATATCGGGGCTGGCGACATATTCCAGGTCAATCTCTCCCAACGATTCGAGGCCGATATGCCTCTGCCCCCCTACGAACTCTACCGCCGACTGCGGCGGATCAACCCCGCACCCTTTGCCAGCTATCTCAACTTCGATGACGTGACCGTGGTCAGCGCCTCTCCCGAAAGGTTCCTGCGCGTCCGCAACGACCTGGTGGAGACCCGGCCTGTAAAGGGCACCAGGCCCCGCGGCAAAGACCCGACATCCGATCAGGCACTGGCCCAGGAGCTGGTGCGCAGCATTAAGGACCGGGCGGAGCATGTGATGATCGTTGACCTGGAGAGGAACGATCTGGGGCGAGTTTGCCGCTATGGGACGGTGAGGGTCAGCGAACTGATGGCCTTGGAGAAGTACGCCACTGTGTTTCACCTCACCTCAACCGTTGAGGGACGGCTTCAGCGGGGTAAGGGCGTTGTCGACCTGCTCAAGGCGACCTTCCCCGGCGGCTCGATTACCGGCGCCCCCAAGGTGAGGGCTATGGAGATCATCGACGAGCTTGAGCCCACCAGGAGAAGCGTCTACACCGGGTCCATCGGTTACCTCGGCTTCGACGGAGGCCTCGACCTCAACATCGTCATCCGCACCATCCTGGTCAGGGAAGGGAGGGCCTATTTTCAGGTGGGTGGGGCGGTGGTCTACGATTCCGATCCCGAGGGCGAATACGTAGAAACGCTGGACAAGGCCAAGGCCCTGATCCATGCCCTGAGCATGGTTCCAGAGCTGGTGACGGAGGGTACAAGATGATATTGCTCATAGATAACTACGACTCCTTTGTCTACAACCTGGCGCAGTATATCGGGGAGCTGGGCGGGGAGCCGGTGGTCTACCGCAACGACGCCATCGGTCTGGACGAGATCGAAAAAATGTCGCCCAGCCATATAGTCATCTCGCCAGGCCCCGGCACCCCGCTGGATGCCGGCGTCTCCAACGATGTGGTGCGTCACTTCAGCGGCAAAATCCCTATCCTCGGCGTCTGTCTCGGGCACCAATGCATTGGTTATGTCAACGGCGGCACGATCGGGAGAGCAGAGCCGCCCATGCATGGCAAGACCTCTTATATCCACCACGATGGCAGAACCATCTACTCCGGCCTGCCCGATCCCTTCCCCGCGGGGCGCTACCACTCGCTGATCATTGAGCCAGGCTCATTCTCAGACCGCCTGGAGGTCTCAGCGTGGACGGATGACGGGGTGATCATGGGGGTGCGCCACAAGGAATACGTGGTGGAGGGAATCCAGTTTCACCCCGAATCGATCCTGACCGACGTCGGGCATGACGTCCTCAGGAAATTCCTCAGCTTCTCTGAGCCGGCATGGAGCAAATAGTATACCTGAACGGTGCCCTGCTCGCCGGAGGCCAGGCCAGAATCTCTCCTTTTGACCACGGCTTCCTCTACGGCTACGCGCTTTTTGAGACCATGCGTGCTTACTCAGGGCACGTCTTTCGCCTCCAGAAGCATCTCGACCGCCTCACACGCTCAGCGGAACTCATCGGCTTGCCCCTGGGCGCTTTCGACTTGGAAGAAGCCTGCTATGACACGCTCAGAGCCAATTACCTGGGTGATGCCCGCATCAGGTTGACCGTCTCCATAGGAGAAGGGGAAAGCGCCCCCGACCCCCCAACTCACCCCAGGCCCACGGTGCTTATCGTGGCCACCAGCTACACCCCTCCTTCCGTTGAGAAGTATCGAAATGGCTTCAAGGCAGTTGTGTCCTCGATGCGGCAGAACAGCGGGTCTCCTCTTTGCCGCCTGAAATCGGCCAATTACCTGAACAATGTGCTCGCCAGGAAGGAGGCCAGGGCGGCGGGAGCCGATGAAGCCCTCCTGCTCAACGAGCGAGGCTTTCTTTGCGAGGGAAGCACCAGCAACGTCTTTCTGGTAACAGGGAACAGCCTTATCACGCCAGATGAAGAAAGCGGCTGCCTGCCGGGGGTTACGCGCCAGGCTGTCATAGAGTTGGCTTTGGAATTGAGCATGGATGTTGCGCAGCGAGAAGTCCGGATAGAGGAGCTTCTGCAAGCCGACGAAGCCTTCGTCACCAACTCCCTTGTGGAGCTTATGCCCCTCGCAGAGGTCGATGGCAAACCCACCGGCGGGGAGAGTGAAAAGGGGAAAAGGCACGAAGTAACAGAGAGACTGATGGCAGGCTATGGAGCGGTGGTGGCGAGGGAAACGAAGCCCTTGCCATAGGTCAGAAACTCTCTTACCCGCTCCCAGATTAGCTCTTCGACTTGAATCGCGGGAAGTGTAGCATCAACTACCATCCACCTTTCGCCACCAGCGGCAGCCATCTTCAGGTAGCCATCCCGCACCCTCTGGTGGAAGGTGAAATCCTCACGCTCGAAGCTGTCCCATTTCCGCCTTTTGCGTCCCAGTCCCTGCTCGGCATCCAAGTCCAGCAGCACCGTAAGGTCGGGCACCAAGCCGCCGGTAGCGAAGTCGTTTAGAGACTCAAGGAGGCTTAAATCTATCCCCCGCCCATAGCCTTGATAGGCAATCGTAGAAGCGGCGAAGCGGTCACAGATCACGATATAACCTCTTGCCAAAGCGGGGCGGATGACCCTAGTCACCAACTGACTTCGTGAAGCGAGGAAAAGAAATAGCTCGGAGGGTAAGGTAACGTCTCTGCCCCACTTAACCCAGCGGCGCAGCTTGTCGCCGAGCATAGTGCCTCCGGGCTCGTGGCTAAACACTACATCAAAGCCAAGTTTGCGGAGCCGAGTATTGAGCGCCTTAGCTTGCGTAGACTTTCCACTGCCCTCGCCGCCCTCGAAGACAATGAACGCAGGATTTCTCATTTCAACCCCTGCTGAGGAAGTGGGCTGGTCTCATCGCTGTGATGGGCCCATAATATGGTCTCCAAACCTGCCTGTCAAGCCTCCCTGGGGGGTTTTTGCCCACAAATGTTTCCCAATAAGAACCCTGCCAATAATGCTTGCGCCTAGAGGTGGGAAATCCAGGTGAATAGATGCTCCCCTACCCCCGATCCCCCCCGTCAGCCGGGAAAATACGCACCCGCCGCCGCGGCGCCTTTCCCGCGCTCTTTGTTACCAGGTTATATTTCTCCGCCAATTGATGCTGCAGGCGGCGAATGAAGGCATTCTGCGGGCTCAGCTCCACCGTTTGCCCGGAGCGCTTAATCTCCTCGATGGCCTCCTCCGTCTCCATAAGCGCCAGGGCCACAGAGTCTGAGTGCTCCTCAACCCGATAGATATTGGCCAGGCCTTGTTCCATTTGGGACGCCTTGTCGCTCCTAACCACATAGATGGGGATCCCCTTAAGCTCGGCATCCCTGAGGACTTGCGATTTCCTGCGGTAGTGGCTCTTCGAGGTCATGAGCAAATCGGCTTCCCCAAGATCGTTGACCACATTTACCGGTAGCCTCATCCTGCTGATGCTCTCTTCCAGTCGAACCCGATTGATGCCGAATGGCAAGATGTTTTTGGGGCCATCTCCCTTAGCTGCTTTGCCCGCAGCCGCGGGCTCGGGCACAGGGAAGGGCAGCGCCTTTTCGCTCTTAACCCCCCCGTCTTCGAACCAGCGCACCTCCAGCGGGATTAGGTGTCCCCTCAAGGTGGCATCAACCACCGCAGCGACATCAGGGTGAATGGCGACCCGCTCCCAGCTTTGAATCTCCACCACCACGTCGAAGGTCGGCGG
>CAZCXP010000072.1:0-12469 GCA_964502665.1 uncultured Dehalococcoidia bacterium | reverse complement strand
AGGGCGCGGAAGCTGAGGAGACGCCCGGCCTCGGTCTCCGTTATCATGTCGACAAGCATCTCCTGTATCATCTGGAAACTGCCTATGGGGCGGCCAAACTGCACCCTGTCCTGAGCGTATTTGATTGAAGCATCTATGGCAGCCTGGGCAATGCCAGTGGAGAACACGCCCACCATCGCCCGTGACACATCGAAGAAGGCCATTGTCCGCTGGTAGCCGGAGCCTGGGTCCACAACATTTGACTTGGGAACCGCACAGTCATCGAATGAAAGCTCGGCGGTGGGGAAGGAACGGAGCCCGAGTTTATGCAACTCTCTAGAGGTGAAAGGGGACACATTTCTCTCTACGACGAGAAAGGACATCGCTAGAGGTCCCTGGGATTTGTCGGTTGTGGCGAGGACAAAAGCGGCGTCGGCAATGCTGCCATTGGAGCTCCAGGTCTTTGTGCCATTGAGTATGTAGTTGTCCCCATCCGGGGTTGCAGTCAGCTCCACGGCGGCCACGTCAGAACCGGCGTTGGGCTCCGTAATTGCTATGCAACCTATGTAGTCTCCGGAGGCTGCCAGAGGCAGCAGCCTGTCCTTCTGCTCCGGGCTGCCCGCCTCGTTCAAGAGCCACCAGAAGCCTGCAGCAATAAAAAGCGTTCCGGCGAGGCTGGCCCAGGCCCTGGCCAGTTCCTCAAGGAGGACACCGTTGGTCTTGGCTTCTAATACGGAGCCGCCGTACTCTTCGGGCAGAAAGCCAACCAGATAGCCGAAGGGCGTCAACCGTCGAATGAAGGCGACAGCCGCTTCCTTGGTCAGCGGGCCCTCCTTCTCATGCTCATCGACTACAGGCACTATCTCCTTCTCCAGAAAATTGCGGACATTGGTCTTCAGCATACTCTGCTCTTCAGTCAAAGCGAAGTCCATGTCTTCCTCCTTTGGCTTGACGAAATGAACGGGCGCACCCGGGATCGGCCTCCATCTGCAAATCTAGAGCCCGACTATGCAGACACTGACGACATTTAGCGGGGGAATACCTCCCATATTATGGGTTAGGCCAAGCTTGGGGTTCTTTAGCTGGCGAGGTCCAGCCTTCCCCTGAAGCTGCTTGTACATCTCATACATCATCCTCAGCCCGGAAGCGCCGATAGGATGGCCAAAGCACTTAAGGCCTCCGTCAGGCTGGCAGGGGATTTTGCCATCGAGGTCGAAGAATCCTGCCTCGATATCCTCTTTGGCACGCCCTCTGGGAGAGATCCCCAGGTCCTCATATTCGGTAAGCTCAGTGATAGAAAAACAATCGTGGGTTTCCATCATGCTTATCTCTTCCCGAGGTCTGCTAATCCCTGCCTCCTGGTAAGCGCTCTGGGAGGCATGGACAGTGGTCTCCACGTGAGCATAATCCCAGTCGGTGCACATCATCTCTTCCCCTGAACTTACAGCGATCTGGAGCGCCTTGACATAGACGGGGTCAGGTCTGAATTTCTTGGCGATGTCAGCCCGGGTCACTATAGCTGCTGCCGCGCCGTCGCTTACTCCACAGCAATCGAACAAGCCCAAAGGCCAGGCAACTATAGGGGCATTCATTACCTCATCGATGGTGATCTCACGGCGAAGGTGAGCCTTGGGGTTCAAAGCCCCATTGTGATGACTTTTCACCGATATATGGGCCAGGGCGCGTTTGCCCTCCTGGGGGCTGAGGCCATACTGCGCGAAATACCTGGTACCCATCATGGCGAACATCCCGGGAGGAGTATAGTTGGGAAAGACAAACCTGAATGTTGTCCCCACTTGCGTGTCAACTTGAGGAAGACCGCCGTAGCCGATATCCTTAAGCTTCTCCACACCAAGCGCCAAACAGACATCGTAGGCACCGGCGGCGACGGCATAACAGGCCCCTCTTAGAGCCTCGGAACCGGTGGCGCAGAAATTCTCAACCCTCGTTGCCGGAATGAACGGCAGCTTCAGTGTCACCGCTAGAGGGATGGCGGATTTCCCCACAGAGACCTCCTCATAGCAGGTGCCAGACCAGGCAGCATCGATGTCTTTCTTCTCTATGCCGGCATCCTCAATAGCTTCAGTAAAAGCCTCGACCATCAGGTTCCCGGCGCCCATGTCCCACCGTTCTCCAAACTTGGTGCATCCCATTCCGATGATAGCAACTCTATCCTTTATCCCTTCGGCCATCTTGCCTCCCTTTCGAATAGACTTCTAAGCTCGAACCGGCGTTGCTTTCCAGTAGTAGGCGTGGATACCACGCGACGCATCGTGGTATTTCCTGCGAAAGCTCATCTCTACTGGCATACCTACCTCGAGCGAATCAAGGTCACAGTCGTTTAGATCAAACAGCCATCTCCCGCCGCCCTCAAAGTCTACCATTCCGTAGATCGCGGGTGGGCTGGGGCTGAAAGCCAGAACATCCCCGGTATAGGTGAACAAGCGCCCCTTCTTATCGGAGAAGCGATAGTCCTCCATCTCATTAACGGCTCCACACTTGGGGTTGGCACATACCTCCTGACGAGGATATTGTGGGGTGCCACAGCGTTTGCACTTCGATCCGCAAAGGCCCAGGATCATCCTGCGTTCCCTCCACAGGGTTGACAGTTGGGTGGTAGCGATTTCCTCGCCACGACCGCCGGTATCTATGTCGAGTATCTCACGGAAGGTGGCATATTTCTCGTAGCTGCCCAGGTCTTTCTTGGAAGCCAGGTGTCCTTTGATCCCTCTTCTATCCCTCGCCTTCTCTATTTCGTCGGTCACCTGGAGGTATAGGGCATCGCTCCCATTTCCATAGCTGGCAACGAGTATCTTGTCCCCGGGCTTGGCATCCTCGAGTGCGGCCACCAGTATCATAAGCGTGTAAGCAGTGCCGGTGTTGCCTATCGAGGTAAACATGTGGTCCTGTATTTGGGCTGGTTCAAACCCCAACTTCTTGCCTATGTCTGCGTGGGCTCTCACATAGAGACAGGGGTACACCACCTTGGCGAAGTCCTGGGGCGTAAGGTTGTATTTGTGTAGCAGCCCAGAGATGGCCTCGGAGATGAACTTGCCGTAGCCCTCATCTCGGACCCATCTATCCTCCCAGGCACGATTGTATCTATCTTCTGTGGCCCTCCAGGTATCGACGAAGTCATAAGAGACGGAATAGGTGCCCTCGACGCTGGCGATCACCCCGTTATTCCCCAGAAGAACGGCTGCGGCACCATCTCCGTAGATCTCCTCTTGAAAGCCGCCCGGTTTCCCCAGGCGGCAATCGGAAGCACAGACCATGACATTCTTCGCCGAACCCGATGTTACAGCATCGTAGGCAGAAATCAGGGCACCGGTTCCAGACTTGATGGAGGTGGTGAAGTCGGAGGTCCGGATTTCAGGAGGAAGGTCGAGTGCGGTGGCGATTATCCCTGCATTCTGCCTTTCCTTGTAGGGCGTGGTGGTGGTGGCATAGAATAGCCCGTCGATCTTCTCCCGTTCAATACCCTCCAGGCAATCCATGGCCGAAGCCACTGCCATAGTAAGGCTGTCCTCATCATAATTGGCTACTGCCTTTTCCCCGGGCAGGAGAGATGCCGGATTCAGCCACCCCAGAGCTGAATAGATAGTCATGCGGTTTATGCGGTGTAGAGGAACATAAGCGCCGTAAGAAGTGATCCCTGCCATAGTACTCCATCCTCTCTGTTTATTTTCTTGGCGAGATGACTGTACCACCTTTGAGCTTGAGCGTCAATGTTACAGATTATGCTCCCAAGAATCCCTCTCCCTTGACGGGACAGGCTTGCCGAATGATGAGGGTGAATTCCCCCTCCCTCTAACTCCCTCCCACGAGGGGAGGGAGGATCGGTGGGTTCCTCTCCCTTGATGGGAGAGGTCAGGGCCTGTCCTGAGCTTGCCGAAGGGTGAGGGTGAGGATTGCACTAATATCTAACGGACCTGCCATACTCCTCCCTGAGCACCGTCTTGAGCACCTTTCCCGCGGGGTTACGGGGAAGTGCATCCACGAACTCCACCGATTTGGGCTTCTTGTAGCTGGCTAGATGCTCCTTACAGTACTCCACGACCTCCTCCTCGGTCATAGTCTCTCCTTGCTTTGGAACCACGATGGCCTTGACTGATTCGCCCCACTCCTCATCGTGGAACCCGATAACGGCACACTCAAGGATCTTGGGATGCTTATAGAGCACCTCCTCGATCTCGGCGGGGTAGATATTCTCCCCCCCGCTGATGATCATGTCCTTCTTTCGGTCCACGATGTAAATGTAGCCTTCTTCATCCCGCCTGACCAGATCACCGGAGTGAAACCATCCACCTCTCATGGCTCCCGCAGTGGCCTCAGGATTCTTGTAGTACTCCTTCATCACTGTAGGTCCGCGGTAGATCGCTTCACCGACCGTCCCCACTGGGACGTCATTATCGTTGTCGTCAACGACTCGTATCTCGATAAAGGGGAGGGCTTTGCCCACCGATGTTTCCCTACCCTCGGCTTCGCTGTGCCTGAGAGCTGAAACCAGCGGACTCATCTCGGTCTGCCCGAACAAGTCGAATATCTTGACATTGGGGAAGTGCTTCATGATCTGCTTGCGGGTCTCCGTAGGGAGAATTGCCGCCCCTGTCGCCCAGACCCTGAGGGAACTGGTATCGTATTTGTCCAGATCAGGCAACTGCAGCAGGAAGAAGGTCATGGCGGGTATCAGGAGGATTGTGTTGATCCTCTCCTTTTCGATGGTCTCCATGATGTAGGCCGGATTGAAAACCTCGGTGGGCAGCACTACAGTTCCGCCCAGGAAGAATATGAACTGGCAGTAACCGAAGGCTGCCAGATGGAATATCGGAGGAGCGGCGAAAGCCTTGTAGTTCCAAACATCGCCAAGTCCGGGCTCGGAGAGCACAACAGAGGACGCTATCATCCACATCAGTATTTCATTCTTATGTGTCAGGACGGCACCCTTGGGCCTGCCGGTGGTCCCTGCGGTGTACATAATGAATACCGGGTCATCTTCATCCACGAGAATGAGCGGTTCATCGTCGGGATACTTAGCCATCCAGGATTCGAAGTGCAGCATGCCCTCCACCGGTTTGTCGGTGATGGAAATGTAGTTCTTCACCTTGGGCAGGTCTTTTTGGATGCCCCTGACGGTCTCCACAAAGGCCTCTCCCATGATGAAGGCCTCTGCGTCGGAGTGGTCTACGATGTATGTGAGCTCCTCAGCATGAAGCCGGAAGTTGAGGGGTGCAGCCACCGCCCCGATCTTCCCCAGGGCGAAGTAGGACTCCATGAACTGATTGCAGTTGAAGGCCAGTATTGCCGCCTTAGACCCCTTCTTGATTCCCAGATCTAAGAAAGCATGGGCCAGTCGATTGACGCGAGCGTTGAACTGCTTGTAGGTCAGGCGCGTCTCTCCGTATATCAGGGCCTCCTTGTCGGGAAACTTACGCGCATTACGGGCGAGGTTTTCCCCCAGAAGAAGTCTCCTTCCCAGGGCCTCCTCTATGGCTTGCTTGTCTTCCATAATCGTCCTCCTTTGATTGCACCCAGCTTCTGGCCCACAGGGCTCACAAAGACCGAGAAACGCAGAACGGTCGTTTAGTCGTGACTCATCGGCCTCCTATTGGAGCAACGCCGCTCCCTGCACGGGGCGGCGCGCAGAGCGAAAATGGCAAGGGCAAAAAACAAGAGAGCATTGTGTAGGAAGTATACTACCATTTACCACAGGCTGCTGGGAATGTCAATAGCGGGGCTTGGATGAGTTGTTCAATAATGTAAGCTAATTGTAAGCTCTTCGTAATTTCTACCTACCTATCCGTAATCGGTTCTTAATGCTAATGGGCGTACACTTGTATATAATCAGATGCGACTGTGAGAGAACAGGGTAGCTGGCCCGCGAAGGACAAATACTCCAGAGACCAAGCAGGGCTGAGGTAGCACCCAGGCTCCGGCCAGCGGCCCCTCGCCGGTGGCAACTGAAAAAACATAGGAGGCATCCAATGTACGATCTTCAGCTTTCAGACAGGACTCTCACTACCTGGGCGCTTCTTCGCCAAACCTGGTCTGTGATGGACAAGGCAGCCGAGACTAGACTTGCCAAGGTAGGTCTAACACCCGAGAAGCTAGCCGTTCTGTGGATTTGCCGGGACTACCCCGGCCTGTTGACCACCGCTGAGATCGCCCGCTTTCTCTCCCGCCAAAGTCAGAGCGTTACAGGATTGCTCAACAGAATGGAAGAGGAACTCCTGGTAACAAGAATACCGAAGCGCAAGGGACGCCCGTTCACAGAGATCAAGCTAACTGCCAAGGGTGAGGAGGCCTGCGGCATCGGAATAGCGGCGATCAAAGGCCTCATCAAAGAGTCCGCGCCCGCCTTGTCAACAGACGAGCAGCAGCAGCTTCACAAACTCCTGGGAGCACTGCGCCAGCACGTGGTCGAAGATCTGCACATAGACTTGACCCCACCTCCTGATTTCTCTACAGAAAAAGCTATTCCTGTCAGGTGGTAGGAGTCGAACGGCTGTCCATTTCATGAAACCCTTGGTAGGTTGGCTCTAGCCTACCCACTTGAGGGCCGCAGGTCGTCAGGGAAAACGGCTGACGTGGCCGTTGTCCACCACGTCCAGCTGTACGACATGTTGCCCGGAAGACGATCATCGCCTACCTGATCGTAGGGCAGCAGTGCTGCATTATACCCCAAGCACCAATCGGTCGTGTCGCACCCCGGTTATGGAGTCATATTTCGTGGGCGATAACCGGCCCGAAGAGACGATCACCATCGCAGGGGCCACCAATCATAATGACCACTACGCGCTGTTGACAAGCCCAGGCGTACATGGTAAAAGGTATGTGAGCCCAACATGAGATGGACTTCCACAGGGTTCTCGCCCTATACGCACCATAAGTGCGGGCTAACATACTCCCTGGCGCCCTGCTCGACCGAGGACGAGCAGAATGAAGTCCTACTACTAACCACGTCAACCGAAGGCTGTGGTGGCACCTTGCGGCCTGCTGGCACCCGTGGATTTGGGATTCGCCAAGAAGAAAAGGAGGACTAAGCAGTGAAGAAAGTGGCTATCTTGGTAATCTTGGTGTTGCTGATGGGGATAGCAGCGGCTGCGTGTGGAGGCGGTGGTGGGGCGGTGGATATAACCGACCAGGAACTTATCGAAGGCACACTGGCAAGCATCGACGCGCAGGAAACCTGTCGATTCGAGATTGACCTCGACGGGAGCCTGGAGGGCACTGTCGAGGGCGAGCACGGTGAAATGCATATGACCATCAATCAGACCGGCGCCATCGATATACCAGACCGGGAAATGCAGGCTGAAATTTCCATGACGACGGACACCAGGGTCGACGGCCAGCAACAGGAAATGACGATCCCGATAAGGATGTATTTCTTGGGTGACACGGGCTATATAGGAGCTCCACCGGGACCGGGGGAGCCCGAGGAGTGGATCAAAGGAGCCGTGTCACAAGAGCTTTGGGAACCACAGGAACTGCTAAGCCAACAGATTGAACTCATTCGTGGGGCCGAGGTCAAGCTCCTGAAGACAGAGAGCGTGAAGGGCATTCCCTGCTATGTCGCCGAAATCTCCCCAGACATGGACGCGCTGTTTGAGGTGATACGTTGGCAGCTCCGGACGACCGGGGACTTCGGACTGACCAAGGATTCGATATCCGGCTACAGCGCCAAAGGTTGGTATGCCAAGGACACCTTCTTCCCCATGCGTTCTCACGTAGAATACGATGTTAGTATCGAAGTGGGGAGCGACACGGTGACAGGCAGCTACAAGATAGATATGCTGTTTTACGACTACAATAAGCCTGTCTCCATACAACTGCCTTCCGAAGCGCAGAATGCCCAGGACGTCGGGTCCTTGGACTGGTACCTGCAGTGAAGAACAACCGCCGCCAGCGGATCATGCTTTGTCAGGACGCTGAATTCCCGGTATAGGGCTTTGCTGGTGTTGGGGCAGGGGTTCGCTATCCTATCACCCTATCCTGTTTGTGAAGGCAAGCTGGGATACCGGCATCCCCAAGGGCCTTGACTGCTGAAGACCAGCCTCCTTCTCGGTGCACGCCGGACTCCTACTTGCTACCCGGCATAATGAATGAATCGCTTCTCACAACCTCTGTCCAACGACAGCTGACAGAAAATGACGCACTACTAAAGGCTCAGGCTTTTCTTGATAGCTTCATCTACTTCGGCCATTTTCTGTTTGGTTAATTCGCCAGCCTTTTCACATAGGCGTGATTTATCTATCGTCATAATCGCCGATAGGTTGATACTACAGTCTTTAGGCAATCCACTTTCCTTCATTGTGACAGGAACGATGAACGGATATGGCCTCTCTTGTGCTGCGCTGCAAGCAGCTACAATTGTGGTAGGGCTATGTTTATTCCCGATATCATTCTGAATGACTAGGGCTGGCCTTCTGCCTATCTGCTCACTACCTCTTCCAGGGTTCCAATCCACCCAATAGATTCCACCACGCCTGATTTCCTGCGGCATAACGACACCATTACCACGCAGGCAGCACTTCGCTTGCCAACTCCGCAGCTAGATTGGCCAACTGCTGATTCTCCTTAGCCATAGCTTTATACCCTTCTTCCATTTGCTCACGCAAGCGTTTATCGGCAAATTCCTGCAAGCATGAGGAAATCACCTTGCTGCGACTCGCTTTCCTTTCGCTTGCGACTTGATCAGCAAATAGAATTAGGTTTCTGGGTAAACTGATAGTGACTTTCTCCACTTAGGTGGCCATAACTATTCTCCTTATACATGTTTAAGCTCATTGCTTCGTACCATAATATACCACCTTTCGCACGCCGTGTCAAGGCGTGCAAGGCGTGTTTTGATATTTTCAAAATGACCGCTAGCCAACGAGGACATAGCTTCAATAACAACGCTGCCTGGTGTACAATGATGTCGTGATTTGCCCCAAGGAACGAAAAGGAGGTAGAAAATGCCTTATAACATGGTTCTGATTGAGAAGGAAGACGGGGTGGCAATAATAACCCTCAATCGTCCTGAGAAGCTCAATGCCTTCAACATGGAGATGACGGCTGAGATCGATATGGCGTTTGACGAGGCAGCCAGGGACAAGGAAGTTAGGGCAATCATCCTCACCGGTACGGGCAGGGCTTTCTCCACCGGAATTGATCTCAACTGGGCGGCAACGCTGCGTGATGAAGAGCTGCCGTCGATGGCGAGTACGGTCAGGGGGCGCGCGATCAGTCATGGCGAGAGGAGTTTTCTGACAGTCGTGCTCAAAATCCAGAGTATACCCAAGCCAGTAATTGCCGCAATAAACGGCATTATAATGGGTGGGGCCTTCGTTCTGGCTTTAGCTTGCGATTTGAGGGTTGCCTCGGAGAATGCTGAGTTCAGCATGCCTCAGGCGAAACGGGGGCTCATCCCTGATGGTGCCGGCACCTATCTTCTGCCGCGCGCTGTCGGAATAACCAAAGCCCTGGAACTGGCGCTGATCTGCGACCCGCTCGATGCTCAGGAGGCGGAGAGGATAGGCCTCATAAATAAGGTGGTTTCCCATGAGAATCTGATGTCAGCCGCCAAGGACATGGCGACCAAGATCGCCAGGAACGCGCCGCTGGCGGTGGCGATGACTAAGGCTGCCATGTACAAAGGAGCTCAAGCACATGATATGGCAGCGCACATGGACTATGAAGTCTATATCATGAACATCCTCTTCGCCACCGAGGATTTCAAAGAGGGGATAAGCTCTATCTGGGAGAAGAGAGAGCCGATATTCAAAGGACGGTAGCGTCAAGAGGTCTCAAAATGACAGGCCAATACGGATATGCGGGAGAAATCCTCAGGGTTGACCTATCTTCGGGAGGCGTAACCCGTATGCCGACCATGGATTATGCCGACAGGTTTCTCGGGGGGAGAGGTATTGCCGCCAAGATTTACTGGGACGAGGTACCGCCAGAGGTCAAGGCCTTCGACCCCGAAAACCGGCTGATATTTGCTACTGGGCCGCTGGCAGGGTTTAAGGGCGTTAGTGGCTCCAGATGGCAGATCTGCGGCAAATCCTCCCTTACTACCCCTGAGTACTTCAACTACAGCAATCTAGGGGGAAACTGGGGTGCCCAGCTCAAACTCGCTGGCTACGATGCGCTCGTGATTCATGGGCGATCGGAGAAACCGGTCTATATTCTCATACAGGACGAGATTGTTGAGGTCAGAGACGCCTCCAACCTCTGGGGGAAAAGCACGGTAGAGACCAGGGATATGCTGAAAGAACAGCTAGGGAGTGCAGTAAATGTGGCGGCCATTGGTCCCGCCGGTGAGAACATGGTTGCTTTTGCCTCCGTCCTCGCTGACAAAGATGCCAGCGGCTCCAGCGGCCTTGGAGCTGTCATGGGTTCCAAGAAACTGAAGGCCATCGCGGTGAGGGGCAGCGGCAAGGTGAAGGCGGCCAACCCCCAAAGGTACCGGGAGCTGGCCGATTATGCCCGTAAATTGAGGACAGGACTCAGTATGGGGGTAACGCCGGGAACAGACCAGGGTATGAAGTTGAAGAAAGACTACTGCTACGGTTGCACGGGCGGGTTCTGTTTCAGAGGGACCTACAGGGCATCAAACGGCAAGGTCGGCAAATACATGTGTGGCTCGGCCACCTTCTACATACTGCGGGCGCGCAAATACTACGGGGAGTCTAACGAGGTTCCATTCTTGGCAAATATGATTTGCAACGAATTCGGGGTTGATACCCACCAGATCGACGTAATGATGCAGTGGCTCTCAAAATGCCACCAGGCAGGCATCCTGACCGATGAAAACACCGGCATCCCTCTTTCAAAGCAAGGCAGCCTTGAGTATATTGAGACCCTGGTAAGAAAGATCGGGCTCAGGGAGGGCATTGGAGACGTCCTTGCTCAGGGAACCATAAGGGCCGCCGATGCGGTGGGGCAGGGGGCAAGAGAATTGCTCACCGACTACATTACCGACAGCGGCCACTTCGCCCTTATAGAGAATCCCAGGATGTATATCAGTACCGGGCTGATGTACGCCACTGAACCGAGGCAGCCCATGGGCCAGCTAAATGAGCTGGGTGCTCTGAATCTCTGGCTGATGTGGGTCTATAAACAAGACGGTGCGTTCGTTTCTAACGATGTATTCCGCGCCATCGGCAAGAGATTGTTGGGCAGTGAGGCAGCGGTGGACTTCACCACCTATGAAGGGAAAGCCCTGGCAGCGAAAATAATCCAGGACCGCGAATGCGCCAAAGACAGCCTGATCCTTTGCAGCTACCTATTCCCAATTATGTTCTCCCGACAAACCGATGATCATATGGGTGACCCTACTGTCGAAAGCAAGGTCCTTTCTGCGGTTACCGGAAACAAGATAGATGAGGACGGCCTTTACCGGATAGGTGAGCGGATATTCAATGTCCAGAGGGCGATACTTGCCAGGGAAGGCCACCGAGGGAGAGATAGCGATAGGATTTCCGAATACAACTATACCAAGCCCCTGAAGTTCGATCTGCACAATCCTGAATTTCTGTCCCCGGGTAGGGGTGACGGGGTGGTGAGCAAGAAGGGCGCAGTGCTTGACAGGGAGAAATTCGAAGCGATGAAGGACGAGTACTACAGCCTCAGGGGATGGGATGTGGCAACAGGCCTGCAGACGCGGGCTAAGCTTGAGGAACTCGGGCTTAAGGATATGGTGGAGGACCTGGAGCGACGCGGTCTCCTAGCCGGCTAAGGCAGAAGGAACAAATGGGAGTTTTTCAGTATTATTACGTTTCTGGAGGTGGGGCTCCTAGAATCGACGTGACCCGCGAGACTAGACCCGTCTGACAATGCCTACTATGTAGGTACATTTAAGGTGTGCTCAACCTTGCGCTGATAAGCCGATTGAGACTGACATTGGACTCTGCTGCCTCTATAGCGAGGCTGCGATGCACCTCTGGCGGTACGCGAACCGTGAAAGTGCCCGAATAACGCTTAGTTGCAAGTGGCTCGGGGATCGGTTCATCATTGGCCTGCATATCTGAAACGACTTCTGCCACAACATCACGTATACCCTGCAACGCCGCCTCATAGGTTTCGGACAGCCAGCTCAGGCTGGGGAACTCGGCACACAAGCCTACGTATTCCCCGTCCTCATCAGACCAGGTAACCCGATAGGTGTAGTGGTCATTTGCCAGTGCCATGTTCTGCCTCCAGCCTTTCAATGGCTCTTAGTACCTGTCTAACTTGATATGCCTTTGCCTTACCCTTATCGTTCTGTATGTTTATTCTGGGGTCGCCCTGCCACGGAGTCTTGTATATACAATGACTACCCTTCTTGCGGGCTTCACCAAAGTAGTATTCACAGACTTTACAAATGTCAACGAACCTAACATCCTTGGGGTTCCTGCTTATTTGTTTGACTAATTCTTCTATGGAACCCATCTTACTTAGGGCTATGATACCACTATTGATACCATTTGTCAACAGGTGTGCTAAGGCGCAAAAAGGTGCAAATGGG
>CAZCXP010000071.1:0-12582 GCA_964502665.1 uncultured Dehalococcoidia bacterium | reverse complement strand
TCTGCTGGAGAAGGAGGGTGTATCAAAGGGCAAGCCAGTGTTGACCTCAGATGGAATGATAGAGCATACCCTGAAGCTACCGACCGGGGTCTTCGCTCTCTATAACATGGCTGGCAATTTTGGATTCATCAAGATAGCGCCATGGGCCTCAATGAGTGGATTGTTAGATGGGTTGACTGCAGGTTTGCCTGCGACTATTGTGTCGAGGATTCGCCCTGCCCTCAAGTCAGCAACGACGTTGGCAACGGTGCCCTTGCTCACCCCAGCCTTGGCATTGATTTCTTGGTAGGAAAGACCACTGAGGTAGAGCCTGACAATGGTCAATTGCTTCTTCAATGACAGCTTCTGCATTGTGTACCTCCCTATATGATTTGTTGCATTTCCAGAAACATGTGAACGCGATGAACGACGACTTGAGCGAACACTTGAACGATTGGTGAACGATTATCTGAACAACGAATGAACAAAACTGGCACCTACTAGAAATCGCTCTGGAGAATTGTCAGCCCGGGAATATCAATAGGGCCGGGTTGGGCAAAGGCTCGTGCTCCTTGTCACATCGCTTGTGGCCGCATCTGTACTTCACTTGCTTGCACGCCGCCTAATGGATAGAAGTTTGGTGCGCGTAGTGCAGGCTTCAACGCGCGGCACTCTTGAGTAGGCGATCGATTTTGTATCCCCTAAGTTTGTTGATGCCGATGTGATCCATCGGTGATGAGACACGGCCATTGATCATATCCTGAGCTGATGCGTAGTGGACGTACCTGTTTACCATCTCTAGTGTGCTGTGTCCCAGAATGAGTTTCAGCCTGAATACGTCACCGCATTTGTGGCTGAGGAAGTTCGTGGCATAGGTATGGCGGCATAGATGGGCGTGCAGCCTCGGTACCCCGGCTCTTTTGCCCCACCGGTTCAGCAGCAGCTTGACCGCATTGGGCTGCAGGCATTTCCCATCTAGGGTAAGGAAGACGTAGTTGTCCGACTCTCCCACTGGTTCAGGGCGAAAATGAAAGACGTACCGCCACAATACTTTCTGCGCCAGCGTGCCGATTGGAACCACTCTCTCCTTACTACCTTTGCCTAGCACCTTGAGATAGGCTTCCTCAATGTGAGCATCCTCGAAAGGCAGATTGGACAGCTCGCTCAGTCGGATACCAGTGTCCAGAAAGGTTAGCAGAATAGCTATGTTGCGGCACCCAAGAGATGTCAATGGATTCTGGGCAGATATCAAGCTGTCTATTTCTGTAGCCGTCAGCGGCTCCACAATTCTGGTGGGTACTTTCGGCAGTTTGACGACGGCCAAGAGATTTTCAGTCGTGTAGCCTTCGGCAAGGAGCCATGAGGTGAAAGCCTTCAGTGCCCTTACCTTCCCCTGCACGGTATAAGGGGAAACCCCTCTCTGTTGTTCGTGGATAATGAATTCCCTCACGCTCGTGGCGTTGAGTTCGGCGAGGATGGCCTCTCTGCCCGTTGACCTGAGGAATTTGACGAAATCGAGGAGCATTTCGTTATACCAAGAGACCGTCTTGGGCGATTTAGCTTCGGCCTTTTTGGAGTAGGCGAAGTGCGAGATGAGTTTAATCAGATCTAGGTTCGGCATGTCGAGATCGTACCACCTGAGATTGAGCCTTCTTACCTTCACCATATATACTTGCCTGCCTTTCCTGTAAATTGTCTGCCAGACAAGTAGGGAAGGTGATGGGGCCTTGAATTCTGGGGCGAATCAGGGTGTCACTTTTGTGGAAAATAAGAAACCACCCCGATGTCGGGATGGTTTCGCTTAGCTTCGGATTAGCTACAGATTAATTAGCGTTGGTGAGCCGTGTGAGATTCGAACTCACGACACCCTGATTAAAAGTCAGGTGCTCTTCCCCTGAGCTAACGGCCCCTATTTCGGCTGCGGCGAACAGTCAAATCACTGCACTTTTGCGGGGAGTCAGCGCCTTGCTTGTCGCCACGCTGATTGTACCCAGCTCTCCTTGTCCTGTCAATGCTGAGTAGTAGCCATCGAATAAGATGACTGCTGCTCAGTGCAGCGGGTTATAGTAAACGGGCTCCGATATGTCGGAGCCCGTTCATTTGGTCAAGCTGCGGGTCTAAGCAGCAAGAATCTTCAGCGCCTCTTCTCTATAGGCCTCCATTAGGTAGGGTATTCCCGTTACTTTGGCACACTCTTCGGTCAAAGACATCAGCTCACGCCGGCTAATTGCGGGCACGCTGAAGCATCTTGCACCTGCCATCAACTGCTGCAATCCCACCTTGATCTTCTCAGCGTAGCTATAGATTCCTATGGCTCCCAGGGGAATGTTCTTCATTTCATTCTTGCCAACCATATTCATGACGTCTTCGTAGTTGACAAAGATCTCTTCCGGGGTTGAGCCAAATTGGCCGACTGTATTTGGCAACTTACCATCCTTGAGCCACTGGGCAATATTCTTGCCAACAATACCTGGAATCATCAAAGCACGCCCCATGCAGACTGCTTTGGCAAATGGTGCGCCAAGGGCGAGCGCCTTGAATACACCGTCCTCGCTGCTGAACCCCCCCGCGAAGGCAATATCGGGCACCCGCTCTCCTTTTTCGGCCAGCTTGCTGCAAAACTCATAAGCCGCAGCGTGCAGGTAAAGACTTGGCATACCCCATTCTTCCATCATCCGCCAGGGGCTCATACCTGTTCCACCAGGGGCGCCGTCTATGGTAAGAAGGTCGATTCTGGCTTTGGAGCCCCACTTGATGGCCATAGCCAGCTCACGCAGCCCGTAGGCGCCAGTTTTCAAGGTGACGCGTTTGAACCCTATGTCCCTTAAGCGTTGGACTTCAGCGTAGAAACCTTCTTCGTCGATAAAACCGAGCCTGCTGTGACGTTCAAATTCCGTGATAGCTCCGTCCTTAAATGCTGCTAGGTTAACATCGCTTGAAGGGTCGGGGGTAATAATGTATCCACGTTTCTGCAGTTCCAGTGCACGTTCTAGACTATTGACCTTTATCTCTCCGCCGATAGACTTCGCGCCCTGCCCCCATTTCAATTCAATAGTTTCGAGTCCGTGCTTCCTATGTACGTATTCAGCGACGCCAAGCCTGGTGTCCTCGACGTTCATCTGCACCAGGATCTCGCCATAGCCCTGGTAGTAACGTCGGTAGATCTCGATTCGGCGATCCATGTCTGGTGCCGAGACTACTTTGCCGCTTGAATCAAGCTCAAGCTGTGGGTCGATGCCACAAACGTTCTCGCCACAGACCAGTGTAACTCCGCTGATGGCAGCGCCAACCGCAAAATGCTCCCAATTCTTGCGCGCTATCTCTGTCGAACCCAAGGCGCCGGTAAAGATAGGAACCTTCATCTTGACTTTGATGTCCCATCCGTATTCAGTCTCAGTATTGACCGCAGGGAAGGTAGCAGTGTCCGGATCACCGACAATACCGGGTGGTAGCCCCCTGGCTCCTAGAGCATATCCTTGGATATTGAGATGCGAGTAGTCAATGGGATAGTCTTTGTCACCCCCGGCGGTGATTTCACCGAAGGGTCCAGGATAGATGAGTTCTCGGCCGCGGAAGGTTGCCTTGAACACCTCGCAGTTTCCCGTGCAGCCGTCAAGGCAGCGCGTGCAGAGACCACTCATGGGCACTACGCTCCTGGAGCGGTTAGTGGTTCTGGTTGCCTCGTTTGCATTTGGCCGTTGTAGATTCATAGTGTAGGACTCCTTTTGTTGATTTGGTCTCGGTTACTCTTTGCCAGGTAGTATCTGCGGCTAGGGTAACCACTTTTTCTTGCCAAAGGCCCTTGTTCTAGGATATTGTGGTGCCTGATTCGACTCGGTTTGCTCAAAGGTATCCGTTCCTCCTTCGTATTCTTGTTCACAATATCTCGTTTACTATGCTTTCAACATATCTTGCTATCGCCGGGGCGCTTGTTAACCCTGGCGACTCGATGCCAATCAGGTTTATGAATCCAGGCAGGCCTCTATCGCGTTCGTGCGTGATTACAAAATCTCTGATGTCTTCGCCCGGACCCTGAAGCTTGGGACGAATACCCGCCATCTCCGGCTCCAGGTCGTCGTACTCAATGAAAGGGAGAAATGGTTTCACTGAGTTGTAGAAAACCCCTTTTTGTGACTCATCAACCTTGTAGTCTATCTCATCTACGTATCGTGCGTTGGGACCTAACCGCATTCTTCCTTCAACATCCATAACAGTGTGGATTCCCGTTCCTCCTGTACTGGGCTGTGGCACTGGATATACTAGTCTTTCGACCAGCCTGCTTTTGATATTGGCTACGCTGAAATACTCCCCTTTGCAGTACAATAGTCTATAGCCTGCCTCGTCTATATCGATCCCCGCAAGTCGAGCTATTTTGTCGGAATGTAAGCCGGCGCAGTTTATCAGGACTTCTGTTTTGAAGGGAAAAGACCTGGAGCCATTTTCCACTGTCACTTCGTATCCACCGGATAGCCTTTCTATTCCAACGACCTTTGACTTGTAGGCTATTTCAGCCCCTTTCTCTTTCGCCCTATTGAGAAAGTATTTCATCAAAGCGTGTGAGTCTACGATCCCGCTCGAAGCTGAGAAAATGGCAGCAACTGCTTCCACATTTGGTTCCAGCTCCCTAACGCCTTTCTTGGAGAGCATTGTCAGACGCTTGGCCCCATTCCTTTTTCCTCGTTCCAGCAATGCCTCAAGTTTCCCGATCTCTTCGTCCTTGGTTGCTACTATGAGTTTGCCTGCCTTTCTATAGCCTATCCCGTGTCGCTGACAGAGCTCGTAAAGCAGGGCGTTGCCGGCA
Organism: uncultured Dehalococcoidia bacterium; assembly: GCA_964502665.1. GTDB lineage: Bacteria > Chloroflexota > Dehalococcoidia > SZUA-161 > SZUA-161 > SOKG01. The sequence continues at coordinate 7,802 of CAZCXP010000071.1, read as the reverse complement.
ACACAAGTCTCTGCCTTCAGCGAGCCTTCGGGATAGTAGATGCCTGCATGGATGATTTCGCTGTTCCTGCTACTCGTTTCTTTGCCAAATGTCTCGTTCTTCTCCAGTATGTAGACTTCCCTGCCCTTTCCCGCTACTTGGGCAGCTACAGCCAGCCCGATTACTCCGGCTCCAATGATGGTAATCATGGCTTTGGTTGATTCTCCGCCAGACGTATCATCGTCTTATGGCTGGGTAGGTTGCCCGACGTCGGGCAACCTACCCATGATAAGGATCAAGGGTGAACACACAGGTTCACCCCTACGGGCTAGGGTTAACACACAGGTTCACCCCTACGGGCTAGGGTTAACACGTAGGTTCACCCCTACGGGCTAGATTTCTACCGGAATCCCTTTTTCCTTGAGATACTTCTTCGCTTGTGGTATCGATATTTCTCCGAAATGGAAAACGGAAGCGGCCAGAACTGCCGCCGCTTTCCCTATGGCTACTGCCTCGTAGAGGTGCTCAAGCGTGCCGGCGCCCCCTGAGGCGGTGACCGGTATAGCTACTGCTTGGGCAACGGCTTTCGTCATCTCCAGGTCATAGCCCTCTTTGGTGCCGTCGGCATCCTTGCTGGTGAGCAGAATCTCCCCTGCACCGAGTTCCTCCACTTTCTTCGCCCATTCCACAATGTCGAGCCCTGTTCCCTCGGTGCCGCTTCTTATCACTACCTCCAGCCGGGGAAGACTGCTCCCAGGAGGATTCTTCCTCCCGTCAATGGCAACAACAAGCTTCTCTTTCCCAAATTTACTGGCAGCTTCCCTTATGAGCTCGGGGTTCTTGACGGCAGAGGTATTGATTGAGACCTTGTCCACACCGAGGTCGAACAGTTCTTTCATGTCGTCGATGCTTCCAATGCCGCCACCTACGGCAAAGGGGATGGTAACCACATCGCATACCTTTTTGACCCACTCCAATCTCGTCTTTCTATTCTCCACAGTAGCGAAAATGTCGAGGAAGACGAGCTCATCTGCTCCCTCCCGGCAATAGGCCTCTGCTGCCTCCACGGGGTCGCGGGCGTCCCTCAGATCGACGAAGTTCACTCCCTTGACCACTCTGCCATCCTTCACGTCCAGACAGGGTATGATTTTCACCTTCTCCATTCATAACTCCTCGAATTTGGTCAAATCCTGATACTCCATCACGGTGCTCATGGCATGGTTTTCAGCCTCGATGCCAGCTTCCTCGGCAGCAGCTACGGGATTCAACCCGCCGAGGAGGATCATGCCGATTCTATTGAGTTCTACAGGGATTTCACACACAGGCTCGCTGGTATTCCCCATTACCAACAGGCCTCCCAATCCCGCCTCTCTCAGTTTGGCTACTACCTCCTCTGCTATCCCGCGGCAGAGGGCTGGTATCTCACGGAAATTGGCCAGTATCTTGCCGTTGCCTCTCCTGGCTGCCTCTTTCACAGAAGTCATCCCGGCCCTGATGAATACCTCTGAAGGGTCCAGGGACGAGCCAGCATAGTGAATGAGTTCCACGAAGCGGAAGGGTCTGCGATTTCGAATCTGGAGTATGCCGCCGAACCTGGAGTCCATAGGAACGCCAGCCTTGAGCAAGGCTCCGTTGATTACAACGCTGCAAACAGTGGCCAATCCTATGTTGCCATCAGGCACGATGAACTCTCCCAACCCTTCACCCTCAGAGGCTACGGCTACCAGCTCGCTTGCGCAAAGACCCTCTTTGAAAGCGGGCTTCATTACCTGGAGCGCCTTGTTGAACTTCTGCTTGGGGAAGAATGAGACGTTGACCGGGATACGACCGCAGCGCTTCTCGTAATCGAAGTCGGTGCAAAATGCGAGCAGCTCGATCTTAGAGATGGCTAAACCCACCTTGTCTTTAACCAGAGCGCTCTTAAGTTCCTCCTCCCCCTGCTCGGTGAGCAGCCGACCATCTCGGCCAACGAGGCGAGTTAAGCCGCGCTCGTCCATCAGCTTTAGATGGTATCTTACCGCCCTTTCGCCCAGTTCAACCCCGTACTCCTTCAGCCGGTGGGCAATAACTCTGGCTCCCAAGGGTTCCTGGCAATCGCTCAGGATTCGTAGGATTGAGAGCAGCTTTCGCTCGACAACCAGTGTTTCAAAGCTCATGACTATGCTTCTTGTGGAGCAGAAGGGCAATAGGCAACCGTTTTCCTAACATACCACGGCCAAAGAATCTTGTCAATCCCTTTGCGGGCATAAATCTTGCTCGGGGAGGCGTGGGGAGCTGTTTTCTCAATTGAAGATGGGATGCGTTTCTCTGACTTCACTAAGAGGTTGATACTTCCGATGAGGATGATTGGTAATTCCGTTCAGCCTGTATCGACTTCTGGCCTTGCCTCAATGATCAGGTCTTCTCCACTTCTGTATGTCCTGACAAAGGACAATTTCAGGGCTCGCTCGACGGCCGATATTCCCAGGTCCCCCACTGCATCAATGCCTTTGCCCATGATCTTGGGTGCCAGCACCACTACGAACCTGTCTGCAAGTTTCTGCCGGATGAACGAGGTGATGAGTGTCGCTCCCCCTTCCACTAAGAGGGATGAGAGGTCTCTCTGCCCCAGCTTTTTGAGCAACTCTTCTGGATCGACCTTGCCTTCTTTGTCCTCCTCGACCATCAGAATCTCTATGCCCATCTGCGTTAGGGAGGACAGTTTCCCCCTATCAGCCTGCGAGGTGGTAGCAATAATCGTGGGGGCAATTTCCTGATCTCTGAGAATCTTGGAGCTAAGAGGGATTCTCAGCCTGCTGTCGGTGACGATGCGAAGGGGATTTCTCCCTTTTACCTGACGTACCGTTAACCGAGGGTCGTCGCTCAAAACGGTGCCTACACCTACCAGAACCGCGTCATGAAGGCTGCGAAGTCTGTGGGCCAACTTCAGAGAGGGCTCGGAGCTTATCCAACGTGAATCACCTGTCGTGCTGGCGATTCTGCCGTCCAAGGTCTGCGCGAACTTCAGGGTGACAAAGGGGATTCCCGTTCGAATGTACTTGAAATAGACCTCGTTGAGCCGGTAACACTCCTCGCTTAGAACACCGACCTTTGTTTCAATCCCGCGCTCTCTTAGAACCTCGATGCTTCTGCCATTAACCTGCGGGTTTGGATCCACAGTTCCGATGACAACTCTTGCCGGATTGTATTTGAGCAGGGCATCCAGGCAGGGAGGGGTTTTCTTCCCATGGTGGCAGCAGGGCTCCAGGGTGACATAGACGGTTGCGCCGCTGATATCTCCCCGGGCATCTTGGATGGCGTTGATCTCGGCGTGGTCGCCCCCGTAGCGACGATGATAGCCCTGGCCAATTACCTCGCCGTCTCTTACAATCAACGCCCCTACCATAGGGTTGGGACTCGTCTTTCCCAGCCCCCTGCGGGCGAGACTCAAGGCTTTTCTCATGTAGTATTCGTCATTCAATTCTGGTTTGCCCTCGCTTCGCTCAGGAATACTCCCGGCGTGGCTGTTGAATCGTAACTCGAACCATGCTCAGTATACCTGCTTGCCAGCGTACGTCAACCTCGCAGGCGGTTCCAGGTTCTTTACAACAATTGAGGTTGGGGAGGTTTGGAGCGCAGAGGGTTAGAAGGGGGTGGAAGTGTACAATGGCAGCTAGGTCGGTAACCAAGACAATGGTTTCACGCAGGAGAGTAAGATGGCCTCGAAGGGTAAGAGATATCTCATCGGGGCTTCTTAATCAGGTTGGGCCCTCCCCCTCAAGTGGCAGATTCAGCTGTAACTTAGGCTTTATGGTCGTCCTGTGGCAGGCTCGACAGTAATACCGCTGCCGGGGTCCTTCTTTCACATACACAATCCCTGACTTGTGCAACCTCAATGAGTTGCAATGCGGACACCTGCCATGCTCAGGATGCTCGTGATTCATTGCCAGCTACCTCTGGGGACGTCAGATCGTCTCTTGATAGCAAAGTTGGGATATGGAACTTCATCTTGACATTTGCCCAGTCCTCAGCGGACTCGGCGGGAATTACCCTGTCCGGAACATACTTGTAAATTCCGGAAATGACAGCACAGACCTTTCTCGAACTCGCTACCGTATCTGGGACATACTCATCTGCCGCGGTAATAAGAGAAGAGCGCACCTTCTGAGGAAGTTTGTCCAGCCCGTCAATGACCTTAGCGATGGCTTTAGGTGGCACACGCTTATCTAACGTATTCAAGTAGAAGAGTAGCAGCCTGTCCGGTACGCATCGGTCGACCAGCTTCACCTCAAGCGAGATTATCTTCTTTGAGACAAACTTATCAAGCGATGTTATCTTCTTTGAGGCAAACCTGGCCCGCGGTTCAAGGATAGACTTCTTTTCCCTTGACGACATGGCTTTTCCTCCTACAATAATATCGTGAAATTAGTGGCAATATGCCAATCCACCAAAGCATTGGAGCTATTATAGCGTTTATAGCTCTCCCTGTCAAGCCTTTTTCTTCGCTAAACCTCACTTGCTGGAATTCAAGCCCCGGGCCATTCCCCGGTGCCAGTATGTTGCCACCAGAGAGCAGCGGTCGTAAAATGGAGGTGGACTGGTGCAAGCATATTGGGGTCAACTGCCGTGCCAAGAGGGAGATGAGGTACGCTACGGGCATAACCTCGAGAGGCAGGTGAGCCTGATAAATGCGCCCCCCAGAGAAAAGAGGAGCGATGGGAATCAGACTTCATAAGATACCTGAGGTTGAAAACCCGGTCTTGATAGCTGGTTGGCCAGGAATTGGCAATATCGGGATAATAGCGGTTGATGCCTTGAGAGGAACGCTGCGGGCAGAGGAATTCGGGGAGATAGAGCCTTGGGATTTCTTCTACCCCAAGAAGGTTCTAATTAGAGAGGGCGAGCTGGTGGATTTGGAGTTTCCCATTAACAAGTTCTATTTCAAGAGAACTGAGAAAAAGGATTTGATTTTTTTCATCGGAGAGGAACAACCTGCTCAAGCAGGAAGGGCCTATGCCGAAGGAAAAAAGGCCTACCAAATGGCCGGTCTTGTTCTGGATGTCGCTTCAAAGTTCGGGTGTCGGCGAGTTTATACTTCAGGAGCGGCCGTTGCCCCTATCCATCATACCGTGAGACCGAGAGTTTGGGCAGTACCCAATATCGAAGGTCTGGTCGATGAAGTAAGAAGCTATGAGAATACTTTGCTAATGTCGGACGTTGAAGAAAGAGGAGGGCAAGGCAATATCACCGGTTTGAACGGGCTTCTGTTGGGAGTTGCCAGGCAGAGGGGTATCGAAGCTATCTGCGTAATGGGTGAGATACCAGTCTATCTCCAGGGACTGCCCTTGCCCTACCCAAAAGCTTCGAAGTCGGTACTGGAGGTATTGACCGCCGCTCTGGCACTCAGAATCGAAATGGAGGGAATTGATGAGCTTGTCCAGAGGAGCGAAACGGACGTTGAAAGATTGTATGAGATGTTCCCTGCAGAGATAAAGGAACAGCTCGATAAATTGAAATATGTGACCTATGCTAAGCCAACCGAGCCGGGCCCGATAACTGAGGAGGATAAGAAGAGAATCCTCGAGGATATCGACAAGTTCTTTAAGAAAGAACCTAGGGAAGATTAGAATTGAGTGAAAAACACGCCTTTGAAATCTATGGAGAACCGGAAATAGAAAGCTCATCCCTGGTGGTAGGTTGGAGCGAGGATGCCGGCAAGCTGGGGACAAGGGTCGCCGACTACCTGAATAAGAAACTGGGAGGCGAAGAGTTCGGCGAAATTGAACCTGCAGATTTCTTTCCGCTATGGGGAGTTTCAGTGGAAGATGGCGTAGCCCAATTTCCGGTAAGCAAATTCTATTGGTGCCGGGAAAAGCATCTGGTGATTCTCAAAAGTAGCCAACCCGGGTCCGAGTGGCACAGATTCCTGAACTCGGTTCTGGATGTAGCTGAAGATTATTGCCATGCGAAAGAGCTGTACACTATTGGTGGCATGGTTTCTCTAGCTGCTCATACGTCTCCCCGGGAGCTACTGGCCGTAGCCAATTCTCCAGAGATGAGAGAAATCCTGAGCCAGTATGATCTGGCCAGGGGTTTCGATTACGAAACCGCACCTGGTCAAAGGCCAACCTTGAGCTCTTTTCTCCTGTGGGTTGCCAAAAGGAGAAAAATTGCTGCGGCAAGCCTTTGGGTGCCGATACCTTTCTATCTGGTAGCAGCCGAAGACCCCCGAGCCTGGAGGAAAACGGTTGAGTTTCTCGATAGAAGATTTGGTTTGGGGATCGATTTGGGAGATCTCGATGAAGATGTGGCAAGGCAAGATGAAAAGATAGCTCAGCTTAGAAGTCGTTCCTCTGAGGTCGATACTTATATCCGGAGGTTGGAAAGTAACCTGGGCCTAACGGAAGAGGAAAACGAGAAACTGGTTAAGGAAGTCGAAGAATTGTTCAGAAGAAGAGATTGAAGTTTAGGAGTATTCTATGAACTTGATACCATGGTTTTCATGAACCACTCTTAAGGGTTGGGAGTTTTGCTCCGTCTGCCAGGAGAAGGTCAGCCGAAAGCAATAGCCAGGTGTTCCGAGATGGCTGAGGAGCGTGTTAGAGAGGCTCTGTTTTATGAGGCTCTTGGGGACAAGGTGCAGTGCCTCACCTGCGAAAGGCGCTGCCTGATCGCTGAAGGAGAGACGGGCTTCTGCGCTACCCGCAGGAATATCGGCGGACGTCTTCACACCCTTGAGTACGGCGATATCTCCTCCATCAGCGCCAACCCTATTGAAAAGAAGCCCTTCTTTCACTTCTATCCAGGAACGAGGGCCCTGACTATCGGCAGTTGGTCGTGCAACTTCAGTTGCCCCTGGTGCCAGAACTGTGACATCAGCAAATCACCTGAGAGCATAGGTCAGGGTCGGTACATAGCCCCAACGAAATTCGTTGAGCTCGCGAGGGAGTACCATTGCCAGGGCACCAGCGTCTCCTTCAATGAGCCAACCTTGCTCCTTGAGTATTCCCTGGACATGTTTGTCCTCGCCAGGGAGCAGGGCTATTACAATACCTATGTTACCAACGGCTACATGACCGAGCAGGCGCTGGAAATGCTGGTTGCTCACGGTCTGGACGCCATGAATATCGACATAAAGGGTGAAGCTGAAGCAGTCAGAAGATTTTGCACCGCTGATGTGGATGTTGTCTGGAGGAATGCTATCCGGGCCAAGGAGTGTGGGGTGTGGGTTGAGCTAACGACACTGGTTATCCCCGGCATAAACGACGCTGAGGCTGGGTTGGGGCGGATCGCCCGAAGAATCAAAGGGGAACTGGGGGATGACACGCCCTGGCACCTCACTGGCTACTATCCGGCATATAAGTTCAGAAGCGAGTCCTATGTTCCACCGACGCCGGTGGACACTTTGGTAAGAGCAAGGGATATAGGGATGGCGGAGGGACTCAAGTTCGTATATGCCGGGAATGTGCCTGGACATCCTTATGAGAATACCTACTGCCCCAGGTGCAACCAGTCGTTGATTGAGCGTTACGGTTTCAGCGTAACCAGATATAACATCGGCGCAGATAAACGCTGTCCCAATTGTGGGGAGGCGGTCCCCCTGATCGGGGAGGCTGTGCTTCCGTCTCATGACCGGGGAAGGTGAAGGAATTGCCAAAGGTTGAGATCGGCTGCTGCAGAAAGACCCCGATAATTGCTTCGGTTGATATTCGCAGCTTATCTAGTCGCCGTTTAGTCTGCTTCGAAAACAAGGTTTAATCCGTTCGCCCTGAGCCCGTCCCCGATTTACTCAGGGGCCCGCCGAAGGGCCGTTCATGGTTCGAGGCCGACAGGTCGGCCGTCCT
>CAZCXP010000070.1:0-12592 GCA_964502665.1 uncultured Dehalococcoidia bacterium | reverse complement strand
AAACTTGTCTGATGACGCCGACGACCTTTCCCTGAACCTCCACGTTTTCAGGGGCAGCGTAGACCGGCTTCATCTCGGAGTTGGCCGGCTGGAGGCGAATGCGGCCACGCTCACGGTAGAGCTTCTTCAGGGTTGTCTCCCCCTCCGCCTTGAGCCAGGCAGCTACCATCTCACCGTCCTCGGCAGTCGCCGCCTGCTGCATCAAAACTAGGTCGCCATCATTGATCAGGGCATCGATCATCGACGTCCCCTTTACCCTCAGCGCATAGACGTTGCCCCGATCGCGAGTAAGCTCACTGCTGACCTCGACAGCGTCCAGCGGCTCCATCTCCCAGGTATCGGATGTCGGCACCGGTATCGGCTCGCCAGCAGCTATGTAGCCGATGACGGGCACCATCACCATGCGCCTTCGCTCCCTACCGAGGAGCTCGATGCCCCTCGACACCTCACGGTCGCGGCGGATATGGCCCTCCCTCTCCAGGACCTTCAGATTGTAGTCCACCACCGAGGTCGAGCTAATGCCACAACCCCTGAGAATGTCCCTGATGGTTGGAGGATAGTCCTTCTCCTCGCGGAAGCGGCGTAGAAAGGCGAGGATGCGCCTTTGCTTTGTAGACAGTGCTTTCATTTTTTCACCTCTCGACATGTTCCGAACTCTTGTTCTACTGACACAGTAGCTTATCACGGCAAAGGCCTGCTGTCAATACCCTCGCCAAAACCTTAATCCGCGAGTGCAGATTTAAAAAGCTTATTTGCTGGGTGTCATTGCGAGGAGCGCAGCGACGAAGCAATCCCAAGGGACGATATGAGATTGCTTCGCTTCGCTCGCAATGACACGGCAGAACTAGAATCCACGGATTACGCCAAAACAAGAAAGCTGCTCGGATGAGCAGCTTCAATTCTACACTTCCTAAGGCTCCAGACGATGCTTGATCAGACCACGAACACCTAACCTTCAGAAGAAAAGGCAGCGTTGAACTTCTTCATCAGCCGCGACTTACGACGAGCAGCGTTATTTGAGTGGATAATCCCCTTCTGCGCTGCCCTATCCAGGGCGATTGTTGCCTGCTTCACTGCCTCCCTGGCTGGCTCCAGTTCCTTATCTACGATAAGCTCTTCCGCCTTAATGATAGCGGTCTTCAGTGCGCTACTAACAGACCTGTTGCGGCTTCGCCTTTCAGCTATGATGCGAATCGATTTTTTTGCTGATTTGATATGCGCCAAATTCGACCCTCCGGCCTGCATATTACACTATCCAGAGCAATTTGTCTACAGGGTGTTGAGATGGTGGGGTAGCCAATCTCTTTTAGCCCGAAGTCGACAAGGCGGAGTCCAAGATGGTAGAATTCTAAAGACAGGAAAATGTATGACGTTGTAGTTATCGGGGCGGGGCACGCAGGTTGTGAGGCAGCCCTGGCGGCAGCGAGGATGGGATGCCGCACTCTGCTGCTGACCATGAATCTGGACAATGTGGCGCTTATGTCCTGCAATCCCTCCATCGGGGGGCCGGCCAAGGGCCATGTGGTCAGGGAGATCGATGCCCTCGGTGGGGAGATGGCGCGCAATACCGACAAGACCTTTATCCAGGTCAGGATGCTGAATACGGGGAAGGGGCCCGCTGTCCAGGCGCTGCGCGCTCAGGCGGACAAGAGGCTCTACAGTCTCTGTATGAAGCATACCCTGGAGAGGCAGCCAAACCTTGATATCAAACAGGCGCTGGTTGAGGAGCTGAAGCCTGTGGGGGACTCTGGAACAGCTCTGAGAGTGGGGACCAATACCGGCTGGACGTATGAGGGCAGGACTGTGGTTCTGACCACGGGGACCTCACTGGCGGGAAGGGTGATTGTGGGAGATGCTACCTATCCTGCGGGAAGGGCGGGGGAGTTCGCTGCCTACGGACTGTCCCAAAGCCTGAGGAATCTGGGTCTTACCCTGGGACGACTGAAAACAGGCACCCCTCCCCGCCTCGACGCCAGGACCATCGATTTCGGTAGAGCTGTCACCCAGCCGGGGAGCGAAGCGCCCCTCTTCTTCAGCTTCAGCCCGCCCAACGAGCATTTCTACTCCTCTCCGCCAAATCCCATCTACCCTCAGGACAAGCCAATCCAGTGGCGGCAACAGCTCCCCTGCTATCTGGTGTACACCAACGAAAAGACGCACCAGATAATCCGCTCCAATCTTCACCGCGCTCCCCTGTTCACCGGGCTCATCAACGGGGTTGGGCCTCGCTACTGCCCTTCGATAGAGGACAAAATAGTTCGCTTCGCCGATAAGCAGGCGCACGGACTCTTCCTGGAGCCTGAGGGCTGGCAGACAAACGAGGTTTACGTCCAGGGAGCCAACACCAGCCTCCCCGAGGACGTGCAGTTGGCTATGCTGCGTACCATCCCGGCCCTGGAGAGAGCGGAGATGATGCGGGTAGGCTATGCCATCGAATATGACTATGTGCCGCCCAGCCAGACGCAGGCTACGCTGGAGTCGAAGCTTGTCCCGGGACTATTTTTCGCTGGCCAGATAAACGGCACCTCCGGCTACGAGGAGGCGGGGGGGCAGGGGCTAATTGCTGGGATAAACGCAGCGCTTAAGGTCAAGGGCGAGCCGCCGCTCATACTGCGCCGCGACCAGGCCTACATCGGGGTGATGATTGATGACCTGGTGACCAGGGAACTCACCGAGCCCTACCGGCTGCTGACCTCGAGGGCTGAATATCGTCTCCTGCTGCGCCAGGACAACGCGGATCTGAGATTGACGCCCATTGGCTACAGACTGGGCCTTGTTCCGGAGGACCGCCACCGGGCGGTAGAGAAAAAGCGCCAGGATACTGGCGAGGAGTTGCGCCGCCTGGCAAGGACCCACTTCAGCCCCGGGCCGAAGCTGGATTCTCTACTGCATAGGTATCACCTCCCCCCCATAGGGCGCAGCATCAGCGCTCTGGAATTCCTGCGCCGCCCCGAGGCAAACTACGAGCTGCTGACCAACCTCGGCTTTGGCAAGGCGGAGCTCGGCGCTAATTCTCGGGAGCAGGTTGAGATCGAGGCCAAGTATGAGGGGTATATCGAGAGGCAAACGGCTGAGGTCGAGAGGGTCCGCCGCCTGGAGGAACGGGCTATTCCCCGGGGATTTGACTACGATAGCATCAGCGGGTTCCGTATAGAGGCCCGCCAGAGGTTGAAGCACTTCCAGCCAGCTACTCTGGGCCAGGCCTCGCGGATTTACGGGGTGACGCCGGCGGATGTCGCCATCCTCATGGTGCACCTCGAACGAGCCAAATGGGCGGAGGCGACGCGTTCTTAGCAACCGGATGGAAGGGTTCTGCTCTGAAAACAGCTTTCATCCGTTCGCCCTAAGCCCCCGCGTACGCGGGGGGCCGTTCATGGTTCGACAAGCCCGTCCTGAGCGGAGCCGAAGGGCTCACCACGAACGGCATGTGGCATATGAATTCTCATGATGCGTTTGTGGGCACCCATCGTTAAAGGCTTGGTATAAAACAGGCGGCAGCTCCCGGGAAGCCGGGAGCTGCCGCTTCAATGACACCTTAGCTTGTCACATCCGGCTTGGGACAGGACGTGACACGTCAGTCGGCCTGATCTCCAGCCCTCACCGCTATAGCAATGCAGAGGGCGTGGCTGGTTTTATCCTTTCAGCTTGTCCCCCCACCGCCAAGAGCAGAAGTCATTTATCCGCACTCTAGCGGGAACTCGAACTCGCTGTCGGGTATGTCGCCGAACTCTATGTTGGTGAACTCCAGTGTCATCACACCGTCAGGCGTTGTTACCTCGACTCGAACAGGAAAACCGGTGTCCTTCGCTGCCCATGTCTTTGTCGTTGCGCCTTCGGCTGCCCATTCATAGACCAGGCAATCCTTTCCGTCAATCGTATCACTGCCGATAACCGTGGGCTGATACTGCTCGATAGTCTCAGACCCCTCCAAGGGGTTCGGCCCGGCCTGCGAGAAATCCGATGCCACAACCATGTCCATTGCTGGAACATACGCGCACAGCTTCTGGGCATCGTAGTCTATGTATGTGATTATCGTCATTGCTTGCACGCTCGTCTCGCTCTTCATCTTGTTTGCCTTCTGCCATACCGTCGATGTTATGTCTGGCATCCCTGGTGCTGTCATCACCATGTCATACTGGACTGACTCGATCGCCGATGTGAGGCCGAGAAGGTCGCTGAGCTCGCCAGGCAGCGTCGCGGCGGGGGTAGGCGTTGCCACCGGTGTCGCTGTAGCTGTTGGGGTTGCGGTGGCTGTAGGCGTCGCGGTCGCCGTAGGGGTTGCGGTGGCCTTAGGGGTTGTGGGAGTAGGCGTGGCCTCCTCCCCACCTCCCCCACAGCCGGCCACCAGCAGAGAGGCTACTGCCAGCATCAAAACGAGAACAAAACCCAATCTCTTCATTTCTAGTTCCCCCTTTCCTTTTTGCCATGACGTTTCATGTTATTCAAAATCCCTGCGACTATATTGCCTCCTTTCCGCCTTCGCTCCAGGCATCCCGGCAGTGGTAGGTTTAGTTAAGTCGTACCCATTCAACTACAGAATGTGGCCAAAGTCAACCCCATGTCGGGAGATTGTCTCGCCTTTACCATCTTCTAGACTGGATAGAACTTTTGGGTGATTGTCACGCGTGACGCGGTAGGGTATAGTGGGCCATAGACGAGGGTACCACAGTACCTCGAAGACGGAATGATTGAGCCGGTGGCATAGTGATGAAGCTGACACTATGGGTCATTTTAGCGCTTCTGGTGGTCGCTGCACTTGTCATATGCCTTGTACCGCTTATGGGGGTCACCTATTACGAGATAGAGGCATATTCCAGACCTTTAGATGGAAACCGAACGGAAACTCATTACGAAGAGGTTCCAGTAGCCTACGAGATAACTGCTGATCCGGAAATCATTAACCTGTGGTGGAGACGTTCCTCTGATTGCTCTGTTATTGTCAAGAACACAGGCAACGAGAGTGGATACTTTCGGTTCGAGTTCAATATAGTAACCCTGGATGGCGAGGAGGTTACCAAAGTCGCCTGGCAGGAGCTGGCGATAGGCGAGCAAAAAGAGGTTGTCGTGAGGCACAATGGGAACCACGTCAAAAGCTGTACCTGCTCCGTCACGCCACCGATCGAGCTGATCGCGAAGCAGCGGCAAGTCCCATGCACGATGGAGGTCATAGAATACGGTAACGTTACGAAAGCCGATAAGGTAACTGTATTGGAGTACATGATGGAGTGGCGAGGGCACACCCCCATACCGACGCTCGCAATTACTCCAACGTCTACGCTGGCATCGACATGCGCTCATGATCCAACGCCCACACCTACACCCCTCCCAACGACTGCGAGCAAAACGTTCAATGTCACTCGTACGCTTTCCGGACTCTCGATAACCCTTACCGTGGTGGAGTGGACTGGTAACGAAGTCTCGGTGCAGTGGGAGATAGAGAACCAGACCGGGCAAGCATTCAAGGCCAGCCGTCTCTACGCCATCTTCTACCCCAGTGCCCGTGCTACAGACCAGGCTGGCAACGAAGGAGAATACTTCGTTCCGCCCCCTTTCGAGCACGACCTCGGGCCTGGCGCCTCCAGGCACTATGAGACCAGGTGGGTCTTCTTCCCCGAATCTGCCCTAATCACAATACGCCTCGATGACTTCTACCAAGAGGGAAGCAGTGTTGTAGAGGCCAGCGCGCAATTTTCCTTCTTGTGGGGTAAATAGGCCCTTTCCTCAGGCTCTGTGGTCAAGCAGTGGGGCTTAAGTCGAATGTTCCCCGGCAGTTCTCGCCCTCATACCCAAAAGACGTCATGAGCACAACAAGATTTTGTCAGGCGTGATATAATTAGGCGACTCTGATATGCGTGGGGGGGCAGAAATGAGAAGCAAGGGTCTCGTACTCAGCGTAGTCTTGGCCCTGGTCATGGTATTGATGGGTTCAACACCTGCGCTGGCCGAGGAGCCGCCGCTGGCCGACATCGAGAGCGAAATAGACGCCGTGCAGTGGGGGATCGTCTACCAGCCGAAGGACGGCTGGGCAGAGTGTCTGGAGTCACTCAAGCTGCTTGTTGTGCTGGAGATAGCGGATAAGTTTGTTGAGCAGGCGATGGCTGAGTACGCTGAAGCTGATGAGGTCACAGATGAGATTAAGGTATATCTGAATAGTGCGGTCGATTGGCTGGAGCGCGCGGCGGCGCTGAGCGAAGGCGGCGGCATTGACATCAGCTCCCGCATCGACATGGCGGTTCGAACCGAGGTCTGCAAAGAAGAGGTGTTTGGCAGACGCGGTTGGCTCAAAGAGGGAGATACACCCTGGACCGGGGACAGCATGGAAGCATATGGAGACTGTACGACGGTGGATAGCTATATCGAAACGTTGATTGCGAGAATAGGTGCTTGGCTTCTGGAGCAGGACCAAGTCTAGTGGGGCTGAAGTTTCTACAGTATCGCCGGTGAATATTGGTTGCGCCAGCAGCAGACCTTGTCCTCTATAATGCCAACATACTGACGATTGATCCTCAGCGGCCCAGGGCGGAGTTGGTGGCAGCGGAGGCCGGGGAGATAGTCTGGGTTGGCTCCAATGCCGACCTCGACCTCTTCAGAGGACGAAAGAAGCTCATCAACTGTGAAGGCAAGACCGTTATCCCCGGCTTCAACGATGCTCATATCCATGTCCTGTCCTATGCCTCGGGGCTGCTCGGCATCGATTGCAGTCCTGCTTCGGTCGCGTCCATTTCCGATATTCAGGGCAGGATCAGGCAGTCGGCGCAGCGTGTTCCCCAGGGCACCTGGTTAAGGGCCAACGGCTACAACGAGTTCTACCTCCCGGAGCGCCGCCACCCCACCCGCCATGATCTCGACCAAGCAGCGCCACATCACCCGGTTAAGCTGACCCATCGCTCACTGCATGCCTGTGTGCTCAACAGCCGGGCGCTGTCTCTGGCCGGCATCTCCATAGAGACCCCAGACCCTCCAGGCGGGCTCATCGACCGTGAACTGGAGACAGGGGAACCCAGCGGCCTGCTCTTCGGCATGAACCCCTATATCAATGAGCAGGTGATGCCCCCCATGAGCGAAGACGAGCTTAGTCAGGGGCTAAAGCTTGCCAATCAAAGCTTCCTTTCCTCGGGTATCACCTCGATCCAGGACGCTACGGTGAGAAACGGCTTCGAGCAGTGGCAGACGTTTCTCAAGCTCAAGGAGGGGAGAGAGCTTGTCCCCAGGGTTTGCATGATGTCCGGTCTCCATGCTCTCGCCGACCTCAAAGAAAGGGGGCTACGACCGGGCTACGGCGACCCTGGGCTCAGGTTAGGCGCGGTCAAGATAACCCTGGATGAAACAAGAGGGCAGCTCAACCCGTCCCAGGAAGAACTGAATGAAGGGGTTCTTAGGGCGCATCAGGATGGCTTTCAGGTGGCCATACACGCAGTCGAGGAGGGCACGGTGGAGGCGGCGGCCATCGCCCTGGAGTACTGCCTGCATCGGTCGCCAAAGGCTGACCACCGCCACCGGCTGGAGCATTGCTCCGTATGTCCTCCGCCGCTGCTGCGGCGATTGCAGGATGTGGGTGCTGTGGTTGTTACTCAGCCAGCGTTTATTTACTTCAGCGGGGAGAGATACTTGAAAGAGATCCCCAACGAGCAGCTACCGTGGCTGTATCGCACGAGGTCGTTCTTGGAGAACGGACTCAGGCCAGCGGGGAGCTCCGATTGTCCGGTGGCGCCCTGCGCCCCGCTGATGGGGGTCTATGCCGCGGTCACGCGCAAGGCTGAGAGCGGGCAGGTTCTCTCTCCGGAAGAGGCTATTTCTCCTGGGGAGGCGCTCAGGATATATACCCTGGGCGGAGCCCATGCCTCCTTCGAGGAGCGCTCGAAAGGAAGCATCGAAATCGGTAAGCTGGCCGATCTGGCGGTTTTGAGCGCCGACCCTACTGCGGTAGCGCCGGAGGAGATAAAGGAGATTCAGGTGGAGAAGACCATCATTGGTGGCCGAGTTGTGTGGGAACCATGAGCCCTAGGACAGGGCTCGGATAAGCACCTCGCCGATGATCTGCAGCGCGATGATAGCCACTATCGGCGATATGTCGAACATGCCTATCGTGGGGATGATTCTACGCAGCGGCCCCAGAATGGGTTCAGTTATCTGGAAAAGTACCTGATAGATGCTAACAAGAAAGCCGCTTCTGGGACTGATCATAAACCAGGATAGGACAACCCTGGCGAATATGGCGATGGTGATCACCTGTATGATGTAGTAGATAAGCTCGGCTGCGATAGTCATTTGCCGCTCTCACCTCCCAGAAGCTTTGCTTTCTCGTAAGCTGCGATGACCGCCTGGGCTATGATGGCACGCACCCCTCCCTCCTCCAGGCAAAGCAGACCCTCAGCGGTAGTCCCTCCCGGTGAGGTAACCAAATTCTTTAGCTCTGCCGGGTGCTTGCCCGACTGCCTGGTCATATATGCAGAGCCGAGCACAGTCTGTGCTACCAGCTCCCCTGCCAGCTCCCGGGGAAGCCCGATGTGCACCGCGGCATCGATGAGCGCTTCCATAATCAGGAAGATGTAGGCGGGGCCACTGCCGCTTATTGCTGTCGCCATGTCGATGTACTTCTCATCGGAGAAGTATATCTCCTTGCCCATCGCCCTCAGGATAGCTTGCACCATATCTTTCTGCTTCCGGGTCACGGTGGCGGTGGCGGTCCATACGCTCATCCCTTCTCCGACCTGTGCCGGGGTATTGGGCATCACCCGGACAACCCTGTCGTGTCCCAGTCCCTTTCTGATGGTGTCGATTCTGGCCCCGGCGACGATAGAGAGCACCAGTTGTTTTTCCTTTAGCTCGCCTTTCAGGTCTTTCATCACCTCGGCCAGTGTCTGAGGCTTGATCGAGAGAACGACGACATCGCGATCAACAACCGCGCTGTGAATATCCCGAGCACAATTGACCTTGTATTTTTCCCCTACGTGGGTAAGGCGAGCCTGATCGACGTCACAGGCAAAAACCGTATCGTGGCTGATTGCTCCTTGTCTGAGAAGGGCTGAGATCATAGCCTCGCCCATAACCCCGGCCCCAATAAAGGCGATCTTCATAATTCTCTCCTCAGAAATCACTAACTCTTGTTGAATTCCCTGGACTCCTGCTTCCTGCTTCCGCAGGAACAAGCTCCGCAGGAGTGACATGCCTCTGTCATTCCCACGAAAGTGGGAATCCATCGCCTGAGTAACTACCGCACCCTGTTTCCTATACTACTAAGCCAGGCGTCGGCCGCCGAGTTCAGAAGCTCTTCAAGCCGTTGTTCTCTCGCCGAAAATCGCTCGACCTATCCTTACCAATGTCGCTCCCTCCTCGATGGCGACCTCGAAGTCATCGGTCATCCCCATAGACAGATGCCTGAGCCCCAGGGCATCCCTCAGTTGCCGCAACTGGCGGAATACGGGGCGCACCTCCTCGGCATCGCTCACCCAGGGAGCGATAGTCATCAGCCCCTCTATCTCGATACTGGGCAGCCTCCCGATCTGCCTCACTGCCTCGTCAACCTCAGGTAGCGGGAAGCCGCTTTTGGTTGCCTCAGCGGACACGTTGACCTCAATGAGAACAGGCAGCTTCTTTTGACTGCGCCTGCTCAGGGCCTCCGCCAACCTGAGCGAATCAACGCTATGGATTATATCAAAAATGTCGAGTGCTGTCTTGGCTTTGTTGGTTTGAAGGTGTCCCACCATGTGCCAGGTCAGGTGAGGTCTCAAGGCCTCAAGCTGCTCGATCTTGGGTTTAGCCTCCTGGACCCTGTTCTCACCGAAGTTCCTGATGCCGGCGGCAAACGCAGCC
Source organism: uncultured Dehalococcoidia bacterium (assembly GCA_964502665.1). Taxonomy (GTDB): domain Bacteria; phylum Chloroflexota; class Dehalococcoidia; order SZUA-161; family SZUA-161; genus SOKG01. Next base: position 2,779 of record CAZCXP010000070.1, on the reverse strand, counting down.
TCGATGGCGGGGACCTCTATGGCCTTGGTGACAGCGACCAGGGTCACCTCATCCGGCGACCGCCCCGCCCGCTGGCAAGCCACAGCGATGCGCCGCTCTACCTCCCGGACGTTCTGGTCAATGGTCATGCGTTAGCACACTCCGCACTCGTGGCAGTCTTTCGGGGGGCAGGGTGGGGTCTCAGCCCGCCGGCGTGCCCTGGCCAGCTCTTCACTGAGATACTCAGGGTTAACGCCGGAGTCCACTGCCGACCAGGGCAGCGGCTCATCAAGGGGCAACTCTCGATGAGCGTAGAGGTCGGTGCTGAGATCGCGTTCCTCCAGCGCCCGGCGCCATGCGGCAAGGGAGTTTGCCGACATACCGGCTAGAGCTGCACCCAGTCTGGCATCGCCCCGGGATAAAGCCCCCTGGACCAGGCTCCAGCCCACGCTCTCCGCTCTGACCTCGATGCCGCTTCCAGCAAGGCCGTTCTTGATTCGGTTCATACGACGGTTGAGTACCTCTTCGGGGGCCATTGCCAGCCATTGAAAGGGGGTGCCCGCTTTGGGCACAAAGGGCTCGACTGTCAGGGCGATACGGCATCCCGTCCTCTCGATGCGACCCTTCAGGTTGAGGGCCAGTCTGATGATCTCCTCGATATCATCATCGCTCTCCGTCGGCAGGCCGATCATGAAGTAGAGCTTTATCTGCCTCAGTCCCTGCTCTGCAGCACTGTCAACCGCCTCGACGATATCGCTCTCAGCTACGCTCTTATTGATGATCTGGCGTAGTCTCTCGGAGCCTGCCTCCGGGGCCAGGGATACGGTTTGGGTGCCGCTTTCCGCGAGGCCGCGAAGGACAATCCTAGAAAGGGGGCGAACTCGCAGCGAGCTGACCGATGTCAAAGCACCCATTTGGTGCAGCCGTGAGACAAGCTCGTCTATCCCGGGGTGGTCCGAGACGGCAGCCGCCAGGAGCCCTATTCTCTTGCCGTGCTTAAGGCCGTTCTCGGCTTGAGCCAGCAGGCTTTCCAGGGGCCGGAAGCGAAACGGCCTGAACCAGAACCCGGCGAGGCAGAAGCGGCAGCCCCAACCGCAGCCGCGTGCGATCTCGACGAGGTACATATCACTGAGTTCGGTGTCTGGCGTCAGAATCACCGAGGTGGTAGCTACGGAGTCGAGGTCAGCCAGCCACTGCCGGCTGACAGGTCTGCCATCGTAAAGCGCGGGCACGTAGACCCCGGGCACTGAAGCCAGTTCCTTGAGCAACTCGTCCTTTTTATCTTGAAGACCCCTGGTCAAGACTTCAACAAAGGGGGGCAGGATAGCCTCTCCCTCCCCGATGGCAAAGCAGTCGAAGAAAGGGGAAAGGGGTTGGGGGTTGGCGGTGACGCTGGGGCCGCCGGCAATCACCAGGGGATGGCTTTCGTTGCGGTCGGCAGCGAAGAGGGGGATGCCGCTGGCTTTGAGGATTTGAACTACATTGAAGTAATCCAGCTCGTAGGAGATGGAGAAGGCGAGGGCGTCGAAGTCGGGGAGGGGTCGCTGCGATTCCAGGCTGACGGGCTCTTCAGCCCTACGCATTTTTGGCTCCCAGAAGACCCGCTCGCAAACTACGTTTTCGTAGCCGTTCAAAAAGCCATAGATAGTCTGAAAACCGAGGCTGGACATTCCCAGGTAGTAGGAGTTGGGGTAGATGAGAGCAATAGGCGTCCTCCCTCCCCAGTCCTTGTGGATAGTGCCCCTCTCCTTTTCGAGCCTTAGCCTGGCCTCCTTGATCGCCTTCCATGTCATGAATCGTTCACATTGCTAGCACTTGGTATAGCCGCAGGCCTGGCAGATGAAGCAGCCTTCCTGGAACACGAGCAGGCTGCCGCATTCGGGACATTGCCCCGCCAGGTTCTTGATCTCACCATCGCCCTTGGCTTTGGCTTCAGGATTGGCTTTGGGCTTGTCCCCGCGTACGCGGGTATCAACCACGCCGCTTGTCTGGTGCCTCTCCAGAACGCCGGCAATGGCATCGGGGCAGGAGAGGATGGCGTGGCCCCTGTCCCAGGCAATCGAGGGGCACCTGATTCCTCTCAGGTGCTTGATGATCGATTCCACCTCTACCCCTGACCTCAGTGCCAGGGAGATCAGCCTGGTGATAGCCTCAAGTTGGGCTGAGGCACAGCCTCCCGCCTTGCCCAGGGCGCAGAATACCTCGATCAACCTGCCTTCCTCATCGTGGTTTATCGTTATGTAAAGATTCCCGCAGCCGGTGGCGACCTTCTCGGTGACTCCTGTGGTGGTGATCGGACGCTTCCTTGGGACTCGCTTGCTCTCCTTCTTCTCGACTGGCTCGTCGTGGGTCATGCTCAGCACCTGGCTGTCGCGGCTCCTATCCCGGTAGATCGTTATGCCTTTGCAGCCCTCCTTGCAGGCCAGCATGTAGACCCGGGCTACGTCCTCCCTGGTTGCGTTGTGGGGGAAATTGACAGTCTTGGATACCGCGTTATCGGTGTACTTCTGAAATGCCGCCTGCATCCTGACGTGCCACTCAGGTGTAATGTCGTGGGAGGTGACAAACAACTTCTTCACTTTTTTCGGGATACCCTCTATATCGCGTAGACTCCCTCGCTTGGCCACCTCTTGCTCTAGCTCTTCAGAGTAGAATCCCTCCCTCTTCGCTGCCTCCTCAAACAGGTGATTAACCTCCGCTAGCTGTGTGCCCTCCAGTATAGTGCGCGTATAGCTCAGGGCGAACAGGGGCTCGATGCCGCTGGAGCAGCCGGCGATGATGCTCAGGGTGCCGGTGGGGG
>CAZCXP010000069.1:0-12693 GCA_964502665.1 uncultured Dehalococcoidia bacterium | reverse complement strand
ATAGACACAAGGTCACCGATCATCACGTCATTACCTATCTTCGTTCCTCTGTAGAGGATAACGAGGGCACTTATCACGCAGTTACGCCCTATTTCCAAGGGGGGCAGGCCCTTGCTCGCCTTCTTCCTGCTAGTTGCCCCCGACCTTGGTACCCTGCCCAAGACGCATCCGTCATCTACAAAGGTGCCATCTCCAATCCTGGTCCCCTCGTGAATAACCACGTTATGCCCAATGTAAACCCCATCCCCAATCCGAACATCATCGAGGATCACCACGTTGTACCCCAGAGTGCAGCCTTTACCGATCGCGGCAGTTTCAGCAATATACCTGCTCATTCGTGATTCCCCCTGTGTCAGGATTTGCTGCCCTCGCCTTTCATCGCTTCCTCAATCCTTTCCACTATTCGCACTACGTCCAGGCCCTGCTTCCCATCAGATAAAGGCTGAGACCTGCTTTCAATACAGTTGACAAAGTGCCGGCACTCGAGCGACAACGGCTCAGTCAGATCCACCCGAGGAAAGAATATTCCCTCCGACCTCAATGCAAGTGTCCCGGAAGGGGAAGAGGCAGTGTCATAGTCATCGACCACGCCCTGATCATATATCTTCAGTTTGTGCTGTGGATCCATATCATCGAATACAGCCATCTTCTTGCTGCCCACCACGGTTAGCTGGCGTATCTTATGGGGATCGAGCCAGCTGGCATGTATATGAGCCAGCACGTTTTCGGGGAATCTCAAGGTGACGAATACCACATCTTCCACGTGGGGCTGGACATAGCTTATGCCCTGGGCAGAGACAACCTCAGGGTAAGTTCCGAGAAGATACAAGAACAGCGAAATATCATGAGGCGTAAGCCTCCACAAAGCGCTCTCATCAGAGCGCACCTGTCCCAAATTCACCCTGGTGGAGTAGAGATAATAGATTTCACCGAGATCGCCCGACTGGATATGACGCTTCAGTACATCAACGGCTGGGTGATAGAGCATGAGGTGCCCGACCATCAGGATCAGTTTTCGTTCCTCGGAAAGCTCGACAAGCTCCCCTCCCTCAGAGCTATTTGACGCGAACGGCTTCTCAACGAAGACATCCTTGCCAGCCAGCAGAGCTTGTTTAGCCACAGAGTAGTGAAGCGCCACCGGTAAGGCTATAACAACACCTTTTATTTCCTCATTGGCTAATACCGCCTCGAGGTTTGTCTCCCTGTTGACATTGGGGTAAAGCGCTTCAAAACGGCTGAGAACCTCGCGGGAGCTATCGCAGACCGTATGGAGGGCACCAAGCTCGGCAAAATTGCGAACCAGGTTCTTGCCCCAGTAGCCACAGCCAACAACAGCTATGCTTTTATCCATCTACCCTCACAACCTGACAATATTGCTGCTGGTAAGCTTTCTGGTAGCTCCCCTGGTATCGAATACCAAGCTAGCCTTATCCACTATGTTCTGGTAGTCGTAGCAGCTATGGTCGGTGGCTATCACCACGCAGTCTGACGTGGACAGGCGCTCGTCAGTAAGTTCCACCGAGGCCAGGGTTTCTTGCGGAATCCGGATGTTCGCGATATAGGGATCGCTGTAGCTTAGGTCGGCCCCTTTCTCACGGAGAAGCTGCATCAGCTTCAAGGAAGGCGACTCTCTAACATCTTCCACATCCTTCTTATAGGCTACCCCCAGTACCAGCACCCTGGCATCACTCAAGCTCTTACCGCGGGCGTTCAGGGCCTCCATTATACGAGAGGCAACATAGTAGGGCATCTGCTCATTGATATCTGCAGCGAGCTCGATGAACCGCGTATGAAAGTCATATTCCCTGGCCTTGTTCGCAAGGTAGTAGGGGTCAAGCGGGATGCAGTGTCCGCCTATTCCCGGCCCCGGATAGAAGGGCATGTAGCCAAAGGGCTTGGAGGCGGCGGCATCGATCACCTCCCAGACGCTGATTCCCATTTTGTCGCAAAGGAGGGTGAGTTCGTTGACCAGAGCGATGTTCACGCTGCGAAAGACGTTCTCAAATATCTTGGTCATCTCAGCAACTTCGGGGCACGACACCGGAACTACAACATCTGCTACTTGACGATAAAGGAGCTCGGCAAGTTCAGTGGACCGGGAATCCATGCCCCCCACCACCTTAGGAGTGTTCCTGATATTGTAGTTTTTGCTGCCGGGGTCAACCCTTTCCGGAGAGTACGCGAGATGAAAATCCTGCCCGCATTTGAGCCCCGACCGCTCCAGGATCGGCAGCATCACCTCGCTGGTGGTGCCAGGGTAAGTCGTGCTTTCCAGGACCACAAGTTGTCCCGGCTGAAGGTACTTGGAAATCGCCTCAGACTCGTAGGTCACATAGGACAGCTCAGGCTCCTTGGTTTTGGTCAAAGGGGTGGGCACACAGATACAGATGGCATCCACTTCCTTGAGCCGGCTTTGATCTGTGGTTGCCTCCAAGAGGTTGTTCGCAACTGCCACCGAGAGGCTTTCGCTATCTACATCCACGATGTATGACTGCCCCTTATTGACCAGATCCGCCCTCTTCTGCTGGATATCGAATCCCACGACCTTAAGGCCTGCCTGCGAAAACGCAACGGCCAGGGGCAGCCCAACATAACCAAGACCTACGATACCAACGACAGCGGTCCTATCCTTCAACTTCTGTTCTAATCTCGACAACGTATTCTCACAGAAGATAGAGATTAGGCTACGAGTATGGTCGGATTATATCACAGATACATACTGTTAGCCTACAACACCATTACGACCCAGGAATAGCGATTTAAAGCCAAGCTGGTGTTGCCGCATTCTTATGTCATTGCGAGGACCCCGATTCATCGGGGGACGAAGCAATCTTGAGTGTATTTCTGGTGAGATTGCTTCGCTTCGCTCGCAATGACACCCGGAACCCTGATTTTTGAAGGTAATCGCTGTTTTGGGGTTACGATAGCGGGGTAGCTAGCGCCTACCCGTGGGAAGGTTGACTGGTGTGTAACCGAGCGTGTTGTCTGCCGAGTGTCTCTTCGCTGCTCTCATTGTACAGCAGATCGAAGAGAGCCATTTGGGCGAACAAAGCGCTATTACGTGTGATCCGGGGGGATTATTGACATTTCTGCGTCTAGCTCGCAAGATTGCACTTGCAAAAGAAAGGGGTGATAAAGATGGGTACAAAAATCAAAGACAAAGTGGCCCTGGTTACAGGAGGTGCTCAGGGGATCGGGCTGGGCATTGCCAAGGCCTTCCTCGACGCAGAGGCAAAGGTCGCTATCTGCGATAGAAACGAAGAGGGGTTAAAAAGGACAACTGAGGCTCTACAGGACCGTTTCGGAGAAAAAGCCTACGGAATCCTCGCCGATGTTTCTGTGGAAGAAGATGTGAAGAGGATGGTTATGGACGTGGTGGGGAAGTTTGCCGCAATCGATATTCTGGTCAACAACGCAGGCCTTAGCGGAATGAACTATTTCTGGGAGATGCCCGTCGAGGAATGGGATACAGTCATCAATATCAACCTCAGGGGTGCTTTTCTCTGCGCGAGAGAAGTGGCAAGATCTATGATTGAGAAGGGCATAAAGGGAAAGATCATCAATATAGCGTCCGTCAATTCCACCGTACCTACTACGGGAATCTCCGCCTACTGCGCCTCCAAGGGAGGGCTACTCATGTTTACGCGGGCGGCTGCCCTGGAGCTCGGGCCACGGGGGATTAATGTCAACGCCATTGGTCCCGGGAGCACCATTACGCCTTTAACCGAGGGGTTTTACAGTCTCCCTGGTTTGAAAGAGGCCTTTCTGGACCGCACGCCCAAGGGTAGATTCGGCGAGGTGGAAGACATCGCAAATGTAGCCCTATTTCTCGCCTCAGAGTATGCTGACTGGGTCACTGGCCAAATCATCTATGCCGACGGGGGCCAGTCACTCATGGGTCTTCCCAGGTATTACGAAGGACTTCAACAGGCTGCAGGTACGGAGAATAGGTAGGAGCCAGCCCGCCTGGTCAAGGGCTGCAAGAAACGACTCCTCAAGCCGATACCGGCGGTCGCCGCTCAGCCCAGGGTCGCGCCGCCTCAAGCTGTGCCGCGAGGCGGAACAAAGTCGCCTCATCGCCAAAGCGCCCGATGAATTGAGTGCCGACTGGCAGGCCACGGGCATTCCAGAAGAGGGGCACTGACATAGCAGGCTGTCCGGTGAGGTTGCAGATCGTGGTAAAGGGCACGAACTCCCCCTCTCGCAATAGCCCCTGCATGGGGTTCTCCGGCGGTGAGTGAAACGTGCCAAGAGGCACGGGAGGCTCGCTGAGGGTGGGCGTGAGCCAGATGTCGTAGCTGACGAGAAAATTGCCGATGTCGCGAGCCATGCGCTGGGCAACTTCCACGGCCCCGAGGTAGGCCGATGCGCTGTACTGACGGCCCATCTCATACAGGAGCCAGGTGGCCGGTTCAAACTGGTCTGGGGTGGGTGCCCTGCCCAGTAAGAAAGCGCAGCGGTCTATGGTCCAGACGCACCCGGCCCCCCACAGGGCTCCGAGAGCCAGGAGCAGCGATTCCGCAGCCACGGGCGGTGCTGCTTCCTCTACCTCGTGGCCAAGATCGGCGCACAGCCGTGCGGCTTCGTGCACCGCGCTCACGCAGTCAGCATGGACAGCAGCGCCGGTAGGTGATGCGGTTGGTGTGGTGGTAAAGGCAATGCGCAGGCGCCCGGGGTCGGCACCCACCTCCTGGAGAAAGGGGCGCGCCGGAGGTGGGGCCCAGTATGGATCACCCACCATTGGTCCGGAGGTAGCGTCAAGCAGGGCTGCGCTGTCTCGAACCGAGCGGGTGAGGGCATGCTCAATCACAAGTCCGCTCTGGATGTCACCGTATTCAGGGCCGAGCGGATTGCGGGCCCGGGTGGGCCTAAGGCCGAAGAGCCCGCAGCATGAGGCGGGAATGCGAATCGAGCCACCGCCGTCGTTGCCATGCGCCATGGGAACCATGCCAGCGGCCACAGCAGCCGCTGAGCCTCCGCTTGAGCCGCCCGTTGTCCGAGCCGTGTCCCAGGGATTACGGCTGGGACCGAACAAACGGGGCTCAGTGGTCGCCATCAAGCCGAACTCCGGCGTGTTCGTCTTCCCCAGTATGATGAGCCCGGCGCGCTTCAGCCTTTTGACCAGCTCACTATCGTAGTCAGGCACGAAGTCCCGCAGCAACGTGGCCCCGGACGCCATCCGGACGCCAGCGTATGAGGCGAGCAGATCCTTGAGGAGGAACGGTACGCCGGCAAATGGTCCGTCGGGCAGTTCCCCAGCGGCCGCCGTGCGCGCCTGTTCGTACATCGGCGTGACTACGGCGTTGATGGCAGGGTTGAGGCGCTCGATGCGCTCGATAGCGGAGTCCACGAGCTCGATTGGCTTGAGCTCTCCTCGCCGCACCAGCTCGGCCTGGGCGGTGGCATCGAGCCAGGCTAAGTTATCCAGTTTCACCATGGTTGTCTGTCCTTTCCAAATCTGCCTGGCTGGGCTCGGTGAAGGTTTCTCTGCTAGGGCAATTAGGGCCGAAACCGTTCACTTGCCTTCGAGGATAGCATGAAGCGCTACAGAGCGGTTGTCGTAGCTAGTGCAGTCTGCTATGGGGAGGCTCCCTCGGCGTATCGTAAGTAGCCTTAGAATCAGAACCTCAGCCAACTGAGAAAATAGCCAAGTCCTACCACCCAAGCGGCTATCCACAGAGTGGCCCCAATGATTCTGCTTGCCATGCTGACGATAACCTCGTTCTTGTGGCGACCATCGCCGATCTGGGGTCCTGGGTGACATGGGCAGGCCGAGCGTCTGTGTAGCGAGTGAGTGTTCTCATCTACTGCATTTTGGCTTTATGGGCAACTACTCTAAACCTCTCGACCTGCCCCCTGAAACCGACGCTGCTGTTCAACCTTTCCTTCAGGTACGCTGCCACCTCGTCTTTGCTCAGATGACTGGCCCAATTGTCATCCAGCTTGAGCGTCACCTTAAACGTAATCTGGTTGTTAGGCATCTCTCCACCTGCTCAGAGCACCCTATGGACTGATGGACTGTCCAACATTGAACGCGTTGCGTGTCCTAGTCCGACAACCTGTTAACAACGGACTATGGACTTTTACCACTTTTTGTCCAGTTTGTCAAGCCCCCATGGCATGTGAATGTGAATAAGCCCCAAGTTTCTTGAGAGAACAGGCTTAGGAATCCCTTGCTCCAAAGCTTATCTGCTGTCGGCAGTTGTCTGCCTTCATCACACCATCATTATCCTAACTAATCCTCCCGATCTTGGGGCCAGCATTCGAAGACAGCTTTGGGGACGTTCGCGCATTTTGGTCAAGTGGGCCAGCAAAGTGGTATAATATAAGGCTGGGCACAAGACCCAGCCAACCCCCGCTCGCCAGGGGTGGTCCACTCTCCTTCCCATCCCCATGCGAGCGGGGTCTTTTCGCTCTTCAAGACCGCAAGGATTCTACCACATCATGGCAATAGTAGCAATGCCTGCCGACCACTCTTCAGCCTGCTCCGTATTGCTCGGCAGGTGTTGCCATCATAATGGCAACTCATTCTTGATCCTCTAGTTCTCCTGGCCCAGCGTTGGCTGCATCCTATTCAAGCCGTTCTTCACCTAGAGGTGCTAACGCTGTTTCACCCAGCGTCCTGGGCCCCACTCAGCAGTGTCGGGCTCAGCCAGAAGAGCAGCAAGCCCGGCATCTGAATAATGCCACGATGAGCGACGATCCATATCCTGTACCGCCCTGCAAGTTGCCTTGGTGATTGTGACAGCAGCAGGGCGCATGCTACCAATCTTCCCAGCCATCTCCTTTGCCCCATCCAGCAGCTTATCAGGGGCAAAGACCTGATTGGCCAAGCCAATGCGGTGGGCTTCCTTGCCATCAATGACATCCCCGGTGCAGCAAAGCTCAATAGCTTTGGCCACGCCGACTCTCCACGCCATGTTCGCTGTTGCCCCCGCTCCTCCAATCCACCCCAGATTCTTCACATGCATATCGCTAATCTGGGCTGTTTCTGAGACCAGAATGATGTCGCAGCTGAGAGCCAATTCGATACCGCCCGCTGTACATACGCCATCAATGGCTGCTATCGATATCTTTGGGCACCATGCAATTCTCTCGAAAGTCGGCACCGCCGCCAGTTTGGGCTGTCTTTGAGCCCAGAATGCTGACACAGGCGACCACTCAAGTGCAGGAGCTGTGGGCCCTTCACCCGGCGCGCCCGCCATCTCCTTGAGATCAGCCCCGGCGCAAAAGCAGGGCCTTCCATCTGGCCTTGGTGCACCGGTGCAAATGAATGCCTTTATTTCGCGATCCTTCATAATCTCGTCCAACGCACTGTCCATGTCCTGCCACATCTGTAGGTTCAACGCATTTAGGCGTTCTGGCCTATTCAGGGTAATAACACAAAACCCGTCTTCCTTTTCGTACTTAATGGTCTCATATATCATCAGAACAACCCTCCTTTCCGAATTATGATACGGATACACTCGGAGAATATCCGCACGCTGCGGAAGAACTCCTTTTCGCGATATTCTTTCTTTGTGATATAATCTACACGCTGTAGAGAATTGACTGCTCTCCCTTAACTGAGAGTAACTGCCCATCTCTAACGAAATTCTAGCATTTCACTAGCGTTACTCTAACACAAAGCCATCCACACTTCCATCTGGAAGCAGGGCGAGGCTCAAGAACTCTATTCTTGGCAGGTTTCTTAGGGCTCTGAGGGCTAGAGTGCTAATATAACCCAGAAGCAGGAACAGCCAGAAGGGCCAGGAATCATATCAACACCAGGAGCAATAAACTTTGAACTGCACTGTATGTGGTAATCCTCTCCCCGCGGGAAGGGTAGTATTTCGCTGCTACTGCGGCGCGTTTGTCCATGGTCACTGCTGGGAGAAACACGTCGTTCAGTCCCATAAGCCGCCGTTTACGCAGGGATACATCACCCTGGATGGCGAGTTCAGCCCCGAGGAGGTCGCGGCAGTAGCAGGCAACGGGTCTAAGGACGAGGGCGACAATCGCGCAGACGATCCGCTTGCATAACCCATTTCAACCTCCGACGAGGATGGCACTCAGAGGGCAGCTTGTGGAAGAGCATTAGACCGGATAGCCGCCTTGGTTTCTGCCTTGCCTGATTTCCTCTGGTATGAGGTCGGCGACCTTCGCTGTGGCAACACAAGCTACTGTATCGGCTGCACCATAGTAAATGAGAACCTCATCGTCATCCTCAAGCACCTCTTTATCCACGCGAGGCACGGCACCGCAGGTGAATACTACGTTGGGAACATAGCATCCCTCCTCGCCACGCTCGTAGCTTTCCTCGGGTTCCAATATGGGATTGGGGGATCGGTAGAGAAGCTGTCCTGGATCATCCAGTGCCACCACCAGCGCCCCTAACCGGTAGACAAAGGATTGGTCAACACCATGAAAGATGACGAGCCAACCATATTTGGTCTTGATAGGCTGAGCCCCACCGCCAATCTTGAATCCATCCCAGGCCATTCCCGCTCCCGGGCCTAGCAGTATCCGATGGTCTTCCCGGGGCCAGGGACAGTCCAAACGCTCAGAGAAGGAAATCCAAATACTGGGCTCAATCCTATGATACATGACGTACTGTCCGTTGAACGTCTGCGGAAACAGGGTGGCGTCCTTGTTCTCGAAGCCGGGAAACATAAGCCCGTGTCTCCTCCACCTGTCCCAGCGAAGGTTCAAGAAATCCTTCACGTCGATCGAAGCTAGCGCGATCTGGGCAGCGACACTACTATAGGCGGTATACGACATATAGATGCATTCCCCTATGAGGACGAGCCTGGAATCCTCACAGCCCATTTTCTCCCACTCCTCCTCCGGCTCGAATATCGGGCTTTCCAACCTCTGCTCAATATAAAATCCGTCTGAGCTTATGGCGAGTCCGATTCGGGAAACCTCATCCTCTCCGCATGCGCGATACAGGATGTAGGTCCTGCCGTTCAACCTTATCGCACCGGGATTGAACACATACTTGGACTCCCAGGGATGTTGTGCGATCGCCCTGAGAATAGGATTCCCCGTGTACCTGCTCAGCTTGCCTGCTCCTGGCTCCGCCGGACGTGGTAATTGCTCCGGCATGACCTCCTCCACCACCTCCCACTCAAGAAGCATCAGCCGAGCCAGGTTATCCGATTCCCTCCCCTGCCCCATCAGCTCTGTGATCTTCTTGTCCATCTCTTCCTCGCTTCTACCCGAGGCCTTGAGCAGCTCCTCTAGAAACTCCCTTGATGACCAGTCTCTCTCCACGTGCAGCGAGAGGGGTGTAGGCAGGCCTTTACCGCCTTTGAAGCTGTAACTAGCCCAGGTCCAAGCAGAACAGGGGATGAAGCCCCCATCGGGAAGGGAGAGGGCAAGGTGGTAGTAATCCGTGATATAGCTTAAGCTCGTCGTCAGACGCAACAGTGAGGAGTTCCCCTTTCTCGCCAAGTCCCTCGTCATTTGTCGCACCCTCTCGACCAATATCCTCTGGAGCTTATTTTCAAACATGTTGTGGGCCGATAAAGGCTCCCGTCCCCAATGGCCCCTTAGCGAGTTTATTACCCTGCTCCCGAATCCTCTTCTCTCACGCGCAAACTGTTCCCAAACCTCGCCGAACCTCTCAGCCTCCACAATATTCTTGGCCATTGTGGTGAAATAACGTAGCTTGGGGAATTCGCCGCCTGCTCCCCGGCGCAGATTGCTGACAACAATCCTTCCTGCGAGCTTGCTCAACGCCGAAGGCTCTTTGAGAACGGTGAGCATGGGGAAGTCGTCACAGCTAACCACCAGCGGCTCCAGGGTCAATTGGGTGAAGTGCTCCGGCCGTGCGTTTGCCGCTATCCATTCCCACACTCTGACTGTATGTTCCGTCTCCTCAGAGAGGCTTGACAGAGCCAGGATGTCACTTGGCCCATAGCTTTCTTCGAGCTCATCCAAGTTAGCTGCGCCGAATCGGATGAGCAAATTGGAGGGGGGATTTTGCTGCAGAATCCAGGAGGCTACCTCAGGCCTCAGGGCGAAGGTCTCCGAGTGGGGAAGGTTCTCGAATATAGCCCCGGCAACCCTCCTTGTTCCATCCACAGTCAGAAGATCACCAGGTAAGACGACTTCATCTATGTCTTTCTCCAGCCGTAGCATTAGCTGCTCTATGCTTTGAGCGATCTCGGCGGAAGTTGCCTCTCGAGGGACCTTGAGCTGCCCATGAACAAACTCCTCAAATTCCGTGCGATGCTTCTCAAGAATGGTGTGATAGACAGTATCGGTGCTTATGATCTCCTCAGCCGGTGAGATAATCTCCTTGGGTACTACCAGGGGAACTCCGGGTATGAACTCGCGGTAGGTCACCCTGGGTAGAAGCGGCTTAAGTGCCTCTTCTTCTTCCCTCCACGTCGCCAAGAAGCGGGGCTTCTGCTTGATGAATTCCTCAGTCTGCAGCTCGATCTCCTGCTCCGCCACAAGCGATGTGAGTCGCTCCGCTTCGTCGGGGATAGCAGCTCCTACCCGTTCCGCCAACGCCACAAGCCCCTGAGCAAACCCGGCCTCCCTGGCATAACAAATTGGGATGAAAGCATTCAAGATGTTATCCTTGGTGAATTCTTGCTCAAGACAGTAAGTGAGTAGGAAGTCATAGACGATCTCGGTCCAGAGAGGTGAAGGGAAGCTGAAAACCTGTGGAGCACTACCCGCCAACTTGCGCAGCTCCACTGACGCCTCTCTGGACAGGATCTCTTCGTATAAGCCCTGGAACTCGTTGAACCCCTGTTTGTAGCGGTCAATCATCGCCATAGAGTCTGGTGCTACCTCCTCTGGTCGGTGGTTCTTCATCTCCCCGAAGAGCGGCAGAGCGCAGACTATTTCACCTTTTCGCTGCCACCAGTCGTTGCTGGTCGCTATCCGTTCAAAGATTGCCCTGGTCTGCTGCCTCCAGAGTGATTCTTCGTCTGGGGAGGCTGCACCGATTTTGACACCAAGACTTGTTTCGCATATCTCCGCTTCATTGATAACAGCAGTTGTGATAAGCCAGCTGTCCACGCCATACTCGCCAACCAGATCACTCCAGATGTTGGCATCGGCCCGATAGATTCTAACGAGCTTGCTTGAGACCCCAAGTACTCCCCCAGGGGGACCCCCTGATTTGAGATTGAATATGGAAGCGAGCAAAGGACGCACCAGGTGAGTGGAGGCTGGGGTGTCCAGGTAGTGATGGTTGAACCTGGGGACAACCAGATCCATTCCTTCTTCCCTTATGGGAAGGAGCACACGACTCACCCATTCCGGAGCCAACCCTTCGATTTCAGCCTTCACCTTCCTGCTCTTGAGGTCAGCCTCGAACACAGCTAGATCGGCGTTTAGCCTGTCCGCTATCTCCATTATTGCCCTGAGGCTCCAAGACTTCCCACTCACGCGTTTGCTCTTCATGAGGAAGGCTATCCGCTTTATCGCCGGTCCGAGACGTACTTCCTGAATAGAGTCCAGAGCATCCTCACCTCCCGGGGCACCGACGCAGACAAAAACGCATTTCTTATCAGGAAAGAACTCCGACAGTCCCTTTGCCACAGTATGGCATACGTGTCCAATGGTATCGGCTTCACCTTGGAAGGGGATGCCAACCACTATGTCAGCTTCCCCTATCTTTTCTGCCTTCTTGAGGGGTTCACTTAGCGATTCTGCGTAGGCTTCCTCAGCTACCAAGGTACCTTTGTTCATCTCTTTGAAGTCTGCTCCCTGTCTCAATTAATGGCGATATACCCAGTAGTGTCACTATCCTACTCAAACCTTAGCACATTCCCCGTTTCGGATACAATAGCCTTTGCTGGTGGACAGTAATGGTGAAATAGTACTAGCAAACGCCGAAAAAAGGCTTGCACCCGCCGTGCTTAAGAAGGTCTGCTCTTTGAACAGGCACGTGGATGAAGATTGAGACAGCCTGGCTGTAGACTCATGTTGTGTGGTAGTATAAGGGTGAAAAGTTGGTCGTATGACCGAGAAGGCATTTCAGGATTACTATCCAGATGATCTGAGTCATTGCTATGGTTGCGGTCGCCTAAATGAGTACGGCCTGCAGATCAAGAGCTACTGGGATGGAGAAGAGGCTGTGTGCACATTCCATCCTAAGCCCTATCACATCGCTGTTCCCGGATACGTGTACGGTGGTCTAATCGCCTCGGTTATCGACTGCCACTGCGTCGGCACGGCGGCGGCCGCAGCATATCGCGCTGAGGGGCGTGCGATGGACACTGAACCACCATTACGTTTCTTGACTGCCTCATTGCATGTCGATTATTTGCGGCCAACCCCGCTGGGTTTGCCGTTTGAGGTGCGGGCATCCGTCAAAGGAATCAAGGACCGCAAGGTTGTGGTTGTGGCGACACTGTCGGTGGCGGGCAAGGTATGCGCTCGCGGCGAGGTGGTGGCGATTCAGATGCCGGAGCATTTGATACCCAAATAGCATCTCATTTGGTATAAAGCGTACGGAGCAACAAGTCATTGCATCGAATGTCCCTTCAAGCCTCGACTGAGCCTGGTCGGTGGGCGGCGTGGGTCTTTCCCCAGACAAGTGGGGAACCTTTCCGGTTGTCGATCCGTCTATAATACAGTGAGGCCGACCGGGGCCCCGCTGGGAACAGGAATGGGAGGTAGCTGTCATGAAAAGAATAGCACTTGGTCTCTTGATGGTGACACTAGTGCTGAGCTTGGTGGGGTGTG
>CAZCXP010000068.1:0-12775 GCA_964502665.1 uncultured Dehalococcoidia bacterium | reverse complement strand
ACTAGTCTACGGTATGTACCCAAAAACAGCGATTGGAAACCAAGTTCGTGTTGCCACATTCCTATGTCATTGCGAGGAGCGTTAGCGACGAAGCAATCTTGAATGCATTTATGGTGAGATTGCTTCGCTTCGCTCGCAATGACACCCATCCCCCTTATTTTAAAAGGTAATCGCTGTTTTGGGGTATGTAGCCCATTTTTGACTAAGGGTTTGTTCAGCGCTATATTTCTCCTTTAAAGCTTGCTGCAAAGTGTTATAATACGCACATCGGTATGTTCGCTATCAAAAAACCGAACTGGAGGAAGCTTCACGTTATGAAAAAAGACGGCAGGGCGCTCGTTTGGTTCGATGAGGTTGATAAAGAGGATCTCCTCTTGGTTGGAGGGAAGGGGGCGAACCTGGGGGAACTTACCAAAGCGGCGATTCCGGTGCCTCCGGGATTCATTGTTACCACCGACAGCTATTTTCGCTTCTTAGACGCGTCGGGGCTCCGCCCACAGATCGAGGAGATACTGAAACCATTGAACCCAGATGACAGTGAGCAACTCAGACAGGTCTCTGCGAGCATCAAGGAGGTGATAACTAATGCCATGATGCCTGAACAAATTGCTGATGAGATAAGGGAGGCCTACAACAAGATGGGTGGCTTGGTGGCGGTACGCTCCTCGGCCACCGCTGAAGACCTGCCCGAGGCCTCCTTTGCTGGTCAGCAACGCACTTTTCTCAATGTTCAGGGTGAAGAAGAGGTCG
Organism: uncultured Dehalococcoidia bacterium; assembly: GCA_964502665.1. Taxonomy (GTDB): domain Bacteria; phylum Chloroflexota; class Dehalococcoidia; order SZUA-161; family SZUA-161; genus SOKG01. The sequence goes on along the minus strand of CAZCXP010000068.1, from coordinate 12,025 downwards.
TCGACGCGGTACAGGGATGCTGGGCCTCGCTGTTTGAGCCCAGGGCCATTTTCTACAGGCACGAGCAAGGTCTTGACCATCTCAAGGTGGGGATCGCGGTGCCAGTGCAGAAGATGGTGCAATCGGAGGCAGCCGGTGTCATGTTCACTGTGGAACCGCTAACGAACGAGGATGAGATCGCCATTGAAGCTGTCTATGGCCTGGGCGAGGCTATTGTCTCTGGAGAGATGACCCCTGACCTCTATCTGGTGAACAAGGGTGATTTCGGCATCTTGGAGAAACGAATTGCCAAACAGGATTGGCACCTGGTCAAGAGCCCAGAAGTGGGAGGGGACTTCGAGGAGGCCAATATCAAGCTTCCAGTTTCGGAGGCTGCTCAGGAAAAGCAGAAGATAAGCGATGATGAGATCGTTACCTTGGCTAAGCTTGGCGCCAGGATCGAGGCTCTATATCAGTTTCCCCAGGATATCGAATGGGCTAAGGAAGGGGGAGAACTCTATATCGTTCAGACTCGTCCTATAACCACGCTGAAGCCGGTCGGTGAAGAGATGGTGGAGGAGGTGCTCCAAGCACCTGTTCTCGTCAGTGGCTCTCCGGCAAGCCCCGGGCTGGGATCTGGTCCGGTGAAGGTCATAGTGGATGCGTCCAGGATAGGTGAGGTGAAAGAAGGAGACGTTCTGGTGGCTGAGATGACAACCCCCGACTTTGTGCCCGCGATGAAACGGGCAAACGGCATCGTCACCGACCGAGGTGGTAGGACCTGCCATGCTGCGATTGTGAGCAGGGAGTTGGGAATCCCCTGTGTGGTGGGAACCGGCGGTGGCAGCCAGATACTCAAGCCAGATCAGATGGTCACCGTGGATGGATCGCAGGGGAAGGTCTATGAAGGCACGGTAGCTGCCAAAGTAGCAGCTCCCTCTGTCACAGCCCCCAAAAGGGCAGTCAAGACACGCACCAAGCTTTATGTCAATCTCGCCGAGCCGGATTTGGCTGAGGCCGTAGCTGCTCGCGATGTCGATGGGGTGGGGCTTCTTCGTGCAGAGTTCGTGATCGCTGAGATTGGGGAGCACCCCAGATACATGCTTAAAGAAGGCAGGGGGGAGGAGTTCACATCTGGGATTGCTCAAGGCCTTACCACCTTCGCCAGGGCCTTCGACCCTCGACCGGTTGTCTACCGCACTACGGATTTCAAGACTAACGAATACCGCCACCTTAAGGGGGGTGAGGAGTACGAGGTAAATGAAGAGAATCCCATGATTGGCTACCGGGGAGGCACCCGCTATATCCGTGAACCCGATATCTTCAAGCTGGAGGTAGAGGCAATAAAGAGGGTGAGGGAGAACTATAAGAACCTGTGGGTGATGATTCCCTTTGTGCGTACGGTGGCTGGATTGGCTGAGATCAAGAAGATGCTGGCTGCCGAGGGGCTGCACCGTTCCCACGACTTCAAGCTGTGGATGATGGTCGAAGTGCCGTCTAACGTCTTTCTCATTGATAAGTTCCTCGACGTCGGGATCGATGGCATCTCGATTGGCTCCAACGACCTCACCCAGCTTATCCTGGGGGTCGATCGGGACAACGAGGTGCTGGCTGAGCAGTTCGATGAACGAAATGAGGCAGTGCTTATGGCTCTCGAGAGAGTGATCAAAGCTTCCATTGCCAGAGGAGTCACTTGCTCTATCTGTGGGCAGGCGCCTTCGGTCTATCCTGAGATCACGGAGAAGCTTGTGGAGTGGGGAATCACGTCGGTGTCGGTGAATCGAGATGTCATCGATGAAACCAGGGAAATCATCGCCGCTGCGGAGCAGAGATTATCCAGAGCCCCAGCGTAAGCGAATACCTTTATGACACACAATGGCATTCGCCAGCGGCTGGAGGAGAGGGAGGAGAGCTTATCGCCTTACGCGGCGAAGAGCAGGTTAACCCAGGGTAGGGTGAGGGCTGAGGCTCCATCGGAGATGCGCACCGAGTTCCAGCGTGACCGTGACCGCATCATCCACTCCAAAGCGTTTCGCCGGCTCAAACACAAGACGCAGGTGTTCATCGCTCCCCTAGGTGATCACTATGTTACCCGGCTCACCCATACGTTGGAGGTCTCTCAGGTCGCGCGCTCCATCGCTCGCGCCCTGAACCTGAATGAGGACCTTGCCGAAGCGATCTCCCTTGGCCATGACCTGGGACATACTCCCTTCGGCCATGTAGGCGAGGAGGTGCTCAACGATCTATGTTCCCAGGGATTTAGCCACAATGAACAAAGCCTGAGGGTTGTCGAACTGCTGGAGAAGGATGGCAAAGGACTCAACCTAACCTGGGAAGTGAGAGAAGGCATCCTGAAGCACTCCAAAAGTAAGCAGGATATTTTGGGCCACATCTGGGACCTTCCGAGCACCCTGGAGGCCCAGATATGCAGGCTAGCTGATTCTGTAGCCTATATCAACCATGACATCGGCGATGCCATAAGAGCCGGACTAATCAAGGAGGGCGATCTACCGCGGTCAGCAGTCGCCGTCTTAGGGGTATCAAATTCGGAGAGGATCAACACCATGGTCTGCGATACCATTGATCAGTCCTGGTCGGCCACGGGTCTGGTTGAGGGAGGGCCGCCAGTGATCACCATGAGTCCACAGGCTCTGGAGGCGGCGAATAGCCTCCGTCAGTTCCTTTTCCAGAATGTATATGAAGTTCAGACAGCAAGGGCAGAAGCTGAAAGAGCAAAGCAGGTGGTGCGTTTTCTATATCAATACTTCATCGAGAATCCAGATAAGCTTCCCAGCGAATATGCCAGCGGCGATGATATGAAGCGCGGGGTGATGGACTACATCGCGGGCATGACTGATAACTACGCGCTGAGGCTGGCTGAGGAACACGGTGTCTTGACCTTCAAACACCAGGGTTACTAGTATGAGCACCATCGATGAGATAAAGCAGAGGTTGGATATAGCCGACGTCATCCAAGGCTATGTAAATCTAAACCCGGCGGGGCGTAACCTCAAGGCGCTTTGCCCATTCCATGAAGAGAAGACGCCCTCCTTCTTTGTCTTCCCCGACCGACAGTCCTGGAGGTGCTTTGGCTGCGGCGCCGGTGGAGACCTGGTCTCCTTCGTGATGAAAAAGGAAGGGATTGACTTCAGCGAGGCGCTGAAGATGCTGGCGCAGAGAGCAGGAGTCTCCCTGGCTCGGAGGAAAGAGGCCGCTGAGGACAAGACAGCGGACAGGCTCTATGGGATAAACGAGGCTGCGGCGCAATACTACCATGATTTGCTCTTGAAGGCGCCGATAGCCAAACCAGCGCGAGATTATGTCAACAAGCGTGGCCTTACCCAAGAGGCCGTTGCTGACTTCCAGCTAGGTTTCAGCTCAGGGGAAGGGTTGAAAGAGCATCTCACCAAGCTAGGTTACGCGGAGAAGGAACTCCTGGCACTGGGGTTGCTGGGAGAAAAGGAAGGCAGAACATATGACTACTTTCGTCACCGGCTGATGTTTCCCATCAGGGACATCAAAGGTAAGGTTGTCGGCTTTGGCGCTCGTGCTTTGGATGATTCCTTACCTAAGTATCTGAACTCGCCGCAAACAGCGATTTTCGACAAGAGCGGCGTCCTCTATGGCATCGATCGTGCCCAGGGCGCAATTCGAGAGAGGAAGCTGGCGGTTATCGTTGAAGGTTACACGGATGTTATCACCCCTCACCAGCATGGCGCGACCAACGTGGTGGCCTCGATGGGAACCGCTCTCACCGAGAAGCAAATAAAGATACTCAGGGGATTGACCAGGAGCCTGGCTTTCGCCCTCGACCCAGATATAGCCGGCGATGCCGCCACTATGCGCGGCATCGAGGTCGCTCGCCGTTCGCTTGATCGGCAGGATTTGGCGATGCCTACTTTGCTTGGAACCACCTCCAAGCTTAGAGCCGAGATAAGCATAATTCCCTTGCCCCAGGGCAAAGACCCTGATGCGGTGATTCGAGAAGACCCTGAGGAATGGCAGCGGCTGGTTGACCGGGCTTTGCCTCTAATGGATCACCTTATTGCAGTGATGCCTTCAAAGGTGGACCTTACCAAGCCGGAGGGGAAGTCGCTGGCAGGCGAGCAGCTCTTGCCCCTGATCGCCGAGCTGGAGGATGATGTGGAACGAGAGTTCTACCTGGGGAAGCTGGCTGGTTTGCTGGGAGTCAGTGAGAGAACGCTCATAGGGATGTCGGCACGTCTGCATCGCACTCGGAGTGAGAAGGTCAGGAGGGGCGAGTCCAAGCCTATCGCCCCTGCCCCATCCGGTGATCCACTGGAGGAGTATTGCCTTGCTTTGTTGCTACAGCATCCGGAGCTGAGGGACAGAGCCAAGGGGCTCACCCCCGAGCATTTTGAGCGTAGTGAAAACAGGGAGGTATTTGCCGCCTGGCACCATGCTTCAACTGCTGATGAGCTATCCCAGATGGTCACTATCGACCTCCAAGGGCACCTTCAAGCAGTATCTGAGAGGGCTCTGCCCCCTATGGGGGAGGCGGAACAGGAAAAGGCGCTTGCCGATTGCATACGGCGTCTTGATGAGCGAAGGTTAAGGCTCCAAGAGGAGTTTTTCACCTCTGAAGATGTGGCTAAGGTCAGTACGGGAGATTTGGACCCAGAAAGTCTGGCTATTGTCCAGCAGCGGATCGTAGAAGTCGATATTCAGATGGTTGAGACCATGAGGGAAAGGACTGAACCAAGCTTTTCTCATAGAGAGGATCAATGAAAGAGGAACCGAAGGAACTGGAAGGATTCTTCTACGAAGAGGGAGACCTCTTAGCAGAGGATCCCTACGCATCCGCGGCCAAGCACGAGGAAGAGGAAGAGGAGCAGGAAGAGGATATCTTTCCATCTGGGTCGAAACTTGACGAAAGCGCGGTGCACGAAGAGGACATCTTTGTCTCACTAGCTGAGAACAAGGCTAAAGTGGGCGATGAGCTGGGGGTCTTGGCTGTGGCGGAGCCCCCTGACACCGCGATCTGGGAGGCGGAAGCTGAGGTCGAAGAACTGCAAGAGGCTGGGTTGGAGCTGGAGGAAATGATCGACGACCCAGTAAGGATGTACCTTCGGGAGATGGGGCGTGTTTCTTTGCTCAGCGCCAGAGAGGAGAAGCAGCTGGCGAGGAAGATGGAAGAAGGCAAATACATCAGGAGAATTGAAGAGGAATGGCTCGATAGACACGGGCAATTTCCTTCTCCTGTCGATACTGCAATCGCCGTGCTAACCACGCTGGGTCAGTTTTCTCCTTTCATTGTCGCATTGGAGGAGGAGCTTGAGCTACCAAGGCTGGTTGGTGTGCCCCAGCGAATTCTCGACCCGAAGATGCGAACCGCTATCGATAACGAGATCACCCAGAGCTTGTCAAAGGGTGCGGTCGAGAGGACTGGTACAAGCCCTCACGATGCGGAACAGGCGCTCAAGGACCTTTCTCTCCTTATTTCCATCGTTCCTCTGGATGTGCTCCATGCCATTGGTGAGAGCTGCTCATTCCCTGAGTTAGTCAGCTTAACCCTACAGCCCGAGTTTCGAAACAAGTTCGAACCATTGGAGCCTCAACTGCGAGACCATTGGGAGCATTTGAGGGAGGAAGGCGCCAAGGCGCAGCGCCACCTAATTGAAGCTAACCTTCGCCTTGTGGTCAGCATCGCTAAGAAATACATCGGGCGAGGCATGTCGCTCCTTGATCTTATTCAGGAGGGCAACATCGGACTCATCCGGGCGGTGGAGAAGTTCGACTACCGCAAGGGGTACAAGTTCAGCACTTATGCTACTTGGTGGATCCGCCAGGCGATCACCAGGGATATAGCAGACAAAGCGCGTACTATTCGCATCCCCGTTCATATGGTAGAGACCATAAACAAGCTTATTCGAACAAGTAGACGCTTGTCCCAGGAGTATGGGCGCGAACCGACCTCCGAGGAAATAGCCAGGGGTATGGGTATCTTACCTGAGAAGGTAAGGGAGATTATCAAGATATCCCAGGAGCCGGTGTCTCTGGAGATGCCAATAGGAGAAGAGGAAGACAGTCACCTTGGTGACTTCATCGAAGACCGCTCCACCATGCCTCCCGTGGAGGCTGCTTCACTGAACTTGCTCAAGGATCAGGTTGAGGAAGTGCTCTCCACTCTAACTCCGAGGGAGCGTCGCGTTCTCCAACTAAGATTTGGCCTCGAAGACGGGCGCAGCCGCACCCTGGAAGAGGTTGGCAAGGAATTTGGCGTTACCAGGGAGCGTATCCGACAAATTGAAGCTAAAGCACTCCGCAAGCTGCGTCACCCTAGCAGGTCAAAGAAGCTGAAAGACTATCTAGAGTAAGCGAAACCTGCCTCTCTTTATCAACTCTCACCCTAAGGTACAACAGTGAAGACAATTATACTTTGCGTGTGTTCGTCTAGCGGTAGCGAGAGCTATGCACTGTCCCGCTTAGTATTGGCTCATTCATATAAATGTCGCCATTTCTGATTTTCATGTTGAAGCCACATTCAGGATTGGTACAAACCCACACTTTATAGTGGATAGGCGCCCCCTGGCTGCCGAAATCAGACAGAGGCACCAAGTCGCCAGCGTTACATTTCTGGCATTTGGGAAAAACGAAGTTCTCCACAGAGCCACCTCCCATCATATTGTGACGCACACAGTATAGACCAACCGTAGAATTTTGGCAACCGTTCGGCTCAGCCACTTTCCAACGCAACTGAGGAGAGACGACTATATAATGCGCCCTCCGGGGTCAGTCTGCTTCTCATGAGGCTGAGGGAGTCGACCGTGAAGGACAGCTTGGTATCTACCTTTAGCGAGGCAACAGCCTCTCCCAAACGGCGCCGCTCGTCGGGTGAGGACCTCTCCCGAACCCGTCCCAGGGTGAGGTGGGGTGAGAATGCTCGCCTCTCAGGCGAAAAGCCAAAGGGAATGAGAGCATTCTCGATGTTCTCTTGAATGACAGACAGGGTGGCTGTTTCACCGCCGAGCCCCACCCAAACCACCCGGGGAGCGCGGAGATTGGGGAAGACGCCCGGCTCGCCGAGTTCCAGTCGCAGCGGGGCAATTCCCCTGGCAGCCTCGGAGATCGCCTTCGTTACCTCTGGTACCGTTCCCGCCTCGATGTTGCCCAGAAACTTGAGAGTGAGATGAACGCTGTGGGGGTCAACCCACTTCACAGGAGCGGAGCCGCTTTGCTTAAGGTTGTCCTGTAATTGGGAGAGGGTAGACTTAACTGAATCCGGCAATTCGATGGCAATAAAAGCACGTACAGGTTCCATGGCGAAAGTACTAGGTCAGCGCCAGAATCCTCTGGGCATTTCCTCCAAGGATCATGCTTTCGGCCTCCGCGGCAAGTTTAAGAGAGCGGATCGATTTGACAATCCTGTTTTGCCCGATGAGCGGGTGGTCGCTGCCAAAAAGGATCTTGTCCGCTCCAACGATTCCCACCACATGTTCGAAGACGGCATCCTGGTAAAGGAAAGGCGAGGCGGCCGTATCGAAATAGACGTTGGATAACGCTCTGGAAACCTCTGGCATCAAGGCGTAAAAGGGTAACCCACCACCCCAGTGGGCGCACACTATAATCAGGTCAGGGAAGTTCTGTATGAAGCGGTATAGAATATCAGGGGTTATGGCGCCCTTTCCTGGATAGGAGTGCCCCACCGGTTCGGAGGAATGAGTCAGGAGAACCAGGTGATGCTCCATTGCTACTTGAGCGATGGGTCCCATGGTGGCCTCGTCGGCGAGGTCGAATCCCTGTGTATCACATCTCAGTTCCCCGATACCCTTAACTCCGCCTCGTACGCAGCGCTCGAGCTCGACCAGTGCCTTCTCGCTGGCGAGCGGTTGCACTGCACAGAAGCCCACCAGTCTGTTGGGATATCGTGCTATGGTATCCATTATATAGTCGTTTGTTTCGAGACAAAGCTCGTGGCTCGACCACCCAATGTTGAGCACTACCGAGATGTCTACGCCCTCCTTGTCCATGTTAGCGATAAGATCATCGGCAGTGGCCAGTTTGGCCTTGGGGTTGGCATAAAGGACGTCAAAGCAGGGATCACGACCTAAATAGTAATCGCGATTTTCTATCATTCTTGGAGGAAATATATGGGTGTGAAAATCTATAATCATTACAAGATTATTACAAGACCGTTACAAGATTGTGACAGAATCGCAGTAGGATTATAACAAGGTGTAGACGAACGGACAAGGATAATGTATAATTGCGTTGCTGGAGGTGCAGATGTCCCTATCTGGTCAGGGAGCGGGAGGAGAGCGTGCTAATCCTGGAGCCTCGGCAGATAGTCCCGCCGAGGCTGTTAATTTCTTGCGGGTAAGGCCATCATTGACCACTCCGTTTTCCTTGGATGAGATGACAGCAATGGCGAAAAAGCTGCGCCGTCATGTCATCAGGATGACTGGGAAGGCAGGGAGTGGGCATCCTGGGGGCTCGCTTTCCGCTGCTGAGATCGTCACAGCCCTTTACTTCAACTATTTGCGCCATGACCCCGCCAACCCAGGATGGGAAGACCGCGACCGATTTGTCCTGAGCAAAGGTCATGCTGCTCCACTCCTCTATGCGGCGCTCGCTGAGCGCGGGTACTTCGATGTGGACGAACTCGCCACCTTGAGGGCTCTGGGTAGCTGTCTGCAAGGTCACTGCGATATGACCGCTACCCTGGGGGTGGAGATGTCTTCGGGTTCACTGGGGCAGGGTCTCTCCTTTGGCATCGGCATCGCGCTGGCCGGCCGCCTTGATAATCGAGACCATCGAGTGTACGTACTACTGGGTGACGGGGAATGCGATGAAGGACAGGTTTGGGAAGCAGCCATGGCTGCAGCCCACTTCAAACTCGATAACCTTGTCGCTATCATTGACCATAATAAACAGCAAATCGATGGCTGGAACCGCGACGTGATGAACATCGAGCCCCTGGCTGAGAAGTGGAAGGCCTTTGGCTGGCACACCATGGAGGTTGATGGACACGACCTCTCTCAATTGATCACGGCCCTCGATGAGGCAAAGAAGGTCAAGGGAAGGCCCACTGCCGTCATTGCCCACACTATAAAGGGCAAGGGGGTTAGCTTCATGGAGAACAACCCCGACTTTCACGGCAGGGCTCCCACTGCTGCGGAGGTGGAGAAGGCGCTGGAGGAGTTGAAGTAGCCGTGGAGCAGAGCACCAGGGAAGCCTATGGCAAAGCCCTTGTGGAACTGGGCGAGCAGAACCCGGACATTGTTGTCCTTGATGCCGATCTCTCGAGGTCAACGATGACCAGTATCTTCGCTCAGAAGTTCCCGGGAAGGTTTTTCGATTGCGGTATCGCTGAACAGAACATGATCAGTATTGCCGCCGGGCTTGCTGCATCAGGCAAAACGGCGTTTGCCAGCACTTTTGCCGTGTTTGCCCCCGGACGTTGCTTTGACCAGATACGAATGAGCATAGCCCAACCGGGGTTGAACGTTAAGCTAGTCACCAGTCATGGAGGGATCACCGTAGGTGAGGATGGCACCTCGCACCACGCTATCGAGGACCTGGCACTGGCCTGCTCATTCCCCGGTTTCAACGTAGTTGTCCCTGCTGATGCTGCAGAGGTAGCTCAAGCGGTGAGGGCAGCGGCTCAGACTTACGGGCCCTTCTACATCAGGCTCAGCCGCCCCAAGACGCCGCTGGTTTACGCCCCTGACTATCAGTTCAATCTAGGGAAAGGTGTGACTTTGCGGGACGGCAAGGACGTCACTGTTATTGGCATAGGGCTTATGGTGGCTCTTGCCCTGGAGGCGGCGCAAAACATGGCCCGGGATGGAATTGACTGCCGGGTGCTTAGTATGTCCACACTAAGGCCTTTGGATGAGGATGCTATTGTCAAGGCAGCGCGAGAGACGGGCGCTATCGTCACCGCCGAGGAGCATATACGTCGGGGTGGCCTGGGTAGTGCCGTGGCCCAGGTCGTAGCTGAGCAGCACCCGGTTCCTATGTCCTTCATCGCTATTAACGATACCTATGCCAGGTCCGGGAAACCTGAGGAGTTGCTTCAGGAGCACGGGCTCACGGCAGCCAGAATCGAGGCCGCCGCTCGTTCATTAGTTCTCAACAAGACCAGCTAAGGGTCGGCGTTGACCCAGGGCCGGAGCACCCCTCGGAGATGCCGGTTGAGAAAACGGCCAAATCTGCCGGCCTGAGGCTTATTCTTCCTCCTCCTCTTCCTCCTCGAACTCTTCATCGCTGAAAATGCCAGCCTCATGTCCCTGATATACTGTGACAATGAAGTCATCTCGGGCAACATCTGCTGACATGACCAACTCTTCGTCTACATGATCGATAAGTTCCTGAATGTCATCTGCGGTCATCTTCTCGCCCACGCAAAGAGTGGCATAGACTATTGATGGGGTAAAGTGGAGGTCCACCCTCCCCACTCGCTCGTCAGCGGCACTGACAAGGTAAACCTCTGAATATGGGGTACGGCACTCTCTTTCGAACTGATAGTCTGCCATGATAATCCTCCTTTTCCATTTGCTCGGAAAGCAAGGTTTAATCCGTTCGCCCTGAGCTTGTCGAAGGGCGGTTCATGGTTCGACAAGCCTGCCCTGAGCCAAGCCGAAGGGCTCACCACGAACGGCATCCGGTACATCTATTTTCATCGTTCTATGGCGGGCAACCGCCCATGGGGTTCACTTCTCTCTTGCCCCCTAGGGACGAACCTGTCCATCGCCCAGTAGTATCCATTTATAGGTGGTGAGCTCCTTGAGCCCCATAGGACCCCGGGCGTGGAGCTTCTGGGTGCTGATACCCACCTCCGCCCCCAGCCCAAACTGGCTGCCGTCGGTGAAGCGAGTGCTGGCGTTCACGTAGACACAGGCAGCATCGACCTCGTTCAGAAACCTCATCGCTGCTGTATAGTCCTCTGTCACGATGGCTTCGGAGTGCCCTGAGCCGTAGCGTTCGATGTGCTCCAGTGCCTCATCGAGGGAATCAACAACCTTGATAGCGGCAGCTAGCGCCAGGAACTCCTTGCCCCAGACCTCGTCGGTGGCGGAAACGACGTTGAGCGATGGCAAGGTCTGTATGATCTCCAGTGCTCGCTGATCGCAGTGCATCTCCACCCCTGCCCTGCCCCACTCGGCCGCAATTCTAGGCAGGTAGTCGCGGGCTACGCTGGCGTGAACCAGGAGGGTATCGAGAGCATTGCATACCGTGGGGCGCTGCACCTTGGCGTTATAGGCAATGGCTACCGCTTTATCCAGGTCAGCACTGCTGTCAACGTAGGTATGACAGACGCCGATTCCGCCAGTGACAACGGGCATGGTGGCGTTTTGTGCCACATAGTTGATCAGCTCTGCTCCGCCGCGGGGGACGATCAGGTCGATAGTATCTCTCATCTTGAGCATTTGTCCTACCAGGGCGCGGTCGGTGGCTTCGATGAACTGCACAGCTCCTTGGGGAACACCGGCCTCGTAGGAGGCATTCTGTATTACCTTGGCCAGAGCCGAGTTGGAGTGTATTGCCTCCTTGCCACCGCGGAGGATGATGGCATTGCCGGACTTGAGGCAAAGCACGGAGATATCGACAGTGACATTGGGGCGGCTCTCATAGATAGCCCCAATCACCCCCAGAGGGACCCGGCGCTTGCCAGCCTGAAGGCCATTGGGGAGGGTGCGCATTTCGAACGTCTCCCCTACCGGGTCGGGAAGACCAGCAACGGCCCGGACATCCGATGAGATTGCCTGGATTCTCTCCGAGGTCAGGAGGAGCCGATCGAGCATGGCAGCAGCCATGCCTGCCTTCTCGCCCTCGGCGTAGTCCAGGCGGTTGGCTGCCAGAATAGTCTCCTCACTGGCTATGAGCCCGTCAGCGATAGAAAGCAGGGCCTTGTTCTTAATATCGGTGGCGAGATACGCCAGCTTCTTCGAGGCCCCCTTGGCAGCCTTGGCTTTGACCTCAACCTCATTTTTGGCAGATTGCATTTCTCGTTCCTTTTTGATATTCAAAGCATAACCAGGTTATCGCGGTGCACTACCTCGGTGCCGTACTCGTAGCCCAG
>CAZCXP010000067.1:0-13026 GCA_964502665.1 uncultured Dehalococcoidia bacterium | reverse complement strand
TGACAGGCAATTGTGCGGTTGACTATATAAAGATGTGGGGAAGTACTGTAGGGTGGGTGAAGCGCAGCGCAACCCACCATCGATTTGGACTATCATGAATGGTGGGTTCCATTTCATTTCACCTACCCTACTAATTTTATTCTTTTTCGATTGCATCCAGGACCTTGCTCTCCATAGCCCTCATTCTTTCTCCGGCCTCAGGGCGTTCGTGCTCATACCCCAACAGGTGCAATACCCCGTGGATAACCAGAAGCGCCAGCTCCCGCTCCAGGGGATGGTTCTGTTCTTCGGCCTGTCTCTCGGCCTGGGGATAGGAAATGAATATCTCCCCCAGATGAAGGGTCTTATCTGGAGGCATGATAAAATGTTCGACCTCGTCGCCGCCGGGCTGGGAAAGGGCGAAGGCGAGCACGTCGGTTGTATTATCGACGCCCCGATAATCTCTGTTGAGGTTGCGGACAGTGTCATCGCCAGCGATAACCAGGCCGATGTCCACCGGCCCACCTATACCAGCGGCAACGAGCGTGATTTCTACCACTCGCTTCATCCAATCCTCAGCGACAAGGCCGACGAAAGGCTCCTCAATCTGGATGCTTAGCCGGCAGTCTAACATAGCGTTTGTCCCCAGGAAATGTTAGCGCGGATGATGCAGGGGGGTCAAGTCTGAAGTTATAGAAAACCCTAATTGTCAGGACATCCGTCCATGGGTAGGTTGCCCGACGTCGGGCAACCTAAGGCAACGGTGACGAGGGAAACGCCGCGACCGCGGTCTCAGCCAGGCGAAGCACGAGCCAGGGATAGATGCCGAGGATGAGGACACCCAAAGAAGTAACAGCCAGGGTGACGCGCAGGGGGATGGATGAAGGGATAGCCTCCTCAGACGCAGGCTCGCCGACGTACATCAGCTTTACTACTCTCAGATAGTAGTAGGCTGAGACGACGGAGTTGAGTGCGGCGATGATCACCAGCCACAGGAGGTTTTCCTGAATCGCGGCGTTGAAGATATAGAACTTGGCCATGAATCCCACTGTGGGGGGGATTCCTATTAGCGAGATGAGACAGAACGCCAGGATAAGGGCGATTACCGGCGACCTCCGAGCCATGCCCGAATAGTCGGTGATTTCGTCGCTGCCGGTCTTGTTGGAGATGGCGATGATAGCAATAAAAGCACCCAGATTGGCCAGAGCGTAGCCGGCCAGGAAGAAAAGCACTCCGCCCTTGCCCAGGGTGCCGATGGCGGCCAGTCCTACCATGATATAGCCGGCATGGGCGATGCTGGAGTATCCTAACATTCGCTTTATATTGCTCTGCGCGATGGCGACCACGTTGCCCAGGGTCATAGATATAGCGGCGAGCACCGCGAAGATCATTGCCCAGTCTCCGCTTATCGTCTCGGCGCCGAAGGCGGTATAGAAAACCCTGAGGATAACGGCGAAGCCAGCAGCCTTGCTTGCCACGGACAGATAAGCGGTTATCGGCGTTGGCGCTCCCTCGTAGACGTCGGGAACCCACATCTGGAAAGGTACGGATGCGATCTTGAATCCGAAGCCAGCAACCATGAGGACTATGCCCAGAAGCAGTGCTGGACTATCCGTTAGCTGCCCCCCGGCGATCAGCCCGCCTACATTGGCTGCGATCTGGTCGAGGTGAGTGGTGCCGGTGAGCCCGAAGACAAAGGCCATGCCGAGGAGCAGGACGGCTGAGCTTATCGCACCCAGAATCATATACTTGAGCCCCGCTTCGCTGGACTTGGGGTCCTTAAGGAAAGAAGCCAGGACATACAGTGAAATGCTCGAAAGCTCCAGAGCTATATATATTGATATGAGCTCTCCTGTGGATGCCATCAGCATCATTCCCCCAGCCGAGAGAAGGATCAGGGCATAATACTCGCCCTGGAAACGGGCAAACTTGCTGGCATAGTCCACTGAGGAGAGGATGACCAGGGCAGCGATGCCAAGTATGAGGAACTTGAAGAAAAGGCTGAAATTATCCACCACCAGCATCCCACTAAACGAAGCCTGCTGCTCGCCCCATAAGGCAATGGTGAGAGCGAGGGGGATTATCAGGCCGATCACGCTGATCCCGGCCAGCGCCTTCTTCTGCTCAATGAAAAGGTCGAGCAGAATAACCACCAAGGCAATCCCGCATAGGCTTAGTTCAGGTGACAACAGCCAGAAATTCAATTATGTTCCCCCGGACCTAGACTATATTCGCTATCTGAAGCAGTCTCTGGGTGTCCTCGTGCAACTCTTCCCAGATATTGAGAATGTCCTTACGGGTGGCCCAAAGCGCTTCCCCCACATCGCTATCTGGTTTGAGATCACCTTCGATTTTGTCTGCCAGATAGCTGATGTAAATAACATGCAGCTCCGTTTGGCCTTCTGACTCTACGATTCGATCGAAGGGAGCCAGAGGGCTGGTTAATCTTATCTCCAGGTTAGTCTCCTCCTTAATCTCTCGCCTGATCCCATCTTCGATTCTCTCGCCCAACTCCAGCTTGCCGCCAGGGAAGATCCACCTCCCCTGCCAGAATCCTCCCCTCTCCGGTCGGTGCTTCACCAGCAACACCTGGTCGCTTTCATCCTTTATCACCGCCCCTACTGCCACCATAATCTCTCTTGCTGCCACAAAACCTCCAGCTTAGCCAACAAAGCCGCTAAATACAGGCCCGATGACATCGAGAAGCAATTTGGGATATACACCGAAGAGCAGTATCAATGCCACGAAGGCGAATATATAAGCCTTCTCCATGTTGTCAGCATCACCTACGCCGTCGTATTGCTCTTTGGGCTCTCTGTAGAATACTCTCTCCAGCATCCACAGGATGTAGCCTGCACCGACCACTATTCCGAGCACTGCCAGGACTACGAAAACCCCGGAGAAAGCGGAGCTACCGAAGCTGCCGACGAATACCACGAACTCGGCGGCAAAGCCAATGGTAGTTGGCAGTCCCAGCGCTGCCAGGCCAGCGATGCTGAAAACGACAGCGATAACCGGCATCTGCCTGGCCAGACCACCGAGCACGGGGATATGGCGCTGGTGGGTCTTATCGTAGACCAGCCCCACCATGGCGAACAACAGGCCGGTTATGAGACCGTGGCTGAACATCTGCAGTGTGGCTCCGGTGAGGCTGAGTTCTCTCAGGGCAAATACCCCCAATAGCACGAAACCCATGTGGCTTACCGAACTATATGCGATCAGCCTCTTCAGATCGGTCTGTCTCATAGTCGCTGCTGCACCGTAGAGTACGCTCACCACCGCAAAAGCAGCAAGAACCACAGTATAGTCATCAGCTACTCCAGGGACCAGGCCATTGTCTATGCCTCCATCACCGAAGCCAGCCACCAGACGGATTATTCCATATCCACCCATCTTCAGCAGCACGCCGGCCAGGATCACGCTAACCGCCGTGGGAGCGTCGGTGTGGGCATCGGGAAGCCAGGTATGCAGTGGCACTATGGGCAGCTTAATCGCGAAAGCAATGAAAATGAGGAAGAATATCGATGCCAAAGGTATGACGGGTGTCAACCACTCAGCACCACCGCTGGCGATAGCCACCATGCTGAAGGTGTGCTCGGGACCCGGGGTGGAAAAATAGAGGCAGAGTATCCCAGCCAGCATGAAGGCGCTGCCAAAGAGGGTATATATTACGAACTTTGTCGCGGAGTACTCTTTTCTTCCCAGAGGGGGTGGAGTTCCCCAGATGGAGATCAACATATACATCGGGATAAGCTCCACCTCCCAGAAGAGGAAGAAGAGCAGAAGATCCAGGGAACAGAAGACACCCAGGATGCCGGTCTCCAGAACCAGAAGCCAGATGAAGTACTCCTTCACCCTGGACTCGATCTTCCACGACACGAATACGGCGGCGAGTCCGAGGAAGGCGGTGAGTATTACCATGGGCAGGCTTAGGCCGTCGACGCCGAGGTGATACTGAGCGCCGATCGACTCAATCCACAGTAACGGGCCGTCCTCAAACTGAAGGCCGCCACTGCGGTCAAACATGACAAAGAGCGCCAGCGAGAGCGCGAAAGCAACGAAGGTGAACAGAGCTGCTGTGATCCTGACCTCTCTCGCATCTTTTGCGAACAGGCCGATTACAATGGCTCCCGCTACGGGGAGAAAGAGGATCAGCGAGAGGTAAGGAAAGGACTCCGTACTCAAAACTGTTGGCTCCTATCGGTATTCTCAGCTATATACGGCAAAGATCACACCGGTGATAATTAGCACCCCCAGCACTATTGCCAGCCCATACGATTGAAGCTGCCCTGTCTGTACCCTGCGAACAACGCTACTCGATAGCACTGTGACCTTGGCTGTACCATTCACTACGCCATCCACGACATAATTGTCGAATAGCTCTATGAGGCGGAAAAGACCGTCGTACAACACCCGGACCACGAAGATCCCCTCGTAAAGCTCGTCGAAGTAGTATTTGCGGGAGAAGAGGTTATATAGTGGGGCAAATGCCTGCCCCACCCTGTCGGGCGAAATCCACTTGGCGCTGTACATCGCGTATGCAAGAATGATTCCCGCTATGGCGACGGCTAGTGAGATCAAGACCAGAGGCTCAGCCAGGACTTCGAAAAAGCCGTGTAGCTGGTGGTGGCCTTCGGTCATGAACTCAAAGGCGCCGCCTCCCCAGAAGGCCCATCCCGAACCAAGGGCAAATAGGGCTAAGACGACCATGGGAAAGAGCATGACCAGAGGCGACTCATGAGGCGTGCCGTGAGCATGACCACCATGCCCCGCTTCGCCTCCTCTATACTCTCCACCGAAGGTCATGAATATTACCCTGAACATGTAGAAGGCGGTCATAAACACAGTGATGATCGCCAGCACGAACAGAGGCCAAGTGTGATCCAACGACTGGGCAACGATCTCGTCCTTGCTCCAGAAACCAGCGAGCGGCCAGATGCCAGCCAGGGATAGGGAGCCGATGAGGAAGGTGGCAAACGTCCAGGGCATGTACTTGCGCAAGCCGCCCATCAGCCGTATGTCGAAAGTGCCAGTCGCGTGATTGACGCTGCCTGCGCCCAAGAAGAGAAGGCACTTGAAGAACGCGTGGTTGAAGAGGTGGAAGATACCCACTGCTATACCGAGCGCGATGCCGTGATGAGGATCCAGGTGTCCCTGCGCTATAGCTACGCCTACGGTGCCCAATCCCAGCATCATATATCCCAGCTGGCTTATGGTGGAGTAGGCGAGCACCCTCTTAATGTCGTTCATCACCAGGCCCATGCTGGCAGCGAAGATGGCGGTAACCCCTCCGATAACGGCTACGAACATTATTGCGAACTCAGAGCTGGCAAACATAGGCAGGGTGCGAGCAACCAGATAGACTCCAGCGGCGACCATGGTAGCGGCATGGATCAGGGAGCTCACGGGGGTGGGGCCCTCCATGGCGTCGGGAAGCCAGGTATGCAGCGGGAACTGCGCGGATTTCCCCACAGCGCCAGAGAAAACTCCCAGCATGGCCAAAGCGAGCGTTGTGCTGCCGAGAGTCGCCACCAGGTCCATGTGACTGAGTTCCGCTATGTTGAAGGTACCGGTATTGAAGTAAATAATGAGTATGCCGATCAGGAATCCGAAGTCACCGAAGCGGGTAACGACGAAGGCTTTCTTGGCAGCGGCCGCTGCTGAGGGTCTGTGAAACCAGAAGCCAATGAGAAGGTAGGAACCGAGGCCAACGCCTTCCCAGAAGACGTAGACCAGCAGGAGGTTCGATGCCAGCACAAGCCCCAGCATTGATGCCGTGAACAGAGACATGAAGGCGAAGTAGCGGTGGTATCCGGGATCACCGTGCATATATCCCTGGGAATAGATTTGCACCATGAGGCTGACCCCTGTTACCACGATGAGCATTATCTTGGTGAGGTCGTCCGCCAGGAACCCCAGGTTGATCGTGAAGTCGCCGACCACTGCCCACTTCACTGTGCTCTCGATATCGGTATGGCCAGAGCCGGCCAATACCCAGATTGAGAGGCCAAGGGCGGCAGTAAGGCAGGCGATAATGACGTAGCCACTAAGCTTGGGGCGGTCGTTGTAGAAGGGCCTTAATACGAGAGAAATGAATACAAGCGAGAACAGTGGCAGCAGAAAAATGGCCCATAGAACAGATCCAGACGGCATCTATACCTTCCTCAGGATTTCCTCGATGAGATGTTTCTTGAGTTCGGGTACCAGAACCCGGTAGCTTGCACTCTCCCCCCCCCAGGGCTTCTCGGGCAGGAGCCTGGTGGGAATCCCTTCAGCCTCCAGGAGTTCCTTCCACATCTCAGCTATCATCAAGTTAGGCGCAATCTTAATCTCGGTCCACATCTATCAAGCACTCAAGTAGATTCTCGTTACCACTTCATCAAGTCCATCTGCTCGACATCGACACTCTGACGGCTGCGATAGATGGCGATTATTATGGCCAGCCCCACCGCTGCCTCGGCAGCAGCCACGGTCATAATGAAGATGGCGAATACGTGTCCTGTGAGCACTACCACGTCGGGTGCCAGATACCGTGAAAACGCAACCATGGCGATGTTCACCGCGTTGAGCATGATCTCGATGCACATGAGGATCGCCACCGCATTGCGCTTGGCCAGTGCCCCGTATAGCCCTATAGAGAACAGAACTGCTGAGAGTATCAGGTAGTGCTCAATTCCCAGACTCATGACTATTCCTTATCCTTGCTCCTGACCAGCACTACAGCTCCAATTAGTGCTGCCAGCAGGAGCACTGATGCTATCTCGAAGGGAAGTACAAACCCTCCCTCTTTATTGAAAAGCGCTTGGGCAATATAGCCTGTAGTCGGTTCATCGACGGGCACCTCTACCGCCTGCTGAGGTAGCTCTGTGATGGTGGGCCAGTCAGTAACTGCGACGACGGAGATAATGGTTACCATGATCAACAGGGCAAGTAGCAGGGCAGGGCCGTTGAGTCTGTTGAAGGGATTGCCTCGTTGTACGTTCCGGGTTAGCATGATCGCGAATATGAGGAGCATGCCGATAGCGCCAACATAGATTAGAACTTGTACTGCGGCTAGGAAATCGGCATTGAGCGTTATGTAGATGCCGGCAACGGTGAAGAAACAGAG
This sequence comes from uncultured Dehalococcoidia bacterium, assembly GCA_964502665.1. GTDB lineage: Bacteria > Chloroflexota > Dehalococcoidia > SZUA-161 > SZUA-161 > SOKG01. The sequence goes on along the minus strand of CAZCXP010000067.1, from coordinate 5,939 downwards.
TACCAGCAGCAGGGCGGCACGAAAGATGTCGCGCGATAATACCACAGCCAGTGCAGCACCCACCATGACCAGCGCCAGTATCCAAAAAGCTATCTCAGTTATCATCTTTAGCTGCCATTTCCTGTGAGAACTGCTCATAGACCAGGAGCGTCTGCTTTGGAATCTGCCCCTCGAGCTCGGGATGGCCGTAAGCGCTGGGCTCGGCGTCTGCAGACATCAGTATCTCCTTGTCAGCCCACAGTAGTCTTCGGCTGTATCGAGACTGTTCGTAGCTGCGTCCCATGTAGAGGGCGTTGTACGGGCAGACTTCGACACAGAGGCCGCAGAACATGCAGCGCCCTATGTCGAACTCGATCTTATCCACAACATATTTGTCACCGTTCTTCGAGGTCTTGATCCGGATGATGCCGTGGGGGCAGTTCTTGGCACAGGTGGCGCATCCGGTGCAGAGGTCGCTACGCCACACGAACTGCTGCCCTCGGATACGGCGTGACGTGTGCAGCCTCTTTTCGGGATACTGAGTTGTAATGTTCTTACGGAACAGGTGCTTGAAGGTCAGCGCCATACCCTTGGCTATACCTAGCCCGTACTTCTCCAACCTCAACTCTTCCTCCTCCTAATTTGAAGAATACCTTCGACCACAGCAGGATGAGTACGGCCGCGATGGCCCAGTTCACGAATATGAATGGCCAGGGGAAACTCTCCCAACCTGACATCCACTCATCCCAGACCAGAACTTCGGCAGCGGTGACGAAGAGGTTGATCAACGCCATCGGAAGCAAGAATTTCCAGGAAAACGCCATGATTTGGTCTATGCGAACGCGGATCAGAGTCGCGCGCATCCACAAGATGACCAGGAAAACCAGGAACACCTTGGCTGTGAAGAAGATCCAAACGGGGAACGCTATTCCCCAGGGCAACTTCCAGCCGCCGAGGAACAGGGTGGTCACAATGGTGGCGACCGCCAGGGTATTTACATACTCCGCGAGGAAGAAGGTGGCAAACTTCATCCCCGAGTACTCGGTGAAGTACCCAGTCGTGAGCTCCGACTCTGCTTCTATCTGGTCCATCGGGGAGCGGTTGAGCTCGGTAATTGCGCCCGCGAAGTATATCAGGAAGCCGAGGGGCTGCAGCAGAATGAAGGGGACTGCCTGCTGGTCAACGATTCTGGACATTTGCAGCGAGCCTACTATCAGCACCACACCGACAATGGAGAGCACCATCGGTACCTCGTAGCTCACCAGTTGCGCCACTGCCCTCATCGCCCCTAACAATGAGTACTTGTTGTTCGAACCCCATCCCGCCATGAATATCGCAAACACTCCCAGAGAACCGATGGCAACTATATAGAGTATGCCGATGTCAATATCGGCAAAGGTCCCCATGTTACGGCCGTCGAAAGTCTCTTTGCCCAGGGGGATGGCGGCGAAGAGCATGAACGCGGCGAAGAACAGCACCACAGGAGCAACCCAGTGTATCACCTTGTCTCCTTTGGCAGGCATGACGAATTCCTTCACCAATAGCTTGATGGCGTCTGCAACCGGCTGCAGTAACCCGAATGGTCCGCAGCGATTTGGCCCGGGACGAAGCTGTATCCAGGCAATAAACCGCCTCTCCAACCAGATGAATATTATCACTACAGGGAATACGAACATGAGCATAAGGGTAATGCCGATAAGGCTGTCGAGGAATACTATCAATGAACTGGCAAGGCCGTGGTCATATAGAAACCCAAGCCAGTCAGCGCGCACGTTCGCCAACAGGTCGACGATGTAATCCCAGGCGTTCATTATCTATCAACCTCGCCCAAGGCGATGTCAATGCTTCCGAAGATCACGATGAGATCAGCTATCTTCCATCCCAGGCTGATTTCGCGCAGCACAGTCAGATTGATCAACTCCGGAGGACGCACTCTAAAACGATAAGGCGCTATGGAGCCGTCGCTAACCAGGTAAAACCCCAGCTCGCCCGTCGGTGCTTCGATATGACCGTAGGCCTCGCCCTTTGGCGGGCGTATCAGGCTGGGCACCTTGGCCTGGACCTCACCCGGGGGCAGTTGCTCTATAGCCTGCTCCAGGATGCGAACGCTTTGCCTCATCTCCTCGATCCTCACCCGGTAGCGGTCGTATACATCGCCGACGGTGCCTGTCGGGATATCAAAATCGAAGCGATCGTAGACCGAGTACGGGTCGGCTTTGCGGATGTCCCACTGCACCCCGCTCGCCCGAAGCACAGGGCCACTGCAGGAGTTGTTTATGGCCACATCAGCGGGCAAAATGCCTACCCCTTTGGTGCGAGCGAGCACGATCTCGTTCTCCTTCAGAAGCTGGTCATACTCGTCGACAAAGCCTGGCATCTCTCGAACGAACTTCTTCACCGCGGGCAGAAACTCTGGTGGGATGTCATGGCTCAGCCCGCCGATGCGCATGTAGTTATAGGTCAACCTCTGCCCGCAGACCATGTCGTAAAAGTCAAGGATCTTCTCCCGCTCCCGGTACATGTAGAGAAGGGGGGTCATCATAGCGCCGAGCTCATTGGTGAGAAAGCCGATCGACATAAGGAGCCTGGAGATACGCATCAGCTCCGCCATAATCACCCTGAGGTACTCCGCCCTCTGAGGAACCTCTATCCCCGCCAGTTTCTCCACGGCGAGCACGTAGGCGAAGTTATTGGCCATCGAAGCCAGATAGTCCATCCGGTCGGTGTAGGGTATGTTCTGGGTGTAGGTGCGCCCCTCGGCCAGCTTCTCGATGCCGCGGTGAAGATATCCGAAGATCGGCTCTACGTCCACGATCACTTCCCCATCCAGCGTCACTCTCATGCGGAAGACGCCATGGGTTGATGGGTGCTGGGGGCCAAAATTCAGAACAAAGGGCTCGGTTCTAAGCTCCATACCTGGACTCGCTCCCTGTAGCAAAAGCCCACAGTATCCTGGGGGCATTGCGCATGAAAGATGCAGCCGGCCAGTGCAGCTCCTTCTTCTGGCATATGGATGATGAACTCAACCTATCCGCAGCCTGCTTCAAGGACATTATTTTGTCGCTGTCGATGCCGTGATCCATAACAATGCGATCGATCGCCTTCATCAACTCCATGGCACCCCTGGCGCGCGCCTGCACTCCAGCAGCCACTTTGGGTGCAATCAGGCCGTGTTCCAGCTTCAACTGATTGAAGGCCAGCGCGGCATCATAGGTGCTCGTCACTATTTCATCTTTAGTCATCCACTCTGTCTCATAGTTCAGCATGTATTTCCAGCTTGGACTCTTGAGGACTCTGCGGTGCTCCTCCAGCGTACGACAGGACAAACGGTAGCCATACTCCTCGGGATTCTCGAAAGCCTTGCTTGCCGGGTCAAGGAAGGGAGCCAGGGGCGATATAAAAGGAAGAAGTCTCTTCTTGTGGCCAAATTCCCTCAGCAATCCTCCCAAGTAGGCCGCATTCTCCATCACCGAACGATATGTTTGCTTGGGGAGACCGATCATGAAGAACAGGTCGAACCTCTTACAGCCGTTCTCCAGGGCGCCATGAATGGTATTCTCTATCTCATGGTTGCTATATCTCTTACCGAAGGCGCGCCGTACTTCCTCATCAGCTGACTCCGGCGACCATTGGATGTTGTAGTTGGGAATGGCCTTATTCACCTTCATGAAGAAGTCGCTTCCAGCAGGGGCGAAAAGCTCCAAGACTATCGGCCCTCTCACCTTGGCAGCTTTGATGGCCCACAACAGCTCATCGGCATAAGCCTCGCCTCGCTGGCGAATATCCCCAATCACAAACACAGGGCCGTTGAGGTAGCGCTGTATGCTGACGATATCGTTAGCCAGGAGTTGCGGGCTTCTATAGGCCGTTTTCTCCCTGCCAAAGCTGTTCTTATAGGCATATCTTGAGCCGCCGCAGGTAAGGCAGTCGTGATTGCACCCACGGCAGGTAACCGCACAGGTTAAGGGATAGTGCATCCAATTGCCGAAAGGAGTTATCCCGACCAGGTCCCGGTACTTAAGCACCGATCTTACTGGATAGGAGTAGTCCAGGGGCATCTCATCGAGACTTGTGGGAACCGAGGTGAGGGGATTATGATGAGCCACGCCATCTTTATCCTTCCAGCTCAGATTCGGGACCTCATGAACTGGCTCCCCAGCCTTTATCCGCTCTACTAGCTGAAGCGTTGGTATCTCGGTGGAATCGCCACGCACAACAAAATCAACCTGTGGATATGTGATCAGCTCTCGGTAGAAGTAGCTCGCGGACAACCCCCCCATTATGATGGGAGTAGAAGGATGAAGCCTTTTTACTATCCTCGCCAGCTCCAGACTGCCGTGGGCATGTGGCAGCCAGTGCAGGTCGATGCCGAAAGCACTGGCGGAGAGCTTCTTGACGAATTGCTCAACATCGAACTTCGCGTCTCTGAGCATGCGGTAAGCGATGTTTATGATCCTGGTATGTACCCCGTTCCTCTCCAGGTAGGCGCCGATGCTGACAAGGCCGATGGGATACATTTCAAAAACGGGTGTCGATGGGATCACATCGCTTATGGGGCCATACATTATCGCGTGTTCCCTGAAATCGTAGTTGCTCGGAGCGTGCAGCAGTATCAAGTCAGGCTTTGTCATTGCCAACTATACGCCTTTCAAAGGTAATCCCTCCTGAGCGGGTGTCCCTGAAATCCCTCCCAGAGGAATATTCGTTTCATGTTGGGATGACCATCAAAGCGAATTCCCAGGAGATCATAGACCTCTCTCTCCTGGAAATCGGCTCCCTTCCAGACGGAAACCACAGAGGGTACGGTGGGCTGTTCCCGGTCGTAGCATCTGGTCTTGATGACAAGGCTGTGGTTGTGTCTCATCGAGAGCAAATGATAAACCACCTCGAGATAATCGAGGTAGTCGACGCCGGTGAGATCAACGAGGTAGTCGAAATCGAGTCCTGTGGTTTGGTTAAGGAAACGGCAGACTTCTAAGATGGCTTCACTTCTCAGTAAGACAGAGGTGTCGTTATATTCAACCACTGCTCCTGGAAGCTGCTCCCCTATCTTTTCGGCAGCCTCCTTTGCTATGAATGGCTTCGTCATGTTGCTGTTTGCTGTCTCCAAAACCTAGAGCTTCTCGAGCTCAGTCTCAGGAAATGCCATGCGGTAGCCGGTTTTATCAGCCCTTATTATGATCCACCCTTTAGGGTCTTCTTTAACCTCTACCACTTCCCCCTCCCATCCGCTGAGGGTGTAGTCTGGTCTCTCCTTGACCCTGATCCTATCACCTGTCTTCAAATCTGCCATCTCTAGCTCCTTGCAATGCTGTCCTGCGATATCTTCTCATGCAACATCATGAGACCGTAGTACAGAGACTCGGGGCGTGGAGGACACCCCGGCACATATACATCCACGGGAAGGATGCGGCTAATTCCAGGGACTACGCTATATGAATCGGCAAATGGCCCGCCGCTTATAGCGCAGGAGCCCATGGCCACCACCCATTTCGGCTCCGCCATTTGATCATAGATCATCTTGATCGCTGCCGCCATCTTCCAGGTCACTGTTCCCGATATAATTATGAGGTCGGCCTGTCGGGGCGAGGCTCTCATAATCTCCATGCCGAAGCGGGATATGTCAAATCGTAGGGCGGCGGCGGCGATCATCTCCATGGCGCAACAGGCTAAGCCAAAGGCCAATGGCCAGCATGACCACCGGCGTCCCCAGTTCAAGACAGAGTCGAGTTTGGCGGTGAAGACACTGCGCTGTAGCTCCTCATCAATCCAACGGTCAGGATCAGGTATCGGCTGCTGGGAGTTGGCTATCAGTGCCTCGATGACCTTGCCTTCATCGCGGTCAAGCTCTGCTGCGGAATAGACTGGCAATATATTCTGTCCGCTCTCTATTTACATTCTAAGACTCTCTTTCTACAGGCTTAAACGAGACCTACCACCAGGATAAGGATGAAGATAAG
>CAZCXP010000066.1:0-13070 GCA_964502665.1 uncultured Dehalococcoidia bacterium | reverse complement strand
GCGCTCAAGGGCCCGGTGACCACGCCTGTGGGCAAGGGCTTCAGGAGCGTAAACGTCACCCTGCGGCAGGAGCTTGACCTATATGCCTGCGTGCGCCCTTGCAAGAGCCGCCCGGGTATTCGCTCAAGATACGAGAATGTAGATATCGTGGTGGTCAGGGAGAACACCGAGGACCTTTACGCCGGCATCGAATTTGAGAAGGGGTCTCGGAAGGCAGCGGAGCTGATTGATTTCATTGCTGAGGCAGGGCAGGGGAAAATCAGTGCCGATTCGGGCATCAGCATCAAGCCCATTTCCCAGAGCGCAACCAGGCGAATCGTGACCTTTGCTTTCGACTATGCCCGTGGCAATAACAGGCGAAAGGTTACCTGTGGTCACAAGGCTAACATCATGAAGTTCTCCGATGGTCTCTTTCTCTCTACCGCCACCCAGGTGGCCCAGAGCTACCCCGGCATCGAATTCGAGGATGCGATCGTGGACAGCCTTTGCATGCATCTGGTGACAAATCCAGAGCGATATGATATCATAGTGCTGCCCAACCTCTATGGAGATATCGTCTCTGAACTCGGGGCTGGGCTGGTGGGCGGGCTTGGAGTAGCGCCCAGCGCCAATATCGGGGATGAAGTCGCGGTTTTTGAAACCGCTCACGGCAGCGCTCCCCGGTACGCGGGCAAGAACAAGGTCAACCCTATGGCGATGATGCTCTCGGCAGCGATGATGCTCAAGCACATTGGAGAAAAGGAGGCTGCCACCAAATTAGAGAGCGCCATCGCCTTAGTCATCTCTGAGGCCAAGACCCTCACCTACGACCTCAAGCCCCACCCCAACGACCCCACAGCAGCAACAACCTCTGAGGTAGCGGATGCTGTTTGCAATAAGCTAAAGGAGGCAAGATATCATGCGTAACAAAATCACCGTCGTCGGTGCCGGAAACGTGGGGGCTACCTGTGCCCAACGCCTGGCAGAGCGTGGCTACGCCGACATAGTCCTTGTGGACATCATCGAGGGAATGCCTCAAGGCAAGGCGCTCGACATGCTCGAGAGCGGGCCTGTTGTCGGCTTCGATTCTAATGTCATTGGAACAAATGACTATGAGGAAACAGCAGGGTCCGACATTGCCGTCATCACCTCCGGGGTACCTCGAAAGCCAGGGATGAGCCGTGATGACCTTGTGCTCACCAATATGAAAATAGTCAAAGGGGTAACCAAGGAACTGGTCAAGCACTCCCCAAAATGCATAATCATCGTAGTCGCCAATCCCCTGGATGCAATGGCTCAACTGGCGCTTAAGGTAAGCAAGTTCCCTCGAAACCGCGTAATGGGCATGTCAGGCATCCTTGATACCGCTAGATTCAGGACCTTCCTTGCCCAGGAGCTTGACGTCTCGGTCGAGGATGTTGCTGCCTACGTCCTGGGAGGTCACGGGGACACAATGGTACCTCTGACCAGGATGGCCACGGTTGGCGGCATACCCGTGAGCGAAATCCTGCCCCAGGAGACTATCTCCAGAATCGTGGAGCGTACTGTCAAGGGCGGTGGTGAAATTGTCTCACTGCTGAAGACTGGAAGTGCGTTCTATGCACCATCGGCGGGCGTTGTCCAGATGGTTGACGCCATAGTCCTGGACAAGAAGCAAATCTTGCCCGTGGCCGCGCACCTCGAGGGCGAGTACGGAATCAACGGCGTGTTTGTAGGCGTACCCGCAAAGCTGGGCAAGAACGGTATTGAGCAGATCATCGAGATAAAGCTGACCCCTGAGGAGAATGCAGCGCTGAAGAAATCGGCGGATGCAGTGAGAGAGCTTATCAAGATCATGAAATTATGACGGATGCAGAGATGAAAGAAATCAAAGCGAAAGATGTCACCACCACCGTTGCCCGGCTGTGCAAGGAAGCCAATTTCTTCCTCGGAGAGGACGTCCTTGCTGCCCTGCGCAAAGCGCGCGACGAAGAGGAGTCCCCTGCAGCACGCCAGATCCTGGATCAGATACTGGAAAATGCTGACATTGCCGCCAGAGAGGAGATGCCCCTTTGCCAGGACTGCGGCCTCGCCATAGTCTTCCTGCAAATAGGGCAAGAGGTACATATCTCTGAAGGCGATCTCTATGAGGCTGTTGACGAAGGTGTGCGGCAGGGCTACGCTGAAGGCTACCTGCGCAAATCTGCGGTCAGGCAGCCCTTCTCGGCCAGGGTCAACACCAAGGACAACACCCCTGCCATCATTCACACCGAGATCGTGCCCGGTGACCAGTTGAAGATCACCCTTGCCCCCAAAGGCGGCGGCAGTGAGAACATGAGCCGCTTCGCTGTGCTTAAGCCTGCCCAGGGACGCCAGGGGGTAGTTGATTTCGTGGTGTCTGCGGTGGAGGAGGCCGGTAGTAACCCCTGTCCCCCCACCATCGTCGGCGTGGGCATCGGTGGCAGCGCCGAGAAGGCGATGACTCTGGCCAAGAGGGCACTGCTTCGCACGGTGGGAGAGCCCTCTCCCGATCCCGAGGTCGCTGAGCTGGAGAAGGAGCTGCTGCAGCGAATCAATAATACTGGCGTCGGGCCTGGGGGAGTAGGGGGTAGGATTACATCACTGGCAGTGCATGTAGAAACCTTCCCGGCACACATCGCCAGCCTGCCGGTGGCGGTTAATCTTCAGTGCCACAGCGCGCGCCACAAAGAAGCCACGCTTTGAAGGTGAATCGCACAGAGAACAAAGACGCAGCGATTGGAGAAAGTTAGTGATGGAACTCGCTCATGATGTGGTAGTCCTGGGTTCGGGGTTAGCCGGTTTGAGAGCAGCCATTGAAGCTGCCAAGGTAAGCGAGGGCGATTTGGACATAGCCATTGTTTCAAAGGTCCAGCTAATGCGCTCGCATTCAGTCTGTGCCGAGGGTGGCACAGCCGCAGTCATGCGCCCGGAGGAGGGTGATAGCCTGGAGCTTCATGCCTGGGACACTGTGAGAGGGAGTGACTTTCTGGCTGATCAGGATGTAGTGAAGCTTTTCGTGGAGGAGTCTCCCAAAGAGATTACACAGCTCGACCACTGGGGTATTCCCTGGTCGAGACGTCCTGATGGCCGCATAAATCAGAGGCCGTTTGGCGGCCACAGCTTCGACAGGGCTACCTTCGCCGAGGACAAGACCGGCTTCTTCGAGATGCACACCCTATACGATAGACTTCAGAAATATGCTCGGGTCCACCGCTATGACGAGTGCTACGTTAGCTCTATCTTGATAGATAACGGCGTCTTCCAGGGCATAACCGTCTGGGATATCACCAGCGGCAAGTTCTTCTTGATAAGGGGTAAGGCTCTAATCATAGCTGCCGGTGGAGGCTGCCGGATGTACGGATTCACCACCTATTCCCTTACAGCCACCGGGGACGGTTTGGCCATGGCCTACAGGTCAGGCTTGCCGCTCAAGGATATGGAGTTTTTGCAGTTTCATCCCACCGGGCTGGTGCCATCAGGTATCCTGGTCACCGAGGGGGCGAGAGGCGAGGGTGGATACCTCATAAACAACAAAGGCGAGCGGTTCATGGAGAAGTATGCCCCTTCCAAGATGGAAAGGGCGCCCAGGGATATCGTCTCACGCTCGGAGATGACCGAGATTCTGGAGGGTAAAGGCTTTTCCAGGCCGGATGGCCTGGACTATGTGCATCTGGATTTGCGGCATCTGGGAGCTGATAAGATAAACGAGCGATTGCCACTGATCAGAGAGGTTTGCATCAAGTTTGCCTTCATAGACCCCATAGACCAGCCTATCCCAGTTCGCCCGGTGGCTCATTACTCCATGGGAGGTATTCATACCGATATCGATGGAGCAACAGCGGTGGAGGGGGTCTGGGCAGCAGGAGAGGCAGCCTGTGGGTCTCTACACGGGGCAAACCGCTTGGGCTCCAATTCCACGGCGGAATGCCTCGTTTGGGGTAAGATAACGGGAGAGAAGGCGGCCCGATATGCTACGGGACAGAGGTCTCTGGCGCCTGCTCCTCAGCAGAAGGTGCAGCAGGAGGAGAAACGCCTGTTTGAGCAGATCGGACGTGGTGACGGAAGCGAGGATGTCTATGCCATACGCCTGGAGTTGCAGCGGATGATGGACCACAATGTCGGCGTTTATCGAAATGGCCCACACTTGGAAGAGGCTCTAAAGAAGGTGAAGGAACTTAAGAAAAGGATGGAACATGTAAAGGTTAAGGATGACAGTCACATATACAATACTAACCTTCTTGCCATTGCCGAGACGATTAACTTGATTGACCTGGCGGAGGTGATCGTGGCCGGTGGCTTGGCACGTACCGAGTCCAGGGGGGCGCATTCCAGGACCGACTTTCCCAACCGCGACGATCTCAATTGGACTAAGCATACCCTGGCTTATTATACTGCCGACGGGCCGCGATTGGACTATATCCCGGTGACTATTACTATGTGGCAGCCGGTAGAGAGGAAATACTGATGGAAGCGAACGCCTCAGGCAGCGAAAAGGGTTACTTGCCCAATCGTTTGGGCGTCAAAAGCTGGGTATGGGGAGGGCGCTACACTATAGAGCGATATCTCTATACGCTGCACAGATTGACTGGGCTTGGCCTGCTGCTCTATATCACCCTGCACTTGGTCATGAACGGCTACCGCTTGAGTGGCGCTGAAAGCTGGACAGACCTCATGGAACTCTTTGGCAGCCCCGGATTCAAAGTCGGCGAATATCTGGTGATGGCGGCCTTTATTTTCCATGCTCTAAACGGCGGCAGACTGATATTGCAGCACCTCGGCTATACGCTTGGAAATCCGAAGCCTCCGGTATATCCCTATGTGGATTCCATGCGCCGCCGACGCCCAATTACGTGGGTAATGCTTGCCGTCATAGTTGCCCTCGCAATATATGTTCTGGTCGAGTTTGTGACGTAGGAGACCGATATGAAGGAGACTCAGCTCAAGATTCTGCAGTACGTTTCCGGCATAGGGCTCTTTTTCTTCGTAGGCGCGCATCTATTGGTCTCGCATCTGAGCAGCGGGGAGCCCACGACCTGGGAATCCGTTTTGGGAAGAGCCACCAGCTCTGGCTGGCTGGCTTTCTATATCATTCTCTTGATATTTGGCATCTACCACGGTCTCCATGGATTGAGGACAATTATTCTCGAATTCTCCATACCCAACCCTACAGTCAGGGTCTTGAACTGGGCGTTCGTGATTGTCGGGATAGCGATTTTTGGATATGCTGCATATATTCCCATAAGTGCTTTTTGAGCAGTCCAATATGATGAATCAGGCGATCTAAAAAGCGTAGCGTTGCCACTCCTGTGGCAACGAATTCTGTGTCGTGACCGGAGTCACGACGCTACACAGCTAAGGAGCAAAGTATGCAGGATTTATCCTTCAGGGTTCAGCGGTATCTTCCTGGTCAAGATAAGAAACCCTATATCCAGCAGTTCACCGTTCCGTTCCGCCAGGGGATGACCGTGCTGGATGGCTTGATCTATATCAAAGAGAACATAGATAACACCCTCTCGTTTCGCAGTTCATGCCGCATGGGAATCTGTGGTTCCTGCGGTATGTTCATCAATAACTTTCCGATGCTTGCCTGCCATACCCCAGTTGAGGAACTGGAAACGGACAGAATAGAGGTAAGGTCCCTGCCCAACTTTCCTATCATCAGGGACCTGGTGGCTAGTCTCGATCCGCTCTTTGAGAAGCACAGGTCGGTGAAGCCCTATGTGATAAGTCCGGATATGAAAGAGGCCGGGGAACCGATAGCTGAGTTCTTGCAGTCCCCCGATGAATTGGAATCTTATGTGCAATTCGCATACTGCGTGAAATGTGGGCTGTGCATGGCAGCCTGCCCCACCGTGGCCACGGATGCTCTCTTTCTGGGTCCCCAGCCACTGGGTCAAGCCTACAGGTATTGTACCGACCGCAGAGATGTAGGAGCTAAGGAGAGATTTCACGAGGCCGACTCACCTCACGGGGTATGGCTTTGTCATCTTGCTGGCGCATGCTCAGAGGCCTGCCCCAAGGGCGTTGACCCTGCACTGGCTATACAACTCCTTAAGAGGGCGATGGTCTTCGACAGCCTGCGGCTGCGAAAGAAGAGAACACCTGCCTCTGTGGCTCAGCCCCCGGCAGAGAGCAAGCCGAAGATAGACGTGCCCGAGTTCACTGTAAAATAGAGCCAGCATGGGCTGAAGTTTTTTCTGGCTGGAGGATGCAAATGCAGAAGATCACCTCGCCAATAAGCGCTGACGTCATGAAGAATCTCAGGGCCGGAGAGCAAGTGCTCATCAGCGGTGTCATATACGTGGGCCGGGATGCAGCGCACAGGCGCTTGGTTGAAGCCCTCGACAGTGGAGATGAACTGCCCTTCGACCTGCGGGGACAGACGATTTACTATATGGGTCCCTCGCCAACCAAACCGGGACACGTGATCGGCTCCGCTGGGCCAACGACCAGCGGTCGCATGGATGCCTACACACCCCGCTTGCTTGCCGCCGGGCTCAAGGCGATGATCGGCAAGGGCTCACGGTCCGAGGCAGTGAAGCAAGCGATAAAGGAATACAAGGCAGTGTATTTCGCCGCCACCGGCGGGGCGGCAGCGCTCATCGCCAAAAGCATCACCAAAGCAAAGACTATCGCCTATGAAGAGCTTGGCCCCGAGGCTGTCTTGCGGCTCGAGGTGAAGGACTTTCCCGCGGTGGTCATAAACGACATGTATGGCGGCGATTTGTACCAGGAGGGCAAAGCAAGATACGGGATTCAAGCGGAGGCAGCAAGCTAGTGAGCCCGGCCAAAGAGACGCAAGCAAGAGTCGATTTGGAGTGGGATGACAGCGACGTCGTTCCTGAGAAAGTCACCCCTGACCTGATATTCCTGTTCGACAGGATGATCGAGGCTACCATAGAGAAAATAGACCCTGCCAAGGGGGACAAGGTGCTGGATATAGGGTGTGGCCGGGCTGTCGATACCATAAAGCTGGCCCAGAAGGGAGGCAAGGCCGTCGGACTTGAGCCATCAAGGATAATGCTCGACCACAGCAAAAGGTGTGTCGCTGAGAGCGGCACGGGTGTGGCCTTGGTCCAGGGGATAGGCGAGAATCTGCCTTTCAAAGCAAATTCGTTCGATTGGGTTATGTGTAAGGGTGCCCTGGATCATTTCCCCGACCCCTACAAGACAATGGAGGAAATATCCCATGTCCTTAAACCCGGGGGCAAGGCGGTTTTCTCTATCGCCAACTTCGAGAGCCTGGGCCATCGACTCGGGAGAAACACACACCGTTTGACGAAACTTCTGCCCAGGAAAGGCCCAAGCGAGAGACAGGCATGGGAGACACCACCTGATCATACCTACAGGTTTGACTATCCCCTGATTAGGCAGGTGGTGAGTTCTCACCTGGAGATCGAAGAAGCTTCGGGAATCTCTCTCCTCTGGGGTGCACCCTTGTGGGACAGAATTCTCTCCATCATGCCCAGGAGAGTCTCGTTCTTCATTATGGGCAGTCTTGACAAGATAGCCCGCCGCTTCCCCAGCATGAGCGATGTTGTATTGGTTAGCTGCTGCCGAAAGCCTCTCGAATGCTAGAGAAGAGATTATGAAAACACTGCTGATAAACCCACCCTACCCCTTCTTAGAATTCCCAATCATGCCGATGGGGCTGCTCTATCTCGCTGGGGTACTGGAACAGGGTGGGTACGAGGTACAGGTTCTCGATCTTCTGGTATCCAGATATACCAAAGACAAGATAAAACGTAGACTCGAAGAATATCAGCCAGATGTCGTCGGCGTAACGGCGGTGACGATGAACTACCCCGGCGCGTCAGATATTCTCAAATACTGTAAGTCTGTCGATCCAGATATCCTTACCATCATAGGCGGTCCCCACGTCACGTTCGCTCCTGTGGAAACGCTCAACGAGGCCCCCTGGATAGATATCGTGGTGCTGGGAGAGGGTGAGCAAACCATGCTGGATATCGTGAGCGGTAAGAAGCTTGAGCATATAGAGGGGATCGCCTTCAGATCGGATGGAGCAAGATTGACCGCCAGCCGCGGTTTAATCGAAGATCTGGACGGACTCCCTCTGCCAGCAAGGCATCTTTTTCCTCTGTCGCGATACCATGCCCTCGCTTCCCACGGCAGCGTTATCACCGGCAGGGGCTGCCCCTTCAACTGCATATTCTGCGTGGGCTCCAAGATGGGTGGCAGAAGAGCCAGATTTCGGAACCCGAACCTGGTCGTTGACGACATAGAGCAGTGTTTGGCCTATGGGTTCGAGGAGGTGAACCTGGAGGACGATCTGTTCACCCTTAACCATAGGCATCTTCATGCCATCTGCGACGAGATTATCGCCCGAGATCTGAGATTCAACTGGAGCATCTTTGCCAGGGTCGACACGGTCAACCCAGAAGTGCTCCAGAAGCTGCAGGCGGCAGGATGCAATTGGCTCAGCTACGGGGTTGAAAGCGGAAATCAGCAGATTCTGGACACGGTTAAGAAGAAGATCACCTTGGAAAAGATTAGAGAAGGTGTGAAAATGGCGAAGGATGCTGGGATCAGCGTCCTGGCATCTTTCATTTTGGGGCTGCCTGGAGAGACCAAGGAAACATTGCTTCAAACCATACAGTTCGCTCAGGAGCTTGAGGTCTATTATGGATTCCACGTCCTGGCTCCTTTCCCGGGAACCGAGGTCCGGGAGAAGGCAGAAGAATATGGAATTGAGATACTAACGAGTGATTGGGCGAAGTACGATGCCAATAGGCCTGTCACCCAGACGGAGGGTGCCAGGCCGGAGGACATTACGGCGGCTCTCCACAGGTACTACAGAGGACTAAGGCTTACCACGGATAAGCCTGAAGACGGCGAATTGAAGCAGGAAGAGCTGGCGAGAGCAGAAAGGCATGGCCCGTTGGCATGGGCTCTGCTACAGGGCGATGTAATTGAAAGCGTGGGAAGGATTGAGCGCAAACGGGATCCGGTAGAAGACCTGGTGGATAGGATAGCCAAGATCATACCTTATTCGCATAACCAAATCAGCGACAACATAAACGGCTGGGTTGAGCGGGGGCTTCTGAAATACGACCTTGATGGTGGGGCGTTAGTCTGGAGGTGGAGCTAACTCAACCAGGTGCCTGCTGCTTAGGTTCCTTCCGGCAATAAACAACAACACTCTTGGCGAAGAGATGATCAAACAGGCCTTCCAGGCGTCGGAAAAAGCGGGACTTTCTGTCTATCTCCCAGGCGAGAAACTTGTGATAGAGAGAGGGGATTAGAGCTTTCTCATTTCTTACTCCGAAGACGCAGCGCAACAGCCAATACGGAGAATGGAAGGCGTGCTTGTGTCGGATGGCATAGACCGTCAGGTTGTTGCGGCGCAGCAAGTTAACGAGTTCACGCTGACGGTATATTCTTATGTGTCCTCCCGGATTAGTGTGATAGGCCTCTGATAACTTCCAGAAGATGGTTTCTGGGAGATAAGCAGGTACACTAACAGCTAACTCGCCACCGTCTTTCAATACTCTAAACAACTCACCAACGCCTTGCTGATCATCGACCACATGTTCCAGCACCTCTGAACAGATGATCTTATCGAAGGCGCCATCCCTGAAGGGCAATCTCAAGGCATTCCCCTGGAGTGTAGCCCACTCCCCTTTGGTCTCATTCTCGTTGTCCATTTGGTACAGCATCCACTTGGCCTTCTGCAGTGACTCAAGGTCATAGTCCATCGCGTATACCGAACAATGGTCCAGCTTGCAAACATGCCAACTGTGCCTCCCGGGCCCACAGCCCACATCCAATACGCGCTCACCACCCCTTATCGCTAGGAGACCAAAATCTACAGTGAGCAACTACAAGACCTCCCCATAGACCTCCAGGGTCTTTTTGGCCGCGACTTCCCAGCTAAAAGACTCCTCAATCCTTTTTCTGGCTGCTTCCCCCATCCTTTGTCTCAGCGGCTCATCTGCAAGAAGGCGCCTTATCGCTGCTGCCAGTGCAGCAGGGTCTGCTGGCGGCACCAGTATTCCAGCCCCGTCACTCCCCACTATCTCAGGGAGTGCTCCTGCCCTGGTGGCTATTACTGGTGTGCCACATGACATTGCTTCCGCGCAGGGTAGACCAAAGCCCTCGTAGACTGAAGCGGTAACCGCTATCTCCGACACGGAGTAGCGCCTGACTAACTCCTCCACGCTTAGCCGCCCGGTAAAAGCAACTACATCCTCGAGTCCACTTTCCCGTACCAGCCTCGGACCGTACTTGGTATAATCCCCCTGCCGGTCAACAATACTTAGTTTCACGTCGATATCGCCCCTTAATAGCTGCATCGCTTTCAGCAAGAAAATAACGCCCTTCTTCCTGTCCTCGGTATTGCCTACCATGACAATGCTATCGCGCTCCTTCTCAGCGTGGTCCAGCCTCCTGAAAACACCGGTATCGATGCCGTTAGGAACTACCCTCACTTTACTTTCGGGAAGCCTGAATACCCGCATCGTATCGGCTGCAGACATCTCCGAGACAGTTATAATCCTGTCCATCCTCTTGGCTACCAAATGCTGCATCATAAGGAAGGAATAGAACATCATGCGTCTGAACTTGCTCCAGAACCTCCTTGCCTGGGCCAGGTCAGCCTTCATATCGATGAAGATAGGATGATGTATAGTAGCAACAATCGGTACTCCCAATCCCTTGGCCAGGAGCATGCCATAGCCGAGAGTCTGGTTATCGTGAATTACATCAAATCTCTCCCTGGAGACGAGCTCGCGCAGTCTCATGTACGCTCTTATACTGAAGGTGCATATCTCGGGGAACATCCCCATATGCGTTGCCACAACCTCGTAGAGATTAAGCGGCTTCAATAGCTGAAGTGGATTTCCCAGCGAAGACAAGCCATCTGTCTCGTATAGATTGAGTCCTTCGATCTTGTGTAGCTTTACTCCGTCTGGAACTGAGGCGTAAGGAGGCCCTGACATCACGTGAACTTCGTGCCCTAGCCTGTTAAGCGCTTTGGCCAAATAGTAAACGTAAATCCCCTGCCCACCGCAGTACATGTTACCCCTGTAGGTTAGAAGGCATATCCTCATTCTTTCCCCTCAGCCTCCAGGGTTAGCAAGAAGCCCACAAAGTCCCAAGCTGCCGGTTTCCGTCATCCCAAACCTACAGCATGTTCACTAGGACACATCCCCTATCCTTGTTTCGGATTGATGAGAACTCTATTACTTCGAAGTGCGCATCCTCTTTGGCATCCTTTGACATTTCGAGGTATTTGGAGGTAAAATAGCTTTGATTTTGCGGGAGTAGCTCAGTGGTAGAGCCCCTGCCTTCCAAGCAGGTTGTCGCGGGTTCGACTCCCGTCTCCCGCTCCATTACAAGAGGTTTCATCCTGCTCCGTTCTGCTCCCGGCATCCAGAAGGACAGAAGCCACAAACAGCTAGCATGAGGCTGGGATTGTAACCAGCTGTCACGTTGTCAGATTCTACTACAAATAAGGCTACGAAATCAATCCTATCTTGCTGGCTACCAGCTCCCTCTGAAAGTCGGTACTCCCAAACGCAGTGTCCGCAGCTTTCGCTCTCCTGTAGTAGAGCGGGATGTCGTGTTCCCTGCTCGTGCCAATGCCGCCGTGTAACGATACCGCTCTCTCAGTGACCCACTTGTAGGTCTCGTTCACATATGCCTTGGCCATGGCTACTTCCATGGTGCAGGGAAGCCCCTCAGATTCCATCCATGCTGCTTGATAAACCAGGTACTTGCTAGTCTGCGTGACAATCCACATGTCCGCCATAATATGCTGAAGCGCCTGAAACGCCCCGATGGGTCTATCATATTGTACTCTCTCTTTGCAATAGGCTATAGTCATATCAACCGCTGCCTGCATACCACCAATGGATTCAGCACACTTGGCAATGGCTCCTTTCTGCATAACCCTCTGGACGATTGGCCATCCCTTATCCAGCTCTCCCAACACATTCTTCCTGGGAACAGCGACATCCTCAAAACGCACCTCGCACAGCTTATCCATGCCTATGGTAGGTATCACTTCGCAATGTACCCCGGGTGCCTTGGCATCCACAATGAGAAGACTGATCCCATCTTCAGGTGAGGATGCGTCCTTGGTCCTCGTGACGCAAATCAGATAGTCAGCAACGTTGGCCATCTCCACGAAGACCTTCGCGCCTTTGATCACAAAGCTATCACCCTGGGCTGTTGCCTTAACAGCGATTCCAGAGGCATCATACAGTCCACTGGGCTCAAGGATAGCCATTGTGAAGATCAACTCTCCATTTGCTATCTTAGGCAGGAACTCTCTCTTCTGCTCCTCGCTGCCTGCTTCCAAAATCGGAATTGCGCCTTCGACTATGGTGGGGGTGAAAGGCCCCGGGAGGATGTTCCTCCCCATCTGTTCCAGAAGGATAGTCAAGTCCTGAAAACTCATCCCCATTCCATCGTATTCCTCTGGAATGACTAATCCCATCCATCCCAGGCCAGCCATCTTTTTCCAGATCTCGGGTGAGTATCCTTTCTCGTCCTCCTCGAGTTCCCTAACCCTAGTCTTAGGGCATTCTGTAGCGAGGAAATCGCTCGCCGATTTCCTCAGCATTTCCTGTTCTTCGCTGAAAGTTACATCCATAGCAGTGCTCCTTCTTGTCGAATTCCGATCATTTCATTCTCTGCAAACCCAGACCATACCAGGCAATGATATTCCTCTGAATCTCATTAGTGCCCATAGAGATGTTTAGTATGAAGGATTGCTGATACCACTTCTCGTAAATACCCTCAAACGATGCCCATTTGGAATGCTTGACCTGACCGTACGGGCCCAACAGGTCAGCTCCGAATTGAGCCATACGTGCTTGCAACTCGCCAGAGAAAACCTTTACTGCCGAGGCATCGAATAGCGCCATCTCATTCTTGGCCTGAGCATCGGCAATTCTATAGGCGAGGGCATGAGCGGCCCACAGCTCACAAGCTATTTGTGCCAGCCTATTACGGATGAGCGGATTCTTCGCCAGGGGTTCGCCCTTCACCTTCGTCTCGTTGCAATAGTCTACCAAACCTTCTAGCTGCCGGTGCATTGCCATGATGGCCCCAAGATTGGACCTCTC
>CAZCXP010000065.1:0-13070 GCA_964502665.1 uncultured Dehalococcoidia bacterium | reverse complement strand
GGGCCCACGCCCATGCCTGGGCCCATACCCATGCCGGGCCCCATTCCTCTACCCATGCCCATGCCGCGCCCCATACCACGGCCCATTCCTCTACCCATACCCATGCCACCTCCCATTCCGGTACCACCGCCGCCCATGCCGAAGTGGGCGTCTACAGATGGCCCAGCGGTTGCCTCGAATCGGCCTGACTTGTACGCTTCGATGGCATCCCGTACAGTGCCGGAGACCCCCGTGATGACCCGGATCCCAGCCGCCTCCAGTGTCTGATAGGCGTTGGGGCCGCAGTTGCCGGTGAGCACAGCTTGTACCCCTTTGTTAGCTACCATCTGTCCGCTGGCGATGCCGGCTCCGCCGGAGGCCATCTGACTGGAATTCTCCAAAGCTTCGAACTCCAGGGTGTCCAGGTCGACGATGACGAAATACTGGCACCTGCCGAAGCGAGGGTCCACCTCGGCATCCAGGCTGGGACCTGTTGCTGAAATCGCTATTTTCAATGTTTACCTCCCCTACCGTCTGTCTGAGGGCAGGCATAGGAGAACTTGAATGCCCGTCCTCAGCAGCGACACTGCGTTTTTAGCCTATTCCTGTTCGCCCTCCAGGCCCTTGATCCTGGTTTCGATCTCATCAAGCTGCGCTTTTACCGCGTTTGCCTCCTCCCTGAGGAATTCGAGCTCCTGCTCTCGGCTCATCGGGGGGGCGTACGGCGTAGCGCCGTAGGCTGCTGGCCCACCGTAGTACGCTGGGTCCCAGCCCCCACCGTAGGAAGGATAGGGGGTCCAACCGGGCGCGTAGGGAGGAGCTGTATATGCTCCAAAGTACCCACACCTGGGGAGTCCTCCCCTTCCCCTGCCGATGTAAGGCCAGGGAGGAGAGGCGCCTCTAAAGCCAAATCCTCGTCCGTAACCAAATCCGTACGTCATTTTAATCACCTCCTGACTAGTCTGTATATCTACCTTAGGTTCTTACCACCGGGGGTACGGTGCTGGAGCCCCATGATAGGGCTGCGGGCCATAGCCTCCGAGTGGCGCAGTAGGGGAGTAGGCACCCCTGCCATAGTACGGGTAACTGGAGCCCCCATACGGGATAGTTGCGGCATACTGGCCAGCATTAGGCGTTGCCCACCACCATCTGGGAAGCCAGGGGAAGTTGCGGCAGAAGGGATAGGGGTTGCCACGTCCCATGCCACGGCCCATACCCATGCCACGGCCGAAGCCCATGCCACGGCCCATACCCATGCCTCCCCAACCGAACCAACCTCTTCCGAATGGCATCTCACTCACCTCCTCTCATCCTAGTTCAGTAAGCGTTCAGCTGTCAGCTGTCAGCTAATCCCCCTTGGTCCCCCTTTAAAAAGGGGGATTTAGGGGATTTTGTGACCTTTTTAATTTGGAAAGGCTGATAGCTGAGCACCTGCCTATTGCCTCTTCATTGTAAGTAATCTAACACCCTTCATCTGGCGGAAGGTGGCGCCCTGGCTGACGTGACGAAACACTGTTTCCGGGTCAACCACCTTGGTGCCTGAGATGACATCCACCCCGTAGTCGAAGAGCACGGGCGAAAGCGGGGCGGTGGGCCCCAGGACGACTACATACGCCTTTGGGCTGCAAAGATCGAGCAAGCCCTCGATGGTGTGGTTGACAAGGGCGCTGCCCGTGATGGCTACTACGTCAGCTTGAGGGATTAACTGCTGCGACTCGCTTTCGGCAACGTCTCCTTCTCGGGGGTGTTTCTCTATCACCCAGAGCTCTGCTACCGCCTGGCGAAGCCTTTTCACGAAGGGGAAGTGTCCGATAAGTGCTACTTTCCTATCCTTGCCCTGTTCCATAAGGAGGTCAGCAGCGTTGAGGTCAACACACTGCTGTTCATCTACCTCGATAAGCGAGTTGATTGTGGCCACGCCGATGGCTGCCTCGAGGCCGCTCCCCGAGCGAGCCAACAGGGCCAGCTCAAGAGCGTCCTTATCCATCAGGCGCCCGGCATCCCTCACCGGGGCATCGCCCTGGTGATGACCGACCTCATGGGGTGTCGATGCCAGGCCGCAGTTGCGGGTCGACACCGCTGTCCAGTGGGGCCCCTGGAGTATGTCTCTCACAGTCGCCCCTGAGTTCAGTGTGGAGAGCAAATCATCTATGAGCTTCATCTTCATGTCTGCCAACGGCCCCTGCCCCCACGGCGCCTGCCCCTCATCCCGCAGCCGAATCCAGGCGCAGGCCAAATATCGGGGCTCTTGCAGGTGGGGCATGTTAAGGGAGGCTGCGTTACCATGGTCTCGAAGGGAACATCCCATTCGTGGCCATCGCTGCGGCACGTGAAGTGGCGCGTCGCCATCTCGAAGTTGCCCCCCTCTATCCGTATGGCCTTGCCGTTGAGCAGGGCATCCGCCAGCTTTCTCCGGGCCGATGCCAGCACTCGGTGGAAAGTGGGGCGGGATACCCGCATCCTTTGGGCGCACTCCTCCTGCTCCAGACCTTCCATGTCCTTGAGCCGGATCGCCTCTGCCTCCTCAATTGACAGGCATATCTCCTCCAGGGAGCGCAGGGGGACTCCTGCCGGCTTGAAGTAGGTTATCTCCGGGACGAAACCGACCCGGCGCCACTTGGGTGGTCTAGGCATTGATCCGAACTCCCCTCAGTTACAGTCGTGATTATGAACCTATGTCCATAATCACTATAGCACAGGGGCATTATCCTGTCAAGAGTTTTGCTCCTGCCCTTAATCGATGAGTATAGATTCAAAAAGCAAACCTGGCGGGTAGCTTATTGGCTGGCCGCAGAATGTGTTGCAGTTCCCCTCCCCTGGAGGGAGGGGATCAAAGGGGAGGGGGAAGTCACCCTCACCTACCCTCTCCCTTCGAGGGAGAGGTATTCTATGCGAGAATCTATAACCTACAAAATCCACGGATTAAGGTCCTGCCTGGAAATGGCGGGTGACGGGTGAGTTGGAGTCGGTAGAGATGACACTCAGAGGAAGGCCCAAAGAGACAGAACGGGCGACCGAGGTTTGGGCATCGATGAATTGCATGGTAGCAAAGTCCGGTGGCTGAAGCAGGCTGACATCCAGGCTGGCGAATCCTGCTTTATCAGGATGCCTTGTTCGCCCTGGCCGCCGCTGCTTTCTTCCTACCCTCCGTCTCCTCCCTCATGAACTCCTTCATCCCTTTGGCGAGTTGCTCCAGGCGATCCTGGACACGCCTGTTGGCGGAGCCATGCTGGAACTTGCCGTCCTTGCGTCTCCGGCCCGCTTTGAGACCAGTGATGAGTTCTATGCCGTCATCCACATTGTTTATACTGTATATGCTGAATTTGCCTTCTCTTATAGCCTCCACCACATCCTCCCTGAGCATCAGGTGCTCAACGTTGGTCTCAGGTATTATCACGGCCTGGTTACCTGTTAGTCCTTTGGCCTTGCAGACATCGTAGAAGCCCTCGATCTTCTGGTTCACCCCTCCGATCGCTTGCACCTCTCCCTTCTGGTTGATGGAGCCGGTCACGGCGATGCCCTGCTTGATGGGAACGCCTGCCAGAGCGGAGAGGAGGGCATAGAACTCGGCGCTGGAGGCGCTGTCGCCCTCCACCTCTTCATAGCTCTGCTCGAAGACAAGGCGTGCGGTAAGGGAGAGAGGTATGTTGCTGGCATAGCGTTCAGCCATGAGGCCGCTCAGGATCAACACCCCTTTGGTATGGATAGGCCCGCCCAGCTTGGCCTCCCGCTCGATGTCTACCAGTCCCTCGCGGCCAGCGGCGATGCTGGCCGTTATGCGGCTGGGCCTGCCGAAACTGATGTCGCCCAGGTCAATTACCGAAAGGCTGTTTATCTGCCCCACCACTTCCACGTCGGTCTCTATTTTTAGAATCCCGCGCTCTGTCATCTCTGTAATGCGCGCCTGAATAAGGTTGGAGCGGTATACCTTCTGCTCAATGGCCATGGAGACATGCTCATCGCTTATCAACTCCTTGCCGTCGATTCGAGCCCAGTAGTTAGCCTCTCTGATCGCATCCGCTATTTCGGCGAACCTGGTGGATAATTTCTGCTGATCCTCGGCTAGCCTGGAGCTGTGCTCGATGATCTTGGCCACAGCCATCTTATCCAGGTGACGGAGGTTTTCTTTGCCGCAAACGGCACAGAGCGTGGCATTGTACAGCCTGACGTTCTCGGCATTCAAATCCATCCGGCTGTCGAAATCCGCCTTGACCTTGAACAACTCGGGGAACTCGCGGTCGAGATTGTGGAGCAAATGGTAGTACAAGTTCTCGCCGATAAGGATAACCTTGACATTCAGGGGTATGGGCTCCGGTTGAATGGTCTTGATAGTAACGAAACCGAACCGCTCGGCCAGTTCTTCGATAATGATCTTCCGCTCTCTAAGGGAGCGCTTTAAACTCTCCCATGACAGTAGATTGTGCAGTATATCCTCCGCCCTGATAACCAGGTAGCCGCCGTTGGCCCTGTGCAATGAACCGGGACGGATCATGGTGAAGTCGCTGGTAATGACGCCGAAGCGTGCCTCTTTCTCGATACGGCCCATGAGGTTATTGAAAGTGGGGTTCATTTCTATGATCACCGGAGCGCCTGTGAGATGCGAGTTATCCACCAGGACATTTACGTCGTACTTTTTAAGAGGCTGAGCTGCGGCTAATTGGGCCAGGAGGTTGCCCTCTTCGGCACTAGCTGGGGAGCGGATGATATTCTTGTTTTCGATGATGTCTTGCTGGACTGCTTTGAGGTATTCGATGACCTCGGGGGTATCCCCGTATTTCTGGGTCAGCTCTTCAATTGGCGCTCCGAGCACGAACTGGACGACCTCCTGGTCCATCTTCTCAGTCTGCTCGGCAACCTCCCTGTCCCAGTTCCTCATCTGAGACATAGCATCCTTGAGCTGTTCCTGGATAGCCTCACGGTTTCTCGCCATGTCCTCCTTTTGCTCGAGGCTGAGACCCAGCATTCCCTGTTCGCTGAGAGGTTTTCCATCTACGATAGGGATAAGCAGCATTCCCATGGGCGACATCTGAATCGCAAAACCTTTGTCATGTGCCAGTTGATTGAGCCCGCTGAATAGCTTTTCCCTTCTTTCGCTGAAGGTATGGGCAATGGCATCTCGTCGATTGGTATAGTCCTCGCTTTCAAAGGCCTTACGTATGTCCACCTGAGCGGTCTCTACGAGTTTCCTCATGTCTTTTTGAAGTTGGACTGCCAAACCGGCCTTCAGCTTGAGAGCTTTGGGACTATATGGGTCCTGGAAATTGTAGACATAGCACCAGTCCGGTGGCACGTCTTTGTCCTGGGCCATGCGTTCTAGGAAAGCGACGATGGCTGTCATTTTGCCTGTGCCCGGCAGCCCTGCGGCGTAGATATTGAAACCGGAATCCTGTATACCCAGGCCAAACTGAAGAGCCTGAAGTGCACGATCCTGGCCGATAATGGTCTGTACTGGCTCCAGGTTCGCTGTGCTCTCAAGCCCCAGCCTGTCAGGGACACAAACTCGTCTTACCTCCTCGGGAGTAAGCTTTCTGGCCATAGTCACCTCCGTGCTTGCGCTGTGGCGCTGGGCATTTGTGGAGCATCAGGTATGCCAAGTAAGTATAGCACACTGCCGCTTACCAAATCATTATAGTGAAGAGGCGAGATAGAAAGCGATGTTGTGATACAGATTGTAATACGCCTGTAAGCTCTTCGTAATTTCTCGTTAACACATCCTTAATCAGTTCTTAATCCCACGGGCCTACACTTGTATATGGTCACATACGACTTTAGCTCTCATCGAGCTGGGTTAGCTGAATAACAAATTAAAGAAGGGGGGTGATGGGGTCACTAATCACGAGGAACGAGCGAATCTCCTTGACAAATATAGGCCAGCATTGTTAAAGTTAGAATGCACCCTGGGGCTCCCGAGCGGATCAATGGCAAGCAGATGACAAACATGCCGCGGTCATCCTCAGGCAGGAAAGGTCTTGTTGAAGTTTTCACCGGCGATGGCAAGGGTAAGACTTCGGCGGCGCTGGGTGTTATACTCCGTGCCTTGGGTCACGACTTTCGAGTCTGCCTCATCCATTTTATGAAGGGCAATTACCCTTACGGGGAACAGAAGATTTTGGCTCGCCTTCCCAATGTTACTTTAGCTGTTTTTGGCAGAGTAAGCTTCGTTGACCCCCACAATGTGGAGGAGGAAGACAGGAAGGAGGCGAGAAGGGCGCTCGATGCTGCCCGGGAGGCGATGCTCAGCGGCAAGTACGACCTGGTGGTGCTTGACGAGGTAAACGTAGCTTCCGCCTGGGGGCTTGTGGAGCTCGACGATGTGATCAAGCTAATCGAGGACAAACCGGAGAATGTGGAGCTTATCCTCACGGGTCGCTATGCCGACAAAAAGCTGATAGAGCTGGCTGATCTGGTAACCGAGATGGTGTCGATAAAGCACCCCTTCGACCAGGGGATCAAGGCCCGGCCCGGGCTCGAGTATTAGTCGAGGAGCCCATTTGTCCCTGGGCAGGTTGCCCGACGTCGGGCAACCTACCCAGCCAACAGTATTAGCTTCAGGTAACCATTGACCATTAGGGAAACATAGTTGAAAGGAGAGTTGAGAATGATCACCTTAAGTCTAATCAAGGCTGACATTGGCGGGTATGTCGGGCATTCCAGTTCCCATCCTGACATACTGGCTAAGGCTCAGGAGTGCCTGGAGAAGGCGAAGAAGGAGGGATTGCTGGTTGACTTCCATGTGACCCGCTGTGGCGATGACCTCCAGCTCATCATGACCCACGAGCAGGGAGAGGAGAACGAGCGCATCCACAAACTGGCCTGGGATACGTTTGTCGAAGGCACTGAGCTTGCCAGGAAGCTGGGTCTTTACGGAGCAGGGCAGGACCTGCTTGCCGATGCCTTCTCGGGAAACGTGAAGGGAATGGGGCCCGGGGTGGCGGAGATGGAGTTCGAGGAGCGACCATCCGAGCCGGTAATCCTCTTCATGGCGGACAAGACGTCGGCAGGGGCGTGGAATATGCCCCTATACAAGATGTTCGCTGACCCCTTCAACACCATCGGGCTGGTAATCGCCCCCAACATGCATAACGGATTCTCTTTCGAGGTGCAGGACGTCAAGGAGCATAAGAAGATCATCTTCAATGCCCCCGAGGAGATCTATAGCATGCTGGTCTTCATTGGTGCCCCCGCCCGCTATATGGTGAAATCGGTATCCAGCCGGGAGAGCGGCAGCATCGCTGCCGTTTCCTCGACGCAGCGCCTCGCTCTCATCGCTGGCAGGTATGTGGGCAAGGATGACCCGGTCTGCATTGTTCGTGCTCAAGGAGAGTTTCCCGCGGTAGGCGAGGTGCTCGAACCCTTCAGCCACCCGGCCCTGGTGGAGGGGTGGATGCGGGGCTCACACCATGGCCCATTCATGCCGGTGGCCCTCCGCGAGTCCAATCCTTCGCGGTTCGACGGGCCGCCCAGGGTGATTGCTGCTGGCTTCCAACTGGCAGGTGGCAAACTGGTCGGACCCCGCGATATGTTCGACGATCCCAGCTTTGACGAGGCGCGTCACATGGCTAACATCGCTGCCGAGTATATGCGCCGTCACGGTCCTTTCGAGCCACATCGCCTTCCACTTGATGAGATGGAGTACACCACCATGCCTCATGTGATGAAGAAGCTGGAGGGAAGATTTACCGCCCTTGAGTGAGCCAGCGAAGCTTCTGGTCGCCAGCAATAACCTGGGCAAGCTCCGGGAGTATGCTTCGCTGCTTGCCGGTCTACCCTTCGAACTCACCACACTCGCCGGCGAGAGGATCACGGATGAAATCGAGGAGACCGGCTCGAGCATGGAGCAGAATGCGATCCAGAAGGCCACTGCATACGCCGCGCTGAGCGGCCTTGTCACCCTGGCCGATGACTCCGGGCTGGAGGTAGATGCCTTGGGGGGTGAGCCCGGCTCGCGTTCCCGCCGCTATGCCGGGGAGAATGTCTCGGATAGGGAGAGGATCGATTACCTTCTGGCAAAGCTTGACGGCGTGCCCTGGGAGGGAAGAGGGGGACGCTTCAGGTGTGTCATCGCGATCGCCACGCCGGAGGGCAGGGTGGAGACCTGCGAAGATGTGTGCGAGGGTGTTATAGCGCTTGATTCCAAAGGCGAAGGAGGCTTTGGCTACGACCCCATTTTCTATTTGCCGGAGCTGGGTAAGAGAATGGCGGAGCTCACGCTTGAGGAGAAGAACAGAATAAGCCATCGGGGGAGAGCGGCACAGAAGGCGAGGCTGATTCTGGAGCTCCTGGAGAAGCAGAAGAGATATGACCAGACTCTCTGATTCCTTTCAACGTCCCCTAAACTACCTGCGAATCTCGGTCACCGACCGCTGCAATTTGAGGTGCATCTACTGCATGCCGTCCGAAGGCATCCCCTTGATGTCTCACGAGGATATTCTCAGCTACGAGGAGATCTGTATTATAGCCCAGGCGGCGGCGGAGCTGGGCATTGTCAAAGTCAGGCTTACCGGTGGCGAACCCCTGGTGAGGGCGAGGGTGACCAACCTGTTGGCCATGTTAGCCCGTATAGAGGGTATTGACGATATCTCGTTGACAACAAACGGCGTGCTTCTACAGCGCTATGCTGACGAGCTCAAGAGCGCAGGGTTGCGCCGCGTCAATGTCAGCCTTGATTCGCTTCGCAGCGATAGGTTTCACCGGATCACCCGGGTGGGCGATCTGGACGATGTGCTCAGGGGCATTGAAGCTGCCAGGCAAGCTGGGCTTAATCCGGTGAAGACCAATACGGTAGTTATGCGGGGCACGAACGACGATGAAGTCCTTGACTTCGCCCGGCTGACAATTGAGGGTGAGTGGCACGTACGGTTTATCGAGTACATGCCCTTCTTCAATGAGGTTCAACGTTCAACGTTCAACGTTCAACGTTTATTGGTGCCCGTATCCGAGATGAAGCAGCGCATCGAGACCCTGGGAGAGCTCGAGCCCTCTCTTTCCAGCGGGGGAGGACCGGCCAAATACTTTCGCCTTCCTGGAGCAAGGGGCACTATCGGCTTCATCAGCCCGGTCAGCGAGCACTTCTGCCGGGCATGCAACAGGTTGCGCCTCACCGCGGACGGCAAACTGCGGCCCTGCCTTTTCTCCGATGAGGAAATCGACCTCCGGGAGCCGCTGCGCCGGGGGGCAACCGCTGATGATATAAAGCGCTTGATCCAGGAGGCTGCATCACGCAAACCGGAGGGGCATAAACTGAGAGCGGGGATTACCTGCGAGCGGTTCATGGTACAGATCGGAGGCTGATGGCTGAAATGGTCGAGATCTATACCGACGGCGCATGCCTGGGCAACCCCGGCCCCGGGGGATGGGCGGCGGTTATCGTGAGCGATGCCGGCAGGCAGGAGGTAAAAGGGCGGGAGGAAAGAACGACCAGCAATCGGATGGAGATCATGGCGGCCATTAAGGGTCTGGCCCAGACCCCACCGGGTTCTCAGGTTAGAATCGAGAGCGACAGCCAGTATCTTGTCCATACCATGACTAAGAACTGGAAGCGCAAGGCCAACCTCGACCTCTGGGGGATGCTGGATAAGCTGGTGGCTGAACGGAACGTGGACTGGGTTTGGATCAGGGGACATCGCGGACATCCGGGGAACGAGAGGGCCAACACGCTGGCGAACGAGATGGCAGGCATTGGCGAAGAGCATCGCAGCCCGACCCACTTCGATCTCGAAGGCAGGGTGCACATGGTTGACATAACTGAGAAACCGGTGACCGAGCGCGTTGCGGTTGCCAGGGGCACGGTGGCCATGAAAGCGGCGACCCTGGAGCTGATTAAGCGGGGTGAGATGAAGAAGGGGGATGTTCTCGCTGCGGCCCAGCTCGCTGGAATCATGGCGGCGAAGCAAACCCCTCAGCTCATCCCCCTTTGCCATCCGCTGCCGATCACCAGCGCTGGCGTGGATTTGAAACTGGACGAAAAGCGCTCTGCAGTGGAGATCACCGCTACCGTCAAGACCACGGCTCAGACTGGGGTGGAGATGGAGGCTCTCACTGCGGTAACGGTGGCTGCGCTCACCATCTACGACATGTGTAAGGCGGTGGACCGGGCCATGCGCATCGATAACATACGCCTTGCCAGGAAGAGCGGGGGCAGGGGCGGGGAGATCGTCCTCGAATAAGGGCTGGCAAGCAGACGCATGCTAGCAGTGCCCTGTCATTGCGAGGACCCCGATTCATCGGGGGACGAAGCAATCTCAGGGGCGGGTATAGCAGAGGATAACCAGATTGCTTCGCTCCGCTCGCAATGACAGATGTATTTTGCTCCATTCTGCTCCTTGAGACGGGGTTGTTACGCAATATCTTGCTTTGATCAACGGCAGTACTATCTTCCCACGAATAATGCCTGATATGGCTATTGAATACCTGGTGGTGGCTGTGGTAAGGTCTGGGTGGGATAATTGCGGACGAGGTAAGTGTGACGAAGAAAAGTAGAATCGCCGTTCTTACCGGCGGTGGAGACTGCGCTGGGCTGAACCCCGCCATCAAGTGGGTGGTCAAGACTGCCTTTGATGAGCGGCTCCAGGACGAAAGAGGAGTCAGATACGAGGTACTGGGCATTAGGGACGGCTGGAAGGGGCTGATCTATGCCGAACTTGGAAGCACGGACTATGTCTTACCACTGAACGAGGAGGTGGTGAGAACCTGGGACAGACACGGTGGGACCGCTTTGGGCACCTCTCGCACAAATCCTTACGATCCCAAGAATGATCAGTCAAAGATTGTGTTGAGGAATATCAAGAATCTCGGTCTGGATGTGGTGATAGCTATAGGGGGTGAGGATACCCTGGGCGTAGCGTACAAGCTGTCTCATGAAGGCGTCAATGTCATTGGCATCCCCAAGACTATCGACAAGGACCTTCCTGGAACTGATTATACGCTTGGATATGATACAGCTTTGAATGTTATTACAGAAGAGGTTGATCGGCTGAGGACCACTGCGGGTTCTCACAGAAGGATATTCGTGGTGGAAACGATGGGCAGGCATGCGGGCTTTCTGGCTCTGGAGGGGGGAGAATCCAGCGGAGCTTATATCATCCTGATCCCGGAGTACGACTTCTCAATTGACAGAGTCAATGAACTGCTTCTCGAAGGGAGAAGGATGGGGTCCAGGTATGACATCATCGTGGTGGCGGAGGGGGCAAAGCCGGAAGGAGGCTCCGAGATCGTGGCCGGGGATGGTGTGGATAGCTTTGGCCACAAGAATCTCGGTGGAATTGGCGAGTTTGTGGCCGGGGGGATCAAGGAGGCCGTTGGGTTGGACACCCGAAGCATTGTCCTGAGCCATTTGCAGCGAGGCGGCGCTCCATCCGCCTTTGACCGCAGGATGGGTCGCTATTTTGGCATCGCCGCCGTTGACCTGGTGGCGAACAGGGATTTTGGTAAGCTGGTGAGCCTCACGAATGGCAGAATAGTCGCCGTGCCTCTTGAGGTAGTCACGGAGAAGCCGAGATCAGTAGATGTCAACACTGAGTACGATACCGACAGATATAACGGGCGCCGGACGATCTTGACCGGCGGAGGGGGACGGTAGTATGCATATAATGTCCGATCAAATCGACTCTCTGGTAGAAGAGGCAGTGTTTGGCTCCTACAGCCCGATAAGGGAAGAGGGCCAGCGGACAATTCGGGAATTAGCGTTTGACCGGAAGATCTTTCCCGCAAGCATTCAAGGCCTGTACGAAGCAGCAGGCAAAGGTCTGTATAGCGGCATAACAGTGCCGGCGATCAATATCCGCGGGATCACCTATCATGTGGCGAGGGCTGTCTTCAGGGCCGCCCTGAAAGACAGGGTTGGCGCCTTCATCTTCGAGATCGCCCGCTCCGAGATAGGCTATACAGGCCAGAGGCCGGGTGAATATGTGACCTGTGTGCTGGCTGCCGCAATCAAGGAGGGATTCAGGGGCCCCGTTTTCCTTCAGGGCGACCACTTCCAGGTTAACCCTGGCAGGTATGGCTCGGAACCGGAAAAGGAATCGAACGCGATCAAGGAGCTGATTCGTGAAGCAGTGAGCGCTGGATTCTTCAACATTGATGTGGATGCCTCTACCATTGTCGATTTAGGGAGACAGACCCTCGAAGAACAGCAGGAGAAGAATTGTCAGGTCACAGCAGATATGACCAGGTTCATACGCGGTATCGAGCCCGAAGGAATAACCGTTTCCGTCGGTGGAGAGATAGGGGAAGTAGGGAAGAGGAACAGCACGGTGGAGGACCTTAGGGCCTTTATGTCGGGATACCTCAGTCTGTTGGGTTCTGATGCCAAGGGAATCTCGAAGATCAGCGTGCAAACCGGCACGGCTCACGGGGGGGTTGTCCTACCTGATGGGTCAATTGCAAGCGTTCAACTTGATTTCAACACCCTGAGAGAACTGTCCAGAGCGGCGCGAGAGGAGTATGGTATGGGCGGCGCTGTGCAGCACGGAGCTTCCACACTTCCTGACGGGGCTTTTGATAAGTTCCCAGAGGTCGGCACATTAGAAGTACACCTGGCCACAGGATTTCAGAACATTATCTATGACAGCCCGCATTTCCCCAGGGAGCTGTTGGACGTTGTCTACAGGCATCTTGCGGATAAGTACTCTGCCGAGAGGAAGCAGGGCGAGACCGAGGAGCAATTCCTATACAAAACTCGAAAGAAGGCGTTTGGCGATTTCAAGAAGGAAATGTGGAGCCTTCCTGAAAAGAATCTGAAAGGGATAGGGGAGACGCTCGAGGAGCGCTTCTCGTTGCTCTTCCGGAAACTCAACGTAATCGAGACAGACGACCTGGTTGCCAGGTTTGTGTGAAAAGCCCTGTCTTGACGAAAGAGGCCGGGGGTATAGGGGGGTCCCCCAAGCACAAGTCCAAATGTCAAAACTCAAAATCCTAAACAATGGCAAAATTCGAAGATAAAAGAGCAAAATGACAATTCAAAGTTCAAGTGTAGCGTTGCCACTCTTGTGGCAACGAATCCTTCGTCGTGACAGGAGTCACGACGCTACGCTACCCATTTTGCATTTTGATATTTGAATTTGTTTAGAGCTTAGCAATTAGTGTTTAGAATT
>CAZCXP010000064.1:5000-13110 GCA_964502665.1 uncultured Dehalococcoidia bacterium | reverse complement strand
TGGGAGCGGAACTCAGCGCCGAGTACGGCCGTATGCGCGAGGGGGTGGGCCGGGGAGTTCTTTTGGAAGCGAGGCCGGTAGAGCCTCAAGAGGCGCAGAAAGGGGACTAATTGTTGTACATTGTGTCCACGCCATGGGGATGGCATAGCTGCAATAGACCCCACTGTTTTGCGCTTAGACCCGATTTAAACTGCCTATTGACATTTAGGTAGCTAATGTTCTATTCTCCGTACAACAATAATAGGAGGTGCACCAATGCAAGCGTACTGCATGAAGTGCCGAAAGAAAGTCGAAATCAAGAACCCGCAACAAATCACCATGAAGAACAAGAAGCCTGCTACACGGGGGGTGTGCCCTGGCTGCGGCACCAAGGTTTTCAGGATAGGCAAAGGTTGAAGCTGTTGTTATAGTTATTAAGCTTGTCAAAGAGGCTGAGTTTCCCATAAGGGCGCTCAGCCTCTTTGTCTGGTATTGCACACTGAAGTGCAGTACCTCAGGTCAAAACAGCAAGATTAGCGCCTCTGCTCCAAAACCGCTCGTTTTTCGAACGCTTCTTTGACTGACGAGGCTGCCCTAGGCTGTCTTGCTCCTCAGTTGACAAATGCCCATGGCAGTGGTATAAGACGCGCACGAGGCTCTATCAGAATACTGCTCAAACTCTCGGTTTTCGCTTCAGCTCACGGACTATGTGCGGAGGCGATATGTATGGCTAAAGGTAGAGGGACGGCCAGTAGAATCCGAGGCTTGGACATAGTCCTGCAGGAACTAGTGGATGGCATGGAAGATGAGCTTCTGGTCATCGATAGTGAGCACCGGGTCAAGTTCGCTAATTCAGCGGTGCGGGACAGATTCCAGAAGGGAGCTAAGTCACCCATCGGCAGATTCTGCTACGAGGTCTTCCATGATAGGGATACGCCTTGCAGTGCACCTCTATGGGACTGTCCGCTGAGGGAAGTGCTGCGAAAGGGCAGCGCGACAACAGTCATTCATTCTCATCACACCCCCGGAGCCGATAGGTATGTCAAGGTCACCGCATATCCCCTGCGGGATCGCGATGGCGACATCAAGTTCGTAGCCGAGATGAGGAGAGACGTTTCCGCAGAGAGGGAGTTGGAGACCCAGATCCTGAGGCGACATCACCAGCTTCTGGTATTAAGTCGCATTTCAAGTGCGGTGAGTGGCCTGTGGGATTTGGATGCCATCCTAAAGGTCGCTTTGGATAATGTACTGGAGATCGTTAACGGCGCCATCGGAGGTGTTCTCCTCTCGGATGAACAGACAGGAACGCTATACTATCGTGTCCAGCGTGGCTTGTCCGCCAAATATGCCGAGGAGATGCGGATGCGCCTCGGCGAGGGGATAGCAGGAAGGGTAGCCCAAACCGGTGAGCCTGTGCTGCTGGAGGACATCTCCAAAAGTCCGGAGGTTGCTCGCCCTGATTTGGTTAGCGCAGAGGGTCTTAAGGGGTTCGTCAGCATTCCTCTGAAGGCAAAGGACAAGACCGTAGGTGTGATGAACATCGCCAGCCAGGTGGCGGGGCAGTTTGCAGCGGACGATGTCTCCCTGCTCAATTCCATTGGCGACTATCTCGGCACGGCGATTGAGCAGGCAAAGCTGTATGAAGGGGTGAGAATGGGTAGGGAGAGGTATCAGAGACTACTCCAGCACGCCCTTACCGCGCAGGAGGAGGAGCGAAAAAGAATCGCCCAAGAGCTGCACGATGAAACCAGCCAGGCGCTTACCAGCTTGACCCTCAACCTGCAAGCCATTATTGGAACGGCGGAAATGAAAGGCATTGGAGATGCTGAGTTCATGGATATGCTCAGGACGACGCACTACAACGCGATTCGTGCTGGCGATGAGATAGTGAACCTGATGAAGGAACTCCGTCCCACCTTGTTGGATGAGCTTGGACTGCCTGCTGCAATCCATCGGTATGCCAAGGATGCCCTTCGACCTCAAGGCATTAATATATCTGCTGATTTCAGAGGCGTTGATAAGCGCTTCCCGCCGGAGGTCGAAGTAACGCTTTTCCGCATCGCCCAGGGCGCATTAGGCAACATCTTGGAGCACTCAGAAGCCAAGAACGCCTCTATCAAGCTGGAGTGCAACGCCAGGGAGTGCCTGTTGCACATCAAGGATGATGGCAAAGGCTTCGATGTCAGCAAACTTACACGGGTGGACCCCAGCGGCCGGGGTACAGGCCTATTCACCATGAAGGAGAGAGCAAAGCTGGTGGGTGGTAGCTGTCGTGTTGAGTCCCGGCCGGGTCAGGGGACCAAGGTTAGGGTCAAAATTCCAGTGGCCAGGGACGTGGCAGATGAAGAAGATAAGGGTGCTGGTGGTCGATGATCACACCCTCGTGCGAGATGGGATCCGTGCTCTGCTGTCGCTAGCTGCCGACATAGAAGTGGTCGGCGAGGCATCAGACGGAAAAGAAGCCCTGCAGAAGGTGAGACGGCTTGCGCCGGACGTGGTGCTAATGGACCTGGCAATGCCTATTATGGGCGGACTGGAAGCCACGCGCAGAATACGAAGGGAATTCACGGGAACTAAGGTGCTGGCACTGACCCAGTATGATGATAGCGAATATGTCATCCCGATTATCGAAGCAGGGGCCCGTGGCTTCGTTACCAAGAGGGCTGCATTCTCAGAGCTTGCTTCAGCTATTCAGGCTGTCCACGATGGGAGTTGCTTTCTAACCCCCTCAGCGGCAGCGGCTCTTATTGAGGAGTATCAGCAGAAGCCGACTGAAAAAGGGGAAAAAGACCCTTACCAGCAGTTGACTGATAGGGAAAGGGAAGTGCTTAAGCTGGTTGTCGAGGGACATACTGCTCGGGAAATAGCGGATATGCTGGTCGTCAGCCCTAAGACCGTGGAGTGGTACAAGACCAGCCTAATGAACAAGCTGAGCATCCACAATCGGGCCGACCTCATCAAGTATGCCATACGCAAAGGGATCATAGCCCTGTAATGGCATAGGCAAAAGTCTCCTCATCCATCTTCTGAGAGCAGTAGGGTGGGTGCAGCGCAGCGAAACCCACCGTTTTGATGTGGGTCTGGGAAGGTGGGTTCCATTTCATTTCACCCACCCTACGCTACTCTCCCGGCCTTGTCGAAGGACGATGGTAATTCCCCCCCCTAGCTCTCTCCCGCCAGGGGAGGGAGGATTGTGACGAATTCACCTCAGCCCCTTTTTCTATTATCCAGTAGCAATCTCCGCATGAATCCCTCTCCCTTGAAGGGAGAGGCTAGGTGAGGGTGAATCTCCCCCTCCCCCTAACCCGTCCCGCCTCCTGAGAGATCCGTTTGACTAGGGCTTTCCTGGTCTGCAAATAGGGTTTACCCCAGTAGAAATTCCAAACAGAAAGCCTCGGCATATCTAGGGAATTTCCTATTGCTCGCCGCCAGAACCAGGAACTACACTGGTAGAAGCTAGACTATTCCTTATAGAAAGGGGTCTGATGTACTCATCTGCGACTGATGACACTCAGAACCATCGAGACAGGCAAACGAAGAAACTCTCTGTCGACCGCAGTCTTATGCCTCCCTGCCAGGCTGCCTGTCCCTTGCACATGGATATCAGAGAATATGTTGATCTGACTGCCCAGGGAAGAATAATGGAAGCACTGCAGGTGATAAGAAATGGCAACCCCTTTCCCTCTATTTGTGCCTATGTCTGTACTCATCCCTGCGAGGACGCTTGTAGGCGTTGTCAGGTAGACAAACCTATTGCTATTAGGGCCTTGAAGAGATTCGCGGTGGATTTTGGTGGTGACAGGATGGTCCAGTGTGAAGCTGAGACGACTCATGCTGAAAAGGTTGCCATCGTGGGCTCCGGTCCAGCGGGGCTGGCTTGCGCCTACTATTTAAGGAAGCTTGGCTACCCGGTGACTGTCTTCGAGGCTCACTCAGAGGTGGGAGGTATGCTCCGAGTGGGTATTCCTCAGTACCGCCTTCCCCGAGAGGTACTCGACACCGAAGTTCAGAGGCTGACCCAGATGGGTGTCGAAATCAGGACCAATACCAGGGTGGTATCCCTAGACCTGCTATTTAGTATGGGCTACAAAGCTGTCTTTGTGACCATTGGCGCTCATCAAGGCCTTAGAATGGGGATAGAGGGAGAGGAGAGCCCGGGAGTGATAGACGGGGCTACTTTTCTGAGGGAGGTGAACCTCGGCCTCAAGCCATCTCTGGGGAGAAAGGTCGCGGTGGTGGGAGGAGGGAACGTAGCTGTCGATGCCGCGCGCACTGCGCTTCGGCTGGGCGTGCCCAATGTAGAGATCCTCTACCGGCGTAGCCGGGCGGAAATGCCAGCGAGCGATGTAGAGGTGGAGCAAGCCTTGGAGGAGGGGATAGACATCCGGTTTCTGGAGGCACCGACCAGGATCAGGAGGGAGAACGGGCTCCTGAGCGTTACTTGTGTCAGCATGGAGCTTGGTGAACCGGATGCCAGGGGCAGGCGTCAGCCTGTGCCGATCGAAGGTAGTGAGTTCAACAAGGAGTTCGATACCCTGATCATGGCGATTGGGCAGGCACCTCAGACACCAGGCGGTTTCGGCGTTCGCACGGGCAGGGGTAGTACTATTCAGGCTGATCCTATTACACTGACCACGAATAGAGCAGGTGTCTTTGCTGGAGGGGATGCTGTCAGCGGGCCGGCAACCGTGGTCGAGGCGCTGGCGGCTGGCAGATTGGCAGCTTCCCGCGTTGATGATTACCTCCAGCGCAGATATCCGCTGGCCGACAAAGAGATGAAGGAACGCCTCTCAGGTGACCTGCTCCCTGAGACGATAGAAATGATACGGAAGGTTGGCCGACCTGAGCTACCAACCCTTTCCCCTGAGGCGAGGACCAAGGACTTCAAGCCAGTGGAGCTTGGCTATAGCTGGGAAGCTGCTATCAACGAGGCGAGAAGGTGTCTTCGATGTGGTACGGGCGCAGAGATCCTCTTCCAGGATAAGTGTGCCACTTGCCTTACCTGCCTCAGGGTCTGTCCATATCACGTGCCTCGCCTGGATGAGGGTGGCACAATCCGGATACCAGATGATCAGTGTCAAGCCTGTGGTGTGTGCGTCGCTGCCTGCCCGGCTAAGGCGATAGTTCTGCGCAAGCCTTATGACCGGCGCCACATAACTGAAGAACTGGACCATGCTCTGAAATCCGCGGCACAATCTAATCTCAAGCCTTTCATTATTGGCTTCTGCTGTCAGTACGGGCTCTTTGGCACTGGTGCTCTCGCAGGCCTTTGGAGAGGAGCCAAGGCAAGCATCTGGATAGTACCTGTCCTCTGTACAGCCAAGGTAGAGGCCGATCACATGTTGCGTGCCTTCGAGATGGGCGCTGAGGGAGTTTTCATCGCCGGTTGTGGAGAGCAGTGCGCCCGGGAAGACACCGACTTCTGGGTTCGACAGCGCGTTGAGAAGGCCAGAAAAACACTGGCGCAGATCGGTCTTGAGCCGGAGCGTCTGCAGGCTTTCGTCTCAACTACCACCAACGGTGGGGACCCTGCCGAGGAGCTCGACAGGTTTGCTGAGCGAATGGGCAACCTCTACCTGGCTTCGATAATAATGCAGGAGGTGAGAAGTTGATAGTTGCGGAGCAGAAGAGCCTGGAAGAAATCAGGCGAATGATTGACCCCTACGGGAGGGTGCTGATCCTCGGCTGCGGTACCTGTGTCACAGTCTGTGATGCTGGCGGCGAACGTGAAGTCTCCTTTCTTCACAACGCATTGCGGGTCGCCCAGGCAAGAAGCGGGAATGGCACTCACACCTTCTTGGAATACACTTTGAAAAGGCAGTGTGATCCCGAGTTCCTGGATATGCTCACCGATAGAGTCGAGGACGTGGATGCCATCCTTTCCCTTGGTTGTGGCATTGGCGTACAGGCTGTAGCCGAACGTTTTTCAGATCTGCCTGTGCTGCCCGGCGTCAACACCTCATTTATGGGTATGCCCAAGGAATGGGGGATCTGGGATGAGCGCTGCGTTGCCTGCGGCGATTGTAGATTGGGGGAGACCGGCGGCATCTGTCCCATCACGAGGTGCACAAAAGGAATACTCAATGGGCCCTGTGCTGGTACCAAAAACGGCAAGTGCGAGGCAAATAAAGACATGGATTGTGCCTGGGTTCTAATTTACAAGCGCCTGGAGGGATTGCAGCAACTGGAGAACATGCGCCGATACTACCCTCCGAGGAACTTCCGGCCGATTCCCAGGCCGAGAAGGATCGTGACCAGGGCAACTCTCGATGTAGGGGGGGATAATGAGTAACTCTTTGTTTGAGGAGAAACTCGGCTCAGATGAGTTCCTGGTAACAACAGAGATCGGGCCTCCCAAGGGTACGGATACCTCGGAGATGATCCATCACATAGATTTGCTCAAGGACAGGGTTGATGCCATCAACGTTACCGATGGTCAAAGCTCAGTAATGCGTTTTGCGTCACTAGGGGGCTGTCTGCTGGTGAAGGAATACGGCGGTGAGCCTATCCTTCAGGTGACCTGCCGTGATCGCAACCGCCTGGCGATTCAAGCAGACCTTCTTGTGGCATACTCCCGGGGTATTGGCAATGTGCTCTGCCTTACCGGTGATTCTATCGATGTGGGGGACCATAAGGAAGCAAAGCCCGTCTTCGACCTCGATTCTGTGCAGTTGCTGAGGATGATCAGGACGATGGAATCGGGGACAGACATGGGGGGGAACGAGCTCAAAGGTGCACCCAAATTCTGTATCGGTGCCTCGGTTCATCCAGAGGCAGATTTCATCGAACCGCAGCTTATCAAGTTTGACAAGAAGGTCGCTGCTGGGGCGCAGTTTTTCCAAACCCAGGGCATTTTCGACCTGGGAAGCCTTCGCAGGTTCATGCAGTATGCCTCCCAGTTCGATGTCAAAATCCTGGCTGGCATCATAGTGCTCGCCTCAGCAAGGATGGCTCGCTACATGAACGATAATGTCCCCGGAATAATTGTTTCCCAGCCCGTTATCGATGAGCTTGCTACCGCGGAGAAGGGGAAAGGACTCCAGAAGGGAATCGAGATTGCCGCAGGGTTGATAAGGACGATAAGGGAGGAAAAGCTATGTCACGGCGTCCATGTTATGGCAGTAGGCAATGAAGGGGTTGTGCCTGAGATCTTGGAGGCGGCTGGATTGGTCGATGTGCACGTGTAGGGTAGCGCTTAGCTGAGGCGCAGCCGGAGTTGGACAGGCTAACCAAATCTAAATGGAGGTGAGAGAAAATGGGGAAGAAGCAGAAAAGGGAGAAAATCTTGGTCATAGACGACGAGCTTGATTTTGCGGAGGCTTGCCGCATGACCTTGGAAGGCAAAGCCTACCAGGTCATGACCGCCTCCAGCAAGGCACAGGCTCAGGAGCTGGTGAGATTGGGGCCCGACGCCATTGTTCTGGGGACGTTAACTCCAGCGGGGCAGGCATTCTCCGTGCATGAGTGGCTGAAGCAGCATCTCCACTACAAAGACATACCGCTCATGGTGATCGATGCCCGGTATGAGGAACGATCCACCAAGGGATGGAGAAGGTTTGAGGGGATGCAATTGGAGTCAGACGACTATGTAACCAAGCCCATTGAGCCGTCTTCACTGGTGCCCAGAATTCAAAGCCTGCTGGAGCAGGCGACCAGAATGATAAGAGTGCTGGTAGCGGATGATCATACTATGGTCAGGGAAGGAATAAGTGGGGTCCTGGCGCTGCATAAGGACATTAGTGTTGTAGGGGAGGCGGTTAACGGGCAAGATGCGCTTGAGAAGGCGCTGAGGCTGTTGCCGAACGTGGCGTTGGTGGACATCGTCATGCCTGTGATGAGCGGGCTTGAAGCGACGAAGCGAATCTGCCAGGAATGCCCTCAGATAAAGGTCCTGATTCTGACACAGTATGACGAGGATGAAAACATGGTTGCTGCCAAGAATATGGGGGCTTGCGGATTTGTTCCTAAGCGGGCCGCCAGTTCGGAGCTCGTAACTGGCATAAGGAGTGTATACGGAGGAAGCTACTTCCCTGCCTCTTTTGCCGAAATAGCGACCAACTAGAGAGAAGGCACCGGGGCAGAACATCGTGCGTCGCAGGCTGGGGCTGTTAGGCGTCAGAGGAAAGCTGTA
>CAZCXP010000064.1:0-4900 GCA_964502665.1 uncultured Dehalococcoidia bacterium | reverse complement strand
GGCAGAACATCGTGCGTCGCAGGCTGGGGCTGTTAGGCGTCAGAGGAAAGCTGTAACGTTAGTACAGCTATTATCGCTTTGTGTCTCTCCGGCTACCCTTCGTCCTTCAGCTTGGATAGCCAATCCCTGAGCATGGCCTGATTCCCCAGGATCTCCCTGGCTGTGGAATAGGGATCGATCTCGCCTCTTCCCACTTTCTCCGAGAGCGCAGCCAGGTCCTGGTCTTTTACCATTAGCTTGGAAAGCCGCTCACTAACCCCCTGCTCGATTGCTCGAACCAGCTCCCTCTTCAATTGCTGGTGGCGCTGCCGGGAGAGTTGCCCTGTGGACTCAAGGACGCTGCGGTGCCTTTCAATCTCCTGGTAAAGCTCCTCAATGCCCACGTTATTGATTGCCTGGGTGGTCAGAACCGGCACCTGCCACTGGGAGTCTTTGGGGCTCAGCGATAGCATTGCTTCAAGCTCAGCGACCACCTGCTCTGCGCCCTGGCGGTCGGCCTTATTGACCACGAAGATATCGGCAATTTCCATCAGACCAGCCTTCATGGTCTGGATTGCATCCCCACCCCCGGGGAACAGCACTACTATGGTTGTGTCCGCAGCTTCTATGACATCTAGCTCAGTCTGTCCTACACCCACTGTCTCCAGTATTATGATATCTTTGCCGAAGGCATCTAGGAGCTTTGTCACCCTTCGGGCTGCGTGGGGAAGCCCCCCGAGGCTGCCCCTTGTTGCCATGCTGCGAATAAAAACCCCGCTATCAAGATAGTGCTGCTGCATCCGTATGCGGTCGCCAAGCACTGCTCCTCCTGAGAAGGGACTGGTAGGATCGGCTGCGATTATACCCACCGCTAGTCCCTTACCCCTGGCTATGGCGGTTAACCTGTCTACAAGGGTGCTCTTGCCGCTGCCAGGAGGGCCGGTAACGCCGATGCAGTATGCCGTCCCTGTTCGGGAGCAGATCTCTTTCATTATCTGAGGCACTTCCGGGGCATCCCTTTCCGCCAAGGTAATAAGGTG
Source organism: uncultured Dehalococcoidia bacterium (assembly GCA_964502665.1). Taxonomy (GTDB): domain Bacteria; phylum Chloroflexota; class Dehalococcoidia; order SZUA-161; family SZUA-161; genus SOKG01. Next base: position 3,881 of record CAZCXP010000064.1, on the reverse strand, counting down.
TGACAGGGAACGCTCGTCGCCGCCCAGCATCTTTTCAACTAATTCCATCTGCAAATCTCAATCTCAAACGCTATCGCTTTGGGTAAGTTTATAATATCATCCTTGGCCCCTTGAGCGCAATGGCATAAGCTGAGACCTCATTATGAGTGGCTTTGCGGGAGAAGCCTGTGATGAGTATAGCTGAGTGCAATTGCTACCGGGGGTCGATGACGAGACCAGCAGGCGAAGCCAACGCGAGGCAAGCCCTCAGCCCCACTCGGCGGCCAAGGCTTACCTCGCGCTTCTTCATCAACCTAACTTGAGTTGAGCAGGGCGAAGCACCTATGCCGGTACTTGGGGCAATTGCTTGAGTGCTTCCTCCACCTTCTCTTTGGGATACTCGTAGTCCTCGAGCTTGCCCGTGAGGTAGGCATCGTAGGCTGCGAGGTCGAAATGCCCGTGTCCGCTGTGAGCTATGAGGATGGTTTTTGCTTCACCGGCCTCCCTGCAGCGGAGTGCCTCATCAATAGCTACCTTGATATTGTGGCATGGCTCTGGAGCGCTGATAATGCCCTCGGTTCGGGCAAACTTCACTCCTGCCTCAAAGGTGGCTATCTGATTCTCCGCACGCGCCTCGACGAACCCCAGCTTATACAGGTGGCAGATGATTGGTGCCATCCCGTGGTAGCGTAGCCCACCGGCGTGAATCGGGGACGGAATAAAGGTATGTCCCAGTGTATACATCAGGGCGATTGGCGCCATCCCGGCGACATCACCGTAATCCCAGGCATAAGGACCCTTGGTCAGGCTAGGGGCAGCGGTAGGCTCAACACAGATGATGCGCAGGTCTGGTTTCGCCCCGCTAATCTTATCTCTGACCCAGGGCAGGAATTGCCCGGCGAAGTTTGACCCACCGCCGATGCAGCCAACGATAATGTCGGGGTAGGCATCTGCCATCTCCATTTGCTTCCTGGTCTCCTCTCCTACGATGGTCTGATGAAGTAGGACATGGTTAAGAACGCTTCCCAGCGAATATTTTGTGTCATCTCGGCCGGCGGCATCTTCCACTGCCTCACTGATGGCGATACCGAGGCTGCCGGGGCACTCGGGGTCTTCCTTGAGGAAGCTGCGGCCTATATTGGTGTCCTCGCTGGGGCTAGGCACACATTTGGCCCCCCACGTCTCCATCAGGATGCGGCGGTAGGGCTTCTGGTTGTAACTCACCTTGACCATATAGACCTTTAGCTCCAGGCCGAAGAGCATGCAACCCATCGACAGGGCGCTGCCCCACTGCCCGGCGCCGGTCTCCGTGGTGAGGCGTTTCACCCCTTCCTTCTTGTTGTAATATGCCTGGGCCACGGCAGTATTCGGCTTGTGGCTCCCGGCCTGGCTTGTCCCTTCATACTTATAGAAGATCTTTGCCGGTGTGTCCAAAGACTTCTCGAGCCGATATGCCCGGTGTAGCACTGTTGGTCTCCATGTGCGGTAAATAGCCTGCACTTCCTCAGGGATTTCAATCCAGCGCTCCTTGCTGAACTCCTGCTCGTTAAGCGCCTCGGGAAACAGAGGGGGTGGTAGCCGCGTCGGCTCTTTTGTCACCGGATGAAGCAGTGGCGGCAGAGGCTCTGGCAAATCAGCCTGGATATTATACCAATGGGTTGGCATGTCCTTCTGCTCGAGAAAAAACATTGTTCTCTCCACTTTTGCCTCCTTTGATTTTGTGGGCTTGAAACCTCTAGCTAAGTAGCCTGCTACATAGAAAACCTCCTTTTCTCGGTTCAGCTCCCAGCATGATTCTCGACTTGGTTAGAAAGGGCATCCCTCAGGCTCTGGATGAAAGAGCGAACTTTGGCGGCCGGGTCCTTTTCTTCAATCAACTGTATGAGACGGCTGCCTATGATAACTCCGTCTGCTACCTTTGCCACCCGGTGTGCCTCGTCCGGGGTGGATATCCCGAAGCCGACACAGAGCGGCTGGCGGGCCCTCTGCCGCACTCTTGAGACGAAGCTTTCCAGCTCTTGAGGTAACCTGTCCCGAGCCCCTGTAACCCCGGTTAGCGACACAAGATAGATGAACCCCCGCGACCTCGCTGCAACCACGTCGATGCGTTCGTCGGTGCTCGTGGGAGCAAGCAGGTAGATAAGGTCGAGGCCGTGCCTCAGGGAGATGTCCTCCAGTTCCGCTCCTTCCTCGGGGGGCAGGTCGGGGACGATCAGTCCGCTGATGCCAGCTTGGGAACAATCGCGGCAGAAGGCGTCCAGCCCATATCTATGCACCGGGTTGAAATAGGTCATGAACACGAGCGGTATGTCTACCTGTGCTCTTAGCTTCTGAGCTACCTCGAGGCAGAGTTCTGGGGTGATCCCTTGTTTTAGCGCATGATAGCTCGCCCTCTGGATCGTGGTACCATCGGCTAAGGGGTCTGAGAAGGGTATCCCCAGCTCAACGAGGTCGCATCCAGAAGAGGCTATCAGGGGAACTATCTCCAGAGTGGTCTCCACGTTGGGATACCCTACGGTGAGGTAGGTAATAAGCGCCTTATGCCCCTTCTTAGCAAAGATATCCTTGATTGCACTCATAGGCTTATTCCTAACGCCTCAGCCGCAATAGAAATGTCCTTGTCACCTCGACCGGAGATATTGACTATCATAAGCGTGTTTTTGTCCAGTTCAGGTGCTATTTGCGCGGCGTAATATATAGCGTGGGCTGGCTCGAGGGCGGGGATTATGCCCTCGGTCGTGGTCAGGAGCTGAAATCCCTCCAGCACCTGGTCGTCGGTGACTGCGACGTAGCTTACTCGTCCGCTGTCCTTGTAGTAGCTATGCTCGGGGCCTACCCCAGGATAGTCCAGGCCGGGGGCGATGCTGCGCGTATCTCTCACCTGGCCATGTTGGTCCTGCAACAAATAGGACTTGGCACCGTGGAGTATGCCCGGGCTGCCAGCTACCAACGGGGCAGCATGGTTTCCACTGCCCAGGCCAAGCCCCGCTGCCTCGACCCCGATCAGCTTCACGCTGGGCTCATCGATGAAGGGGTGGAAGATGCCGATAGCGTTGCTGCCTCCGCCCACACACGCAATTATGTAGTCGGGGAGTCTTCCATGAGCTGCCATTAGCTGCTCTCTGGTCTCTCGCCCGATTATCGACTGGAAATCGCGCACTATCATGGGATAGGGGTGGGGGCCAACGACGGAGCCCAGCAGATAGTGAGTTGTGCGCACATTGGTCACCCAATCGCGGATAGCTTCATTAATAGCGTCCTTAAGGGTGCGGCTCCCCGAGGCAACCGGGCGTACTTCAGCGCCCAGCAGTTTCATCCTGAAAACATTCAGCGATTGGCGCCTAATGTCCTCCTCGCCCATGTAGACAACGCAGTCTAGCCCCAACATGGCGCATACGGTGGCTACCGCCACACCATGTTGCCCGGCGCCGGTCTCTGCTATCACTCGTCGCTTGCCCATTCGAAGAGCCAGCAGCCCCTGGCCGAGAGTGTTGTTGATCTTGTGGGCGCCGGTATGAGCCAGGTCCTCCCGCTTGAGCAGGATTTGTGCCCCACCGAGCTTTTGCGACAGTTTCTGGGCGTGGTAAAGGGGTGTGGGGCGGCCAACATAATCGCGGCACAGCGAATTGAACTGCTCCCAGAAGTTTGCGTCAGCGCACGCCTGACTATAGGCCGATTCAAGCTCGCTCAAGGCAGGCATGAGTGTCTCGGGCACGAATTTGCCGCCATAGGGTCCATAGTGGCCTTGTTCATCCGGTAATTTCAATTCTTCCTCCGTTGTGATTGCACCTCATTAGGGCAGACACGCTGGTCTGCCCCTACGTGTATGTTCGCCCGGTTTTGTAGGGGCAATCCAACGTGATTGCCCTCTCATCAGGGCAGACACGCTGGTCTGCCCCTAC
>CAZCXP010000063.1:6154-13229 GCA_964502665.1 uncultured Dehalococcoidia bacterium | reverse complement strand
CGAGGCGCTTCTTGAGTATCATAGGGTTGACCGACTGCGCTGAAAGCTGGTTTCGGAACTCATCGAGTTGTTCGTCAGAAACGTCGGTCAGGAGGTCGAAGTAGTCCATCATCAGGCTATCGGGGATGGACATCACCTTGCCGTACATATCGTTGGGAGGGTCCTCAATGGCGATGTAGTTGTCGAGGCTCTTGCTCATCTTCTGCTGGCCGTCGGTGCCCACAAGCAGAGGCGTCAGGAAGACATGCTGCGGGGTCTGCCCCACTATCTGCTGAAGCTCTCTCCCCATAAGGCAATTGAACTTCTGATCGGTGCCACCGAATTCCACATCAGACTCCATGGCCACTGAGTCGTAAGCTTGAAGAAGCGGGTACAGCAGCTCGGTGATAGCGATGGGACGACGCGAAGCACGCCTGGTGGCGAAATCCTCCCGCGCCAGTAGCTGGGCCACTGTGAATTTGCTCGTCAGGCTGATGACATCCGCCAGGCCGAACTTGCCATACCACTCGCTCTGCCAGCGCAGCTCCGTTTTCTCCTGATCCACCACTTTGAAGAACTGCTGCATGTAGGTCTTGGCATTAGCGCGGACCTCCTCAGCCGAAAGCATAGGACGCGTTTGAGACTCACCGCTGGGATCGCCTATCTGAGCTGTCCAATCACCAACTATGAGTACAACCTGATGCCCCAGTTCTTGAAACTGCCGCAGCTTTCTCATTGCGACCACGTGACCAAGGTGAATATCGGGGCGGCTGGGATCGAAACCCATCTTCAGCCTCAGCCGCCTGCCCGACTCAAGCAGGCGCACCAGTTCCTCCTCAACAATGATCTCAGCAACCCCACGCCTTAGAACATATTTGAGGTCTTTCTCCATCCCACTTCAGCTCTGGCAGAAATCTATCCTAATACTGATCTTGCTTGCTCAACGTCCCGGCTAATCTGAGCCGACAATTCCTCGGGGTCGGCAAACTTCATCTCTCCTCGTAAACGCTCAACGAGTTCGACAGCGAGTTTCTCCCCGTAAATCTCCCCAGCGAAATCAATTAAGAAGACCTCTACGGTGCGCTCACTGTCACCAAACGTTGGCCTGACGCCAATATTGGTCACCGATTTGTGAACTTCATCTCCGATATAACCCACAGTTGCATAAACACCATCAATCGGAAGGGCCTGGTCTGAGTCCACCGCTATGTTTGCCGTGGGAAAGCCCATACCGTGGCCCCGCTCCATTCCACCTATCACCGGCCCACTCAGTCTGAAGTACCGACCAAGGAACTTGGAGGTCGCTCTCATATCCCCCCGAGACAGAGCTTCCCTTATGGCAGTGCTGCTCACAAGAGAACTGCCCAATAGCAGCGGTCCCACAACTTCAACAGTAAAGCCAAGCTCTTGCCCCAGGGTTTGCAGCGCGCCAGCATCTCCCTCCCTCCCCCGCCCTAGAGCGAAGTCGGGGCCGATTATGAGGCCTCGCATCCCCAGATGCATCTGCAGCAGGCTGACAAACTCCCGAGCGCTCAGTACGGCAACCTCACTGCTAAAGCCAAGAGGAACAACAAGTTCTACTCCAAGGCCCCTGAGAAGTCTAGTCCTCTCCTCTACGGTGGTCAAGCGGGCCAGTTTGGTCTGAGGTGACAACACACTTTGGGGATGGCTATTGAAGGTTACCACCCCACTCACGAGATTCCTAGTGGCGGCTCGCTGAGTCAGCTTCCCAATAAGGTGTTGGTGACCCAGGTGCACTCCATCGAAAACCCCAATCGTAAGCAGGGTTTCACGTTCCGGCCTGAAACTTGCTAGCTCCGAGATCAACTGCACGTCACTTCTAGAGGCACGACTTTGTTAACGAGTATTTTAGGACAACCAGCAAATTATGTCAATGAATGCGTGAGAGTCCTGTTACCCTGACTTTCTGTGATACCGGAGGGCCGTCGAACCTAAAAACAGCGATTACCTTCAAAAACACGGGTTTTGGGTGTCATTGCGAGCGAAGCGAAGCAATCTCACCATAAATACGTTCGAGATTGCTTCGTCGCCAGTGCTCCTCGCAATGACATAGGAATATGGCAACACGAACTTGATGCCGAATCGCTATTTTGGGGTCGAACCTGTAGGTTGACAGGAGCTTTCGCGATTGCTAAACTTGATATATAGAGGTATCCCACGATATACACCTGGGTGATTCCTCATCAGCCATGAAGTTATATTTTGTTCGAGTGAGAGCTGGTGAGTAGAGGCGTGTCGGCTCCCGCTAACTAAGGGCGCGGCATAGCCTCTATTCATGGTCACCTAAAAATCGGAGGAGCATCGAATAGTGAGCGTAATTGAAAAGTTCCAAGAGGTATCGGCTAATCGACACCAGTACGCCAAGGACTGGAAGGAACGAACCGGAGGTAAAGTCATTGGCTGGCTTTGTACATATTCTCCGGTGGAGATTATGTATGCTGCCGGTATGCTCCCGGTGCGAATCCTGGGGACCCATGAAGTTCAAGACGTTACAGACAGGTATCTTTTCCCTACAGTGTGCCCCTTCTCCCGTGATGCTTTGGCTCAAGGCCTAAAAGGTAGATATAATTACCTCGACGGGCTAACCATGGCTCGGACCTGCTCCCACGTCCAAGGCACGTTCGATAACTGGAGAAACTATGTGCCCGTGCCTTTCATTTATTACATATGGTTCCCGTGCCATTTGGCGAGCTCAAGAGCGAAGCCATGTTTGATGGGCGAGTTCGTCGATTTCAAACAGGCTCTGGAGAAATTCACAGGTAAATCCATCTCCCAGGATGATTTGGACAGGTCAATAGAGCTATACAATACAAACCGCAAACTGATGAAGCAAGTTTATGAGTTCCGGAAGAGCGATGAGCCCCCCATCACCGGCGCTGAAACTATGGAAATGGTGGTAGCCAGCCAACTGATGGACGTGGCAGAGCACAACAAGCTGCTGGAACAACTGCTTGAGGAATTGCCCAATAGACAGCTCGGCCGAGACACAGGTCTGCGGTTGATGATGGTCGGCAGCCAAATGGACGATATAGTGTTCGTCAGGATGCTAGAGGAATTGGGCTGCACCGTTGTCAGCGATGAGCACTGCACAGGAAGCCGGTATTTCTGGGATGAGGTTATTCCTGCGGAAGACCGCCTGGCAGCAATCGCGGACCGCTACATTGAACGCTGGCCATGTCCTGCTGTAACCAGTGAATTCGCACATAGAGCTAATCGTATCCTGAAACATGCTCAAGATTGGAACGTCCAGGGTGTGCTCCTGTATCGGCAGAAATGGTGCGACCCTCACGAGTTCGATCTCCCAACGCTGGAGAGTATGTTTAAGGAGCACGACATCCCCACCGTCGCCCTCGAGTTCGACACCACCATCCCCTTTGGACAGTTTCGTACCCGCATAGAAGCCTTCCTTGAGATGGCGGAAATCGAGGTGTTCTAGACATTGTTCATGACAATTGAGGAGGCAAGCCAGGAATGACTACCAATGTAAAGTATAAGAGCAAGCCCCTGGATTGCTGGCAGTGGGGCAAAGAGCTCAGGTTGGAGGCTTATCAAGATTTGATCAAAGGCCGTCAGGAGGGAAAACTGCTGATCCTGGGCTGCGCGGCAACCCCTTACGGCATGCTGGCAGGGCTCGGCGACTTCGTTTTCCTCGCTGGGGAACCCTACGGGGCCAGTATCGCAGCCGATCCCCCTTTCTCCATCCCCTGCATGGAGGCGTATGAGGCCAGGGGGTATTCCCGCGATATGTGTGGCTATATGCGCAACTTCCTGGGCTCTATGTACCTCGACAAATACTACTTTACCGGTGGGCCATTCCCCAAATTCGATTTCGCCTGGAGCGTCCGCCATTGCCCCGCCGGCCATCCCAAGTGGCACCAGATGGTTTCCGAATATCAGGGCTTTCCCATGAATTACATTGATGATGAGACAATGCTGGCTACGGACGGTGATCCTGAGCACAGGATAGAGTATGTGGCTGGGCAATATATGGACTCCGTCGAATGGATGGAGAAGGTCACCGGAAGAACGTTTGACGATGAAAAAGCCATTGAGGCCATGCGCAATTACTTCCGCAACGAGGCCCTATGGGGGGAGGTATGCCTGATTAACGGGGCTGTTCCTGCACCCCTGGACATAAAGAGCATGTTCGCCCTAATGCCCATCTCTATGCTGCGAAGGCATGAAGCAGTAGCCACCCAGTTCCTGGAGACGCTCAGGGACGAGATGAAGGACCGCATCGCCAATCAGATCGCTGCCGTTCCCACCGAAAGATACAGAATGGCGATGCTGACTCCACCACCCTGGAGCTTCTTGAAGATATTCCGCTATCTTGAGAACTTCGGCGTCGTTTTTGTCGGCACCTATGTATACCTCATAAACTCAGGGGAGGTGAAGTTCCTCCTCGACGAAGGCAAGGTGGTCCCGGCAACGGTCCCTGAGGAGCGGCCGGGCTGGCCTCAGATCAAGAACAGAGAGGATTTGTGCCGAACGGTCGCGCGGTGGCGCGCTGAGCACCCCTTCCAGTCACACCTGGACACGAGAAAGAAAGAATACGTGGTACTATTCCGACACTGGAAAGGTGACGCGTACCTCCTTCTGCTGAACCGCGGTTGCGTGCCCATGACCACCAACATGTACGACTTTCAACGTGATCTTCACCAGCACGGCATTCAAGTAGCGATGTTTGAGGGCAACTTCGCTGATTGCAGAGATATAGATGAGACCGGAGTGCTCGACCGCCTGGAAGCCTTCCTGGAAGGACAGGGTATACAGAAGTTACCAGGGTTATAACAGCGGTTAGCTGTGAAGACTAAGCAATAGCAACGAGGTGAGATTGAAATGATTACCGCTGGAATAGATATGGGAGCCCAGGTAGTAAAGGTAGTCGTTCTGAAGGATGGCCAGGTACTGGCCCGCAGCATGGCTAATACCGGCTTTGAGCCCCTGGAGGCAGCTCAAAATGCGCTGGACGAGGCGATTAAACAAGCAAAGATTTCACGGGATGACATACAGAGTATTGTCTCCACTGGGGCTGGCAGAAAGGCCGTAACCTTCGCTGATAAAGCCCTCACAGAGGTAACGGCTGACGCCAAGGGCACAACCTGGCTTGTACCCTCAGTACGGACGATTATCGATATCGGAGCTGAAGAAGCGCGGGGGATAAGCTGCGACGCTGAGGGCAGGGTGCTGGACTTTGCCAAGAATGACAAGTGTGCTGCGGGATCCGGCGCCTTCGTCGAGACTATGGCCAGGGCACTGGAGGTAAAGGTGCCAGAGCTGATCGAGATCTCTTTTAAGTCGACTAAAGAGGCCCCCATAAATGCTACCTGCGCCGTTTTCGCCGAGTCCGAGGTAGTATCGCTAATTCATGCCAAAGTTGAGAAGGCCGACATAGCCCATGCTATCCACGATGCCATCGCCTCTAGAGTATCATCTATGGTGCGCAGGATACCGGTAGAGAAGGATATAGCACTAATCGGCGGTGTAGCTAACAATGCCGCCATTGTCGATATTATGAAGAAACACCTGGAAGTCGACATTGTAGTTCCAGAGAACCCTCAGTTTGTGAGTGCTCTGGGGGCCGCGCTTTCAGCAGCTAGCTGAGAAAGGAAGAGAGATGACAACTGAGTACTTCAGGTGGACGGAGTCTACTTGGAAAGACCCTGATAAAGACTGGCGCAAGGCAGAAACGCTTGTTGCCGGTATCGATGTCGGCTCGGTGAGCTCGCAAGCGGTAGTCTTCGCTGACGGCGAGTTATACTGCTATTCCAACACCCGTACTGGTTCTAATAGCCCCGATAGCGCCCAAAAAGCCTTGCATATGGCACTGGAGGGCACCGAGATTAAGGACGAGGATCTCAAATACATTGTGGGAACAGGCTACGGCAGGGTCAACATCCCTATGTCTAACAAAGCGATAACCGAGATCGCCTGCCACGCCCGAGGAGCGAACTTCATGGGTGGGCCATCTATAAGAACCATTCTGGACATGGGCGGCCAGGACTTGAAGGGAATACACTGCGATGAGAGGGGCAAGGTTACACAGTTCTTGATGAATGACAAGTGCGCTGCGGGCACAGGGCGAGGCATGGAGGTCATGGCCGAGCTATTACAGGTTCCCATTGTAGAAGTGGGGCAGATGTCCTTGGATGTGCCCGAAGAGCCGCCTCCAGTGAGCAGCACCTGCGTAATCTTTGCCAAATCCGAGGCAATCGGGTTGCTTCGCACCGGCTGGACCAAGAACATGGTACTTGCCGCCTATTGTTCCGCTATGGCACATAGGGTGGTCGGGCTTCTGGAGCGCATCGGCATAGAAAAGGACTTCACGATTACCGGCGGAATCTCCAAGAACGTCGGTGTCACCACCAGGTTACTGAAGGAATTGGGCGTCGAGTCAGTCCCTCTAAAGCCTGACCCTCAGATCGCTGGCGCTTTGGGAGCTGCCCTTTTCGCCAGGGACCTATTTCTGAAGTCGCGGAAATAAGGCTGATGGGGATATGTATGTTTGGTTGGCTTCTGAGAAGCCTAATGGTAATGCCAGGCTACATTGCAAACTATGGTTACACCGATGGTTCCGGAGATTACTACATTGTTGTTGACACTGATAAGTGCGATGGCTGCGGCAAGTGCGTAGAGGCATGCCCGCAAGGCGTCCTGCAAGTGATAACCGACGATTATGACGATCTCGTAGCCTCAGTAAGTGAGGAACACCACAAGAACCTCAAATATGTCTGCGCCCCGTGTAAACCGATGAGCGGACCGAGAGACATCAAGTGTCAGGTGGCATGTCCCAGCGGGGCCATCACCCATTCGTGGTGAGTGCTTCTTCCAACCCTGGAAGCCAAGTAGTGCCTTTGCATAAGGGACGCTTCGTAGGACAACCGCAGAACTACCCCCTTCCCAAAATAGCCATTCGGCATCAAGTTAGTGTTGCCACATTCCTATGTCATTGCGAGGAGCACTAGCGACGAAGCAATCTTGAACGTATTTATGGTGAGATTGCTTCGCTGCGCTCGCAATGACACCCAAAACCCGTGTTTTTGAAGGTAATCGCTGTTTTTGGGCCCCCTTCTAG
>CAZCXP010000063.1:0-6144 GCA_964502665.1 uncultured Dehalococcoidia bacterium | reverse complement strand
CATAAGGGACGCTTCGTAGGACAACCGCAGAACTACCCTCTTCTAGATGTTGACAGTCCCAAATTGCTGATGTAAACTGAGGCAGTTATTCCGGCCGTAGGATGCGCTGTTGTTAGGTTTTTCGTGTTCAGGGCCACGTGAGCAAGAGCGTGGCTTTTTACTTCTGGGCTGCGAGTTATCGCCATAGGCAAGAGTAGATATGGGTTCGCTCAATGATACTGACCCAAGAGTTGCCGCTGCAATCGAACAGGATAACCAACGTCAGCGGCTTACCATCAACCTTATTGCCGCAGAAAACTACGCCTCAAGAGCTGTGCTCGAAGCCCAGGGCTCGCTGCTCACAAACAAGTACGCCGAGGGCTATCCCGGGAGTCGCTATTATGGCGGCTGCCAGAATGTTGACCTAGTCGAAGCACTGGCAATTGAGCGGGCAAAGAAGCTTTTCAGTGCTGACCACGCCAACGTCCAACCGCACAGCGGAGCCCAGGCCAATATGGCAGCCTACTTTGCCCTGCTCGAACATGGGGATACTGTCCTGGCAATGAGTCTGGCTCATGGCGGGCATCTCAGCCACGGTAGCGCCGTTAACTTCTCCGGCAAGCTCTATAACTTCGTTGCCTACGGTGTCGACAGAGAGACGGAGATAATTGATTACAACCAGCTGGAAAAGCTCACCCTGGAGCACAGGCCCAAACTTATTGTGGCCGGCGCCAGTTCCTATCCCAGGATAATCGATTTCGCCAGGTTTCGCCAAATAGCCGCCATGGTAGATGCAAAGCTCATGGTAGATATGGCCCACTTAGCAGGGCTGGTCGCTGCTGGCGTCCACCCCTCACCAGTGCCGTACGCCGATGTAGTCACCTCAACTACGCATAAGACATTGCGTGGGCCCAGAGGGGGGTTCATTCTCTGCCAGTCACAATGGTCTTCGAAGATAGACAATAACGTCTTCCCTGGAACGCAAGGCGGCCCCCTGATGCACGTCATAGCCGCCAAGGCAGTTGCCTTTCTCGAGGCGATGCAACCCGACTTTGCTCCCTATCAGCGAGCGGTACTCCAAAATGCTAAGGCTCTGGCAAGTGAATTGAATAATCTAGGGCTACGAATCGTCACGGGTGGGACGGACATCCATCTTGTCTTGGTCGACCTCTCTCAGATGGGGATAACGGGCAGTGCAGCTGAAGAAGCCCTTGACGCCGCGGGCATAACTGTGAATAAGAACGCTATTCCCTTCGACGACCGTCCCCCTCAGATAGCCAGCGGCATCAGATTGGGCACCCCGGCTGTTACAGCCAGAGGGTTTGGGGTCAAGGAAATGGAGCAGGTCGCCCGCCTCATCGTCAGAGTGCTCTCTAACCCTGGCAATAAGAGAGTATATGATGAGGTTCGACACCAAGCTAATGAAATGTGCAGGAAGTTTCCCGTGCCCGGGCTCACTGAGTAGCAACCACTTGCTGTTAGCGATTCCCACGTGATATAATTAGGCAATCTTGGCCGAGACTAGGGTAGGCCTTAACCAGAAGGGGTGAGTATTTGCGCGATTATGAACTGATTGTGATCATTAGCCCCGAAGTCGGCGAGGAAGACATCCCCGGCACTGTAGATAAGGTGAGCGACTTCATCACATCCAGAGGCGGGTCCATTACCGAGGTTAATCATTGGGGCAGACGAAAGCTAGCCTATCCCATTGATCGTTTCAGGGAGGGGCACTATGTACTAAGTCGGTTCAAGGCCAAACCCGAAATGGCCGCAGAACTCGAAGCCAACTTGAAAATCTCAGAGAACATCCTGCGTCACCTGTTAGTTAGATTAGGGGATTAGGAGCCAGGGGAAAGGAGTTGGCAAAATGGTGGGGTTGAACAAAGTAATAATCATAGGAAATGTGGGAACCGATCCTGAGATGCGTTTCACCCCCAACGGTAATCCAGTGACTTCGTTTCGCTTAGCCACCAGCCGAACCTACACTACCCCCGAGGGCGAGCGGAAGCAAGAGACTGAGTGGTTTGATGTCGTCACCTGGAACAGGCTGGCTGAGAACTGCAATCAGTTCTTAACCAAAGGGCAGAGGGCCTATGTCGAGGGCAGACTGCGAACCCGCTCCTGGGAAGGACAGGACGGACAAAGGCACTCGCGTATCGAAATAATCGCCAATAGAGTGCTCTTCCTCGATAGACGTCCAGTGGGCACCTTGCCTGAAACCGGGATTGATACGGCAACTGAAGAGGATCTCGAACCAGGGGACATCCCCTTTTAATACCTGAGCTTGACAGGGGGTTTTGAAGAAATGCAAAGACGCGGTAAATCAGGTCCCAGGCGGAGAGAACCGGGGAAGGGTAGATATATCCCCAGGAAAAAGGTTTGCTCCTTTTGTGTGAACAAGGTTCAGACTATTGACTACAAGGACATCGCTTTGCTGCGCCGCTATATTTCAGATCGGGGGAGAATCGAGGCTCGACGCAAGACGGGCGTCTGCGCAAGACACCAGCGCCCTTTGAGTATTGCCCTCAAACGGGCGCGCCATATCGCCCTTTTGCCCTACACCCCAGAGCACGTTCGCCAGAGCGGAGGACCCAGGCTCAAGGAGCCTGGCCCCAAAGAGCAATCCGACTGACCGCAGCACAGCAAAATGTACTTTGTTCCTCTAGCGGGGATCACGTATTGAGCAGGAAACTGAAGCCCCAACCCAAAGTTACCGTTGCCAAGAAACAGCCTCCGAGATGGCAACGTGAGAGAAATATATCGCTTGTGATACGGATAATCATCCCCCTGATCATTGTTTCAGCACTGGGGCTGGTTGGCTACTGGGGCTACGACACCTATGTGACTCCATGGCAACAGACTGTAGCCAAGGTAAATGACACTACCATAGATATGAGGTACTACGTCAAAATGCTTCGGTTCTACTCTTGGACTTCAGGAGTGGCTGTCAATGATATCTCATTCCCGTATCAGGTATTGCGCGTAATTGAGGACAACGAGGTGATACGGCAAGGAGCATCAATGATGGATATCAAGGTCACTTCCGAGGAGATCACAGAAACAATCGAGAATGACCTCCTCGCAGGTCAGGGGAACGCGACCCTGTCACAATCAGACTTGGATAAGCTATATGATCAGCGCCTGGACCGAGCGCGACTGTCTGATCAGGAATACCGGCGGATCGTCGAGACCAGCCTGCTCGGTCAGAAGCTCAGGGAATATCTGAAGCAGCAAGAAGTGCCCAAACAGGCCAAGCATGTCCATCTGTATACTATTCAACTGGATACCGAAGACGAGGCGCTCGATGCCTTAGCCCAGCTACAAAAAGGCAATCTCACCCTGGCTACTGCGGGTAATGTCACTGTAACTGATGCAGGCAATGTGACCAGAAGTATCCAGGTAGATGATCGATTGTGGGTACCCCAGGGCATATATCCTGAGTACGATGCGGTTGCCTTCAGCCTGGAGGCAGGCAATCTGACTGGACCCATATTGACTGATCAGGGATATAGCTTAATCGAGGTTTCAGACATAGCTGAAAGCATGACCGTCAGCGACCAGCATCAGGAAACCCTCACCGACCTCGCATTTGAAAAGTGGCTCCAAGAACAAAGAGAAGCCAGCATAATTGAAGAATATCTCGATCAAGATAAAATAAACTGGGCTGTTGACCATATCTAGATAGCAAGAGCGCAGGTGAGCAATGAGCAAGAAAGAGAGCATCAACATCGGCCTCATGGGACTAGGCGTTGTCGGCAGTGGAGTGGCCGATATCCTGATCGATAGAGCAGATGCCATAGCCCAGCAAGCTGGTTGTCCGCTGATACTAAGGAGGGTTTTGGACTGTGATATCTCCAAGAAGAGGTCGTCCAAGATTCCCGCTCGCATATTCACTACCGACCCCAATCAGGTCCTGACCGATCCCGGGATAGACATCGTCATCGAGCTCATAGGCGGCGATACCGACGCCTATGAGTACATAAAGGAAGCCCTCTCAAGGGGCAAACACGTCGTCACTGCCAATAAGGACGTGATAGCCAAGCATGGGCCTGAGCTACTAGCCTTAGCTGCCAGGCATAAGGTGGATATCCGCCACGAGGCCAGTGTGGGTGGGGGCATACCGATAATAAGCCCATTCAAGCGGGACCTAGTGGCAAACAAGATATCGGCTATCCATGCCATAATCAACGGCACTACCAACTACATCATCACCAGAATGGCAAATGATGGGCTGGACTTCGCAACTGCCCTGAGACAAGCTCAAGAGCTGGGTTATGCCGAGGCCGATCCCACCAAAGACATCGAAGGGCTTGATGCCGCCTACAAGCTCGCTATCCTTGCTACCCTGGCCTTCCGCACCGTGATTCGGCCTGAGGACATCTACCGTGAGGGTATTTCGCGTCTCGCCCCCCGTGACTTTCGTTACGCCAGCGAATTGGGATATGCCATAAAGCTGCTTGCCATCGCCAAGGAGGAGAACCATTCCATACAGGTGAGGGTTCACCCTGTGTTTATTCCCCAGGATCTTCTCCTGGCAAAGGTCGACGGCGTCTTCAATGCAATACAGGTGGAAGGTGATTTGACGGGAAGGGTGATCTTCTACGGACGTGGTGCCGGCTCCTTGCCCGCCGCAAGCGCCGTCATTGCTGACGTCATACAACTGGCACAAAACATAAGGCTCGGGCTGCAGCCCAAGCCGCAACCACAATTCTCCCAAACCAAAGAGATCACACCCATCTCCCAGATTGTGACCCGCTACTACATGCGCATGACCACCGCCGATCGCCCTGGAGTGCTAGCTCAGATCTCCAAAATCCTGGGCGATAACCTCATCAGCCTCTCATCGGTGATTCAGAAGGAGACGGATGTCGCGTCCCAGAAGGCAGAGATCGTGCTCATGACCTATCCAGCCCGGGAGTCTGCAGTCCAAGAGGCCCTGCACGAGATAGAAAAGCTAGACATAGTCCAAGAGATCGGCAATCTAATCAGGGTTGAAGATTAAGGAACAATATGGAGCAGTGCCTTCTCGCTAAATATCGAGATTTTCTCCCCGTAACCCCACGGACCCCGATTCTCACCATCGGCGAGGGCGATACCCCACTGGTCAGGTCGCAGAGGCTGGAAAGAGAGATCGGCTGCGGTGAGCTCTATTTTAAGTTGGAGGGATGCAACCCGACCGGCTCCTTCAAAGATCGTGGAATGGTGGTCGCCGTAGCCAAGGCCATAGAGGCTCAGAATACCGCCATCATCTGCGCATCCACCGGAAATACCAGCGCCTCGGCAGCAGCTTATGGTGCCGTCTGTGGGCTCACCACATTCGTCATCGTCCCAAAAGGGAACATCGCCCTGGGTAAGCTGGCACAGGCGCTGATATATGACGCCAACATTCTCGCCATAGATGCCAATTTCGATAAGGCACTTGAGCTGGTGCGCATCCTGGCTCAAAAGCACCCCATGGCTCTGGTCAATTCCCTGAATCCCCACCGCATCGAGGGGCAGAAGACCGCGGCCTTTGAGATCGTCGACGCTTTGGGCGATGCACCGGATTACCTTTTCATCCCGGTGGGAAATGCCGGCAACATCACCGCCTACTGGAAGGGGTTTATCCACTACAAGCAAGCGGGGAGAGCTGCCAGCACCCCGAAGATGATGGGCTTTGAGGCGGAGGGATCGGCAGCTATTGTACGGGATAAGGTGATAACTGATCCCAAAACCGTGGCCTCGGCAATACGTATAGGCAATCCCGCGAGCTGGCGGGGAGCAGCCGCTGCCAGAGACGAGTCTGGCGGTGAGATCGGCTGTGTCAACGATGAGGAGATCCTCGATGCCTACAAACTGCTCGCCGCAAAAGAAGGCGTCTTTGGTGAGCCAGCATCGGCTGCCTCACTCGCTGGACTTATCAAGCTGGCAAAAAGTGGCTACGATTTCTCCGCTAAGAAGGTGGTCTGCGTCATCACGGGGACAGGACTGAAAGACCCAGACACCGCCATCCAGAGCGCCAAGCCCCTCGCTGAACTGCCAGCCGATCTCGAGGCTTTGGAGAAAGCGATACTCCACAGGTAGTAGAGATATGGTGTCCTGCAAAAACCCTCGCATGAATCCCTCTCCCTTGAAGGTAGCGTCGTGACTCCAGTCACGACGACGAATTCGTTGCCACCGGAGTGG
>CAZCXP010000062.1:12265-13545 GCA_964502665.1 uncultured Dehalococcoidia bacterium | reverse complement strand
CCGACACCGACGCCCACACCCACGCCGACGCCGACACCCACGCCGACACCGACCCCAACGTCCACACCCACGCCGACACCGACCCCAACACCGGCTCCTACTCCGACACTGACTCCTACTCCGACGCCGACACCTACGCCGACACCCAATAATCCGCCGGTGCTCACCAGCCTTACACCCTATCCCTCAAGTGTAGCTCTGGGTGGGACTTCTACCATAACCTGCGTCGCCAGCGATCCAGATGGCGACACCCTCACCTATACCTGGTCAGCCACTGGTGGAACGATTTCGGGAGTGGGAAGTGTAGTCACCTGGATAGCACCGCCCGTACCAGCGAGTTTCGTTATCGGCGTGACCGTTGTCGATAGCAGAGCGCGAACAGCTACAGGAAGTTGCTATGTTGCTGTTGCAGCCACGCCCGTGCCCACGCCAACGCCGGGCCCATTAACAATAACCGATGACCTGCAAAGGACAGTCACTATAGAACAGACCCCCGAGCGGATCGTCTCTCTGGCACCCAGCGTCACCGAGATCCTGTTTGCCCTGAACCTTGGGGACAAGGTAGTGGCGGTCACCGATCACTGCGACTATCCCGAGGAGGCTCAGACCAAGCCTACGGTGGGGGGCTATTTTACGACCAGCCTGGAGGTGATTATCGCCCTGGACCCCGACATCGTGTTCACCGATGGGCACGATCCTGTCGGCGCTGAGCTTGAGGGCTTAGCGGTAACCATGGTAGTGCTCCAGCCCCAGGATATCGCCGGCATCTTCAGGGATATAGAGCTGGTAGGGCTGATCACCAACAAAGAGCAGGAGGCCGAAGAGCTTGTCGATGAGATGAGGGAACATATGGTCGCTGTGTGCGCCAAAACCACTCGCGCCACTGAAAAGCCCACCGTCTTCTATGAGATCGATGCCACCGATCCGACTAAGCCGTGGACCGCAGGTCCGGGTTCCTTCATGGATACCCTGATGACCCTGGCTGGCGGAGAGAACATAGTAAAGGAAAGTGGAGCTTGGCAGCAGATTAGCCTGGAGTACATAGTGGACTGTGACCCCGACATGATCATTCTTGGAGACTATCCCTGGGTATCGGTTGAGGATGTATTGAGTCGTCTCGGCGCCTGGCAGGGGCTCTCGGCGGTACAGGATGAGGCCATATACCCCATAGACGTGGACCTCGTTTCGCGCCCGGGCCCGCGCATCATAGAGGGCTTGGAGGAGATGGCCAGGATTATCCATCCAGAGCTATTCAGTGATTAGTCATAGGCAAATAGGGG
>CAZCXP010000062.1:0-12165 GCA_964502665.1 uncultured Dehalococcoidia bacterium | reverse complement strand
TAGTCATAGGCAAATAGGGGGATTTCTAAGATGAGATCGCTCGAGCAGGTTATACGGCAGATCAAGCCCCCAGATGAGGGGGCTGCGGCTCTGGCACGGGCTCGCCAGGACACCTTAACCAAGCCGCGAGGGAGTCTGGGGAGGTTGGAAGAATTGTCGGTCAAAGTGGCGGGTATCAAGGGCGAGCCAATGCCAGGGCTATCTCGCAAGGCAATTGTGACCATGGCATCAGACCACGGGGTGGCGGTAGAAGGCGTAAGCGCCTATCCCCGAGAGGTCACGGCGCAGATGGTGCAGAATTTCCTTCGTGGTGGCGCAGGCATCAATGTCCTGGCAAGGCATGTTGGAGCTCGTGTCGTCATCGTCGACATGGGGGTAGCAAGTACCCTGGAGGCACATCCTGCTCTGGTCTCCAGGAAAATAGCCTGCGGGACTCGAAACATGACCCAGGGGCCCGCTATGACTCGCGAACAGGCGATCAACTCTGTTGAGGTGGGGCTGGAGATAGTAGAGAAGGAGGTTGAAAAGGGTCTGGACATTATCGGCACCGGCGATATGGGTATCGGCAACACCACACCGAGCAGCGCCATCACCGCCGTCATCACCGGCAAGCCGGTGGCCAAGGTCACAGGGCGGGGCACCGGCCTTGATGACAAGCAATTGGCTGTCAAGGTGGCGAGCATCGAAAGAGCGCTCAGAGTCAATCAACCGAATCCCAATGATCCCATCGATGTGCTCTCCAAGGTTGGCGGTTTCGAAATCGGCGGGCTAAGTGGGATTATCCTCGGGGCTGCAATGCACCGCATCCCGATTGTCATCGACGGCTTTATCTCTGGAGCAGCCGCGCTTATCGCCGCTGGGCTGTCACCAACGGTGCGTGATTACCTCATTGCGTCCCATATTTCAGTAGAGTGCGGACACAAAGCAATGCTCGAATACCTGGGATTGAGACCGCTGCTGGACCTTGAGCTTCGGCTTGGTGAGGGCACAGGGGCGGCGCTGGGCATCTTTCTCGCTGAGGCTGCAGCCAGAGTGCTAACCGACATGGCCACCTTTTCTGAGGCGGGAGTCTCCCAGGGTGAAGTCAGCAGGATTGAGAGTTAGGGATTGGGCTTACTGGCAGCATTTCAATTTCTGACACTCATCCCTTTTGGGCGTCGGGTCGAGGCGCACGAGATAGGTCGGTCTTTGGCCTATTTCCCTCTCGTAGGGCTGGTGATAGGAGGGCTCCTATTTGGTCTGGATCGGCTTCTGGAGTTAGCCTTCCCTTCAAGCCTGGTTAACGTCCTGCTAATCATTGCCTTGATCATAGTCACCAGGGCGCTCCACCTGGACGGCTTCATCGATACTTGTGACGGCCTGGCCGGCGGCCATTCGCCGAGGGCGAGACTGGAGATCATGCGTGATAGCCGGGTCGGGAGCTTCGGAGTGGCGGGGGCCATCTGCCTGATTCTGCTCAAGTACGTTTCCCTGACTCTTTTGCCCGAAGGGCAGAGGCTGGCAGCACTTATACTTATGCCGGCGATCGCTCGCTGGACAGTGGTCTACGCGGTTTTCGCATATCCCTATGCCAGAAAGGAACAAGGAATGGGGGCAAGCTTCAAGGAGGGGGCGAATTGGCCCAGGGTGACCATAGCCACAGCAATCGCACTGGCTTCATGTCTGGGCCTGATGTGGCTTGAGGGGCTGGCTGTGATGGCCAGCGCCTGGCTTATTTCATTGCTAATGGCAATCTACCTCAGCAGGAAACTCGGGGGGCTCACCGGCGATACCTACGGTGCAATCAATGAAGTGGTCGAGGTTGCGGTCTTGATTCTGATTCCCCTCATAACCTGGAGTTATGGCATATGAGTGTGAGATTCATTCTAGGCGGGGCTAGAAGCGGAAAAAGCCGCTATGCCCAGGAGCTCGCTGCCAAGCTTGGCCGAAGGGTACTCTATGTCGCTACAGCGGAGGCCCTTGATGAGGAGATGAATTCGCGCATCGAGGCGCACAAGAAGTCCAGGCCCTCCACCTGGAAAACCCTGGAGGTGCAGACCGATATTGCTGGAGCCATAAGCAGCGAAATCGGCGACGCCGAGGTCATCGTCCTCGACTGCGTGACGCTTCTCATCTCCAACCTTATGGGTAAGGATAACGCCGATATTGAGACATGGGAGAGGAGAGTGACCGCTGAGCTGGAAACCCTTATCTCATTTATGGAAGCCACCCCGTCCCATTTCATCATCGTCTCCAACGAAGTGAGCCTGGGCCTGGTGCCGCCCAATCCCTTGGGGCGGGCCTACCGTGACGTTTTGGGCGTGGCAAACCAGATGCTCGCCAGGCACGCCGAAGAGGTCTATTTCATGGTGGCTGGCATCCCGATTCCACTGAAAAGGAGGACAGGTTCCAGTGAAGGTGGCCTGTCTCTGGAGCGGGGGTAAGGATAGCTGCCTTGCCTGCTGGAAGGCGATAGCCGGGGGGCTTGACGTCCGCCACTTGGTCAACTTCGTATCGGCCGAGTCTGGCCGAGCCTCGTTCCACGGGGTAAGGCGTGAACTGGTATGCATGCAATCGGAAGCGGTGGGAATACCCCTAATTCAGCGGGAGACCACCTGGGAGAGCTATGAAAAGGTGTATAGAGGGGTGATGCACGAGCTTCGTGAGACAGGAATCGATGGCCTGGTCACAGGAGATATGGGCCTACCCGAGGGTCGGGCTTGGGTAGAAGGCATTTGCAGCGAGTTTGGCCTCAGGGCTTTGATGCCTCTTTGGGGGCTCGTCCCGGAGGAGGTCCTCAGGGGCTTCGTGGATGAGGGTTTTGAGGCAATCGTAGTCTGCCTCAAGGCCGATCTCTTCGACGGGAAATGGCTCGGGCGCAAGGTAGATGAGCAATTCATAACCGATCTTCAAGATTTTCGCCGGGACCCCAGTTTCCATATCTGCGGCGAAAATGGAGAGTACCATACGTTCGTAGTCGATGGCCCGATTTTCCAGAAGCGCGTCTCTCTAACCCATGGTGACAAGGTGTGGAGAGAGGGCTACGGATTCTTTGAC
The DNA here is from genome assembly GCA_964502665.1 of uncultured Dehalococcoidia bacterium. Lineage (GTDB taxonomy): Bacteria > Chloroflexota > Dehalococcoidia > SZUA-161 > SZUA-161 > SOKG01. The sequence continues at coordinate 9,129 of CAZCXP010000062.1, read as the reverse complement.
ATCGACCAGGCGAAACTAACCCAAAAGGCTATGGGGAATGAGAAAGCGTAATCGAGCGGTGTTTTTGGGCATATTAGCTCTGGTTTTGGTGGGAGCAATGCTGCTTGGTTGTACTGTGGGGGCGGTCTCGATTCCGCCGCTGGACATCGTGAAAATGACTTTGAACAGACTTCCCTTTTTCGATTTTCAGCCCACCTGGCAAATGACTGACGAGACCATCATCTTCCAGATCAGGTTAATCCGGGTCGTCGCTGGAGCGCTGGTGGGAGCAGCCCTGGCCACCGCTGGTGTGCTTTTTCAGGGGCTATTGCGCAATCCAATGGCTGACCCCTACATCATTGGTACATCGGCGGGAGCTGCGCTCGGAGCCACGCTGACTATGATGGTGCCGCTCGGGGTTACTTTGGCAGGCTTTGGCCTTGTGCCGCTCGGTGCCTTTTGTGGCGCCCTGGTCACAGTCTTACTGGTCTACAATCTGGCCCGGGTGGGAGGAAGGACACCTGTCGTTAGCATGCTGCTCGCCGGCTTCGTAGTGAGCGCTATGCTGGCAGCAGTGATGAGCCTCCTCATCATTGTCAGCGATATCCTGCAGCTCAAACTTCACTCCGTCTTCTCGTTCATCATGGGCAGCATATCCGTGCAGGACTGGAGCCAGATAGCGGCAATTGCGCCTCTGATCCTGGGCGGGATCGTTTTAGCCCTGTTCTTTGCTTTCCATCTCAATGCCTTCTCCCTGGGTGAAGAGGGAGCCGCTTATCTGGGCATCAATGTTGAGCGCGAGAAGATCCTCGTCCTGGGTTTGGGCTCGCTTCTCACCGCCTGCGCCGTTTCCTTGAGCGGGCTTATCGGCTTTGTTGGACTGGTGGTGCCCCACGCAGTGAGGCTAGCCCTGGGCCCAGACCATCGCCTGCTCCTGCCAACAGCAGCCTTAGCTGGCGCCGCTTTCCTGGTAATCGCTGACACGCTTGCTCGAACCCTGCTTGCTCCCACGGAGATCCCTGTTGGCATTTTCACTGCTCTCATCGGCGCACCATTCTTCATCTTCCTGCTCAGACGCACCAGGAGGGAGTATGCATTCTAGGTCAAGTGGGCTGTCGATGCGGAAAGTCTCCTTTTCCTACATGAACGGCTTTGCACTGCAAGCTATCGACCTGACGATAGGCTCTGGAGAGATGGTAAGCTTGCTCGGTCCCAATGGCTGCGGCAAGACGACGCTACTGAAGCTTGCCAGCGGTGTGCTGTCACCAGCGCAGGGAGAGGTATTGCTGGAAGAAGTGAAGTTGAAGAAGCTCTCCAGAAAGCAGGTGGCACAGAGGATAGCAGTGGTGCCGCAGCACTTCCATATCCCGTTCGCCTTTACAGTTACGGAGGTGGCGCTGCTGGGACGGACTCCTTTTGTCAGCGGCCTCTCCGGGGAATCCAAGGAAGATCGGGATGTAACTGCCAGTGCTCTGGAACTTGTCGGCATTGATAAACTGGGCAAACGCTATTTCAACGATCTCAGTGGAGGAGAGCAACAGAAGGTGATTCTGGCTATGGCTCTTGCTCAGGAGCCTGAAGTTCTGCTCCTCGACGAGCCCACAGCCCATCTTGACATAAACCATCAGGTCGAGATACTTGAACTGGCCAGGAGCCTCAACAGAGACCAGGGTGTCACTATTATCGCCGCCATGCATGACTTGAACCTGGCCTCGCTCTTCTTCGACCGCCTGATTCTGCTCAAGGAAGGGGCCATATTCGCCGATGGCTCGCCCCAAGAGGTGTTGACCGAAAGGAACATAAAGGATATCTTCTCGGCTTCAGTGAGAGTCAGCCCGCACCCGGTCACCTCTGTCCCCCATGTAGTTGTCCTCCCCAAAGAGGCTCAAGGGAGTTGAGACCACTGGCTAACTCTATGCATTCTGACAGTTGGCTCTGCGCCCGATTTAGCACTTCGGCAGCCTTGGCTTGCGCGTGAAAGTGCGCGACATTCTTGCGCTGACGTACTGGCTTTTGTAACCCTCTTGTAACTTCTTTGTAATGGTTTCTTTGTGATTTCTTTATTTCGGCTGGCTATTATGTTTGCGCGGTTCGAGATCACCGTACTTGGGGAACCGGCGGACATCAATGTAGGGGGAAAAGCAATTGGAAGCCAGATGCTGTAATTGTGGGAAAATCGGCGACTATCCGATGAGGGAGTGGTCGTGGGTAAGGTACAAAGGTAGTTTCAGAGATAAGATGGTATGTCCCACTTGCCGGCGGGAAGCGGAGGCTGAAGGAGGTAACATAGTGTCACCGGCCAGGTTGCTGGCATTCTCTGACCACGAAGGGCGTTCTTTTCCGGCTTTCATAGGTTCTTTGAGCCGGGCGTAGTAGACCTTGAGGCAAATGCCTTCCCCGCAGCAGGACTCCTTCACCCAATCCTCATGGCGGAAGCCCTCTAACGCGATGCCGCTCTCTTGTTCCGCGGCAGAGTGTCCATCAGCCCTATCCTATCCTGTGTCCCGTTTTGCTGACGTTGAAGGGTAATGGTGCCACAATCTTTTTGTGGTATTATACTTACCGTGGGTGAACACCACGGCCTGCGTTGTGCGGACTTGGAGGGGGTAGGCAAACAAGAGAGGTGACATAATGAGAGTTTTTGGTCTGCTTCTGTGCATTGTCGGCGTTCTCATTGCTGGCGGGGGCATCATCGCGTACTTCGGAGACCGCGAAGGCGTAGGTATTGCAGGCATGGTGGTTGGTGGGTGCTTCTTGGGGATCGGGGTTATGATCTTTCTGACCGATTTGATACTACGGCTCTTTAGACGCAGCGCTAAGCTGACGATACATTTTGAGATGGGAAGCCCCGAAGGTGAGGGGGGATGGGTTGAGGATGGACGGGTTGAGGATGGACGGCTTGAGGAGGGGGTAGGGGAGACCCCGCTGAGCCGCTGGGATGAATGAAGCATAAGCAGTGGTTACATAAAGTATCCAGGATTTGCGCTGAGGAGCGTGGTGATTTATACTGGTCTAGCTTGGTCTGAAGGGGAGCGACTGGGCTCCGGTGGGCCTCGCGGGCTTCAAACCCGTTGAGGGGCATTAACAGTGTCCTTGGTGGGTTCGACTCCCATTCGCTCCCGCCAGGGGTCTTGCGTTTCGCCTTAACTTCTTGGTTGACACTTCTTCCTCTTGTAGTCCAGGCCTGACTTGTGCGCTGCCTCTGCGCTACCCCTATCCCGAGTGCACAAAAGCCCCAGGTTCTCATCCTGGGGCTTCGGAGACTGCGCCAAACAATCGTTGGGGGTTTATGGGCGACCCACTGACCTCCCCCCTCGTCGTCGCCTACAAACCCCCCAGAACTATACATATTTTAACATATCCTCCCAAGGTGTCCGTCAAGAGCACTTTTTTAATTAATTGTTGCCAAAGCATGGAAAGCCTCCAGTTCTTGGCCACAGCGCTTCACATTGAATGTCTGGCTTGATTCTTCGTCTAACCATTCGCTCAACACCATCTCTGTTGTCCAGACCGAGCGAAGGTGGGGAATATGAAAAAGTCGACTGAAGTCGAGACCACGTTTGGGGTTGTAACCTATTTGTAAGTGCTTTGTAATCTGGTCTTCATTTCTGTAACCCGTTTCTTAATCCTATATGTGTATATTGGCTTAAGTCGACGCTCGATCTGGATGAGGTTTAGGCCAGTCGTGTGAGCAAAGACGAGTTGGTAGCGTACCCGAAGGAAGGGTTGAACAGCAGCGTCGGCTTCAGCGGGTAGGTCGAGAGGTTTGGCGTAGTTGGCTACAAAACCAGAAAGGAGCAGATGCATACACTTACTTGCTACATAGACCCTCGGCCTGCCCCAGCCACCCACGAGCGACATATTGTCGAAAGTCGCCACAAAAAAGAGGTTACCTTGGCCGTCGGGATGAGAATCGTCGGGGCCACTCTGTGGATAGCCGCTTGGGTGGTAGGGCTTGGCTATTTTATCGGCTGGCTGGGCAGTTGATTCCGGCGCTGTGTTGGTGCCTCTAATAGACTACAGGGCCTGTGACAACGACGCCCTGTAGTGCCTCATGCTATCCTCAGAGGGCAAGAACTGTTTTCGGATGCCGCCCGCAGCTAACCCGATTATTCGTGCTGCCCATCTCATTCGTTTCGCTAGACGATGTTGGTTACTCCCGACATTCGTTGCCTTCCTAACATAACCCCAACGATTGCCCTGTAGACTTCTTGTGTTACTATACCTATCGCAGTAGAATACCGCAAGCGGTACGCCGACCGTTTGGCAGGTGATGAATGGATGGGCACGTTCGGATGTATCGCTGGGAGCACCTACGAGGAGATGGCAATGTTGGGTAAACTGAAAGATATTGTTTCAGGACTTCCCCCCGGGCTTGCGCTGCCTGTTGCACTACTGCTTTCGCCCCTTTTACCAATTCTTTTCGCCATTATGTTTGTTGTTGCCTCTATTCAACATGTCCGCTATGAGTGGCTGGACACAAGAGAGATTGACGGCGAATGGTATCTGGATTGTGGCAACAAGAGGTGTAAGTACAACTGGGTTGAGCGTGGAGTGTGTGACTTTCCCATAGATGTAGTACTAGATAGAGCGAGGCTGGAAGAATTCAGTCGTAGCTGCTTTCGTGCCAGGGAGCTATACGTGCTGACAACACTGCAAGCCTTCAAACAACTGGTCTCAGAAATGGAAGTCCCCGCCCAAGAGACCTACAACCGAATGATAGATTCAATCCTCAGATGGAAGGAACCTACGCCATAGTCGAGGGGTGCCGGATGAGACCTTCCCTGCCACGCTGCTACCTATCTCCCCTCAGAATATATCCTCACCCCCTAAGGCTTCTCTACCAGCTCACCCTCTGCGTTCTCAATGGTCTTGCCATCGACTTCTTGCGTTATCATGCATATCGCAGTAAAATATCGCAAGGGAGCCGCGTTTGCTGGGTAAGACCAAGTCCAGCCAGGCCGATTCGCAGCGAGTAAACACCAAAGAGAGGCTTAGATGAGAAGCTTAGCCATTGTGTTGGTTCTGTTGCTCCTACTGCCACTTGTCATCGGTGGCATTGGCTGTATTAGCTGTACATCAGGACTGGCAAAGGTTGAGGACATTTACGCCAGTCGGCCTAGCTTGGACTTGGGAGTGGCACTGTCTCCCACGGGCTCCACAGAAGCCGAGAAGCAATACGTGGTTGATTTGTATGAGAAGGGCGAGCTTCGTGCAAGCGGCATAATCAGTTGGTCTGTGGCAGAGCTGGACGATAAGGAGACTAAGACGGTTCACTTTCCTTTGACTAGCGACGAGTTCTGGAGTTACTGCCAGAAGGATGTCAGTGATATCTTCAGCGTAAAGGTGCACGAATGAGGAGCATGTGAAGCGATGCTTACGAGACCAGTGCTTGGACAGGCGTAGTAACTCGTTGCACCCGTACCCCCGTCTTATCTACCACTGGACAAAACAGGTTATAATCTGATAGCAGTCTTTGACCGGAGCTGACTCAAGGAATTGTCATGATTGGATGCGCCGGGATGCTGGTATTCTTCCTCGTAATACTTATTGCAATGGCCGCACAGTGCTTCGCTTAAGGCGCGCCCCAGTCCATTCGATAATCCACTTCCGTATCACGATCCAACAAGTATGACAATGGCGCTTTTTGTAGTGCTTCACGCCGTCCTCGAAGGTCACTGACCCACTATACCGCTGCACCATCTCCCGCCCCGCCATTTAGAGGCTTCTAGGGGCTTCGGTCCCGAGGACTCGTTCGTCACCTGTACGGCGGGTGATCTTCTGCTGGTCCAGGTATTCCAACAGTGCCTGGGCATACTTGCGGCTGGTGTTGAGCAGATCCCGTGTCTCTCCTAAGGTCACCTTACCATGCGCTTTGATATGGTCAATGATTGTCTCGACCATTTCATCGTAGGCGGAGGCGGCAAACACCACGCTATCGCTTACCTTGACCACGCGGCGCTGTTTGACGAGTAGATTGAGCAGCTCGGTATCGGGCATAAGATCGGCAGGTGGAGCGTGTGGGTTTTGATCCAAAGAATTGAGGAAGGCATCGATTTTCGCCTGCTGATCCTTGGTGAGCTCGATTTGATGGGAAGGAAGGCGAACGGTTGCCCCTTCTTCGATGATAACACCTTCATCGAAAAGCCTGTGGAGGGTGGGGGTGAGGGGGGTCGGGGGCAGTTTTAACTTGCTGGTCAGTTCGCCTCGGGGCATGCCCGGTCGAGCAGGGAATCTTCGGTGGTAGTCCTGCACTATGGCTGTCACTGTTTCCCGCAAATGCTCCCAGCCAAGGGCACTAAAGAGGAGGCGGTGTTCTCCTGCGCCGACAGCCACCAGCATTTTATCCTGTATCAGGGCTTCTATCGCCAGCTTTGCCTCTTTGGCAGGGAGACCGCAACTGGTGAGGAGTTTTCCTATCTCCTGGGGCTGGTTTGCTTCCAGAGTCGCTGCCAGGATCTCCTCGGCTGTGCCCTTCTCCTTAGTCTCCAGGCTCTGGATAGTAGCGGGGCGATAGCGGCGATATCGCTTGGTGTGGGGTTCGATGACCTCGCCACCGCCTAAGGTATCCTGTGGGGAGCGGATGATGAAACGGTCACCTTTGACTATCGCTACTGGCCCAGTAAGTGCCAGTTGAGCCCAGGTGCTTTCCCCGGGATTCAACTCCTCTTTCTCCAGCAGACGTACCTTGGCCATTACCTCGCTGGCCCCGGTGTGGAAGCTAACGGTGGCGTTGTAGCGAAGAGGGCGCTTAACGATGGGGAGCAGGCTAAGCCTGGCGGTTAGCATCGTGGTCGGAGCTAGCCAGCCGGGCTTGGTGAGCACGTCTCCACGCTGCAACTGTGATGTGGCAACACCGGTTAGGTTGGCTGCGACGCGGCTGCCCGGTGTGGCAGTGTCTACACGGGTCTTGTGTGTTTGCAAGCCACGCACACGCGATTTCAAGCCAGAGGGAACGATTTCCACCTCCTGCCCCACTCGAAGTGAGCCATCGATCAATGTCCCGGTGACCACAGTCCCCGAGCCGGCTATGGTGAAGACGCGGTCTATGAGAAGCCGTGGTCTGCCACTGTCCACTCTGGGCTGAGCGGAGCTTAGAAGCTGATCGATAGCGGAGACTAGTTCAGCCAAGCCTTCACCTGTTACCGCAGATACGGCGACGATGGGAGCTTGGGACAATGTAGTTGAGCTTATTAGCTCCGCTACCTCCATGGTAACCAGGCTCAGCAAGTCTTCGTCCACCAGGTCCTTCTTGGTGATCGCTACGATTCCTTTCTCTACCCCGAGCAGATCGAGAATGTCCAGGTGTTCCCTGGTTTGAGGCATGACCCCTTCGTTGGCAGCGACAACGAGCAGGGCCAGGTCGATTCCACCTACGCCAGCCAGCATGTTCTTTATAAAGTGCTCATGCCCGGGGACATCAACGATACCCACTTCTTGCCCGCTGGGCAACTTCAGCCAGGCGAAGCCGAGGTCGATGGTCAGGCCCCGCTCCTTTTCCTCTCGCAGCCGGTCGGGGTCTATCCCCGTCAGGGCGTGCACCAGTACCGACTTGCCGTGATCAACATGACCTGCAGTGCCGAGTACAAACACCTGATCCCTGCTTCATTGGTGGCTGGGTAGGTTGCCCGACGTCGGGCAACCTACCCGTGGTCGGATGCCACAAGGTTCTGAAACGTTAGTTGCGCTGCAAACTGGCGACTGCGCTGCGAAGTGCCTGGAGAACAGCCTGGTCCTCTTCGGGAAGGACCGACCGCGGGTCAAGGAGCAGAATACTCCCGCTAAGGCGCCCTACCACGGGAGGCTCATGGGTTCTCAGTCTCTGAGCCAGTATCTGTGCTACGTTTTGCTCCCTCTTCTTGCCCCCTTTGCCGACAGCGACAAGCCTGGTGGGCAAGGTGCCCCCGGGCAGGCTGCCGCCTCCTACCATGCTCTCTCCTTCTACCACCCGGGCCAGGTCACCGAGCGCCTGGGCCCAATGTGTGGCTCGCTTCTCCATCTCGTCGAGTGGGGCTGATATCATGCGCCACACCGGGATGTTGTTTACCGCTTCACCCTTGAGGTAAGGAACTAATGTAGCCACCAGGCCAGCCAGCCTTATTTTGTCGATTCGCAGCGCCCGAGCCAGGGGATGCTTTTTCAGTTTGTCAACGAGGTGCTTCTTGCCGACTATCATCCCTGCCTGAGGGCCTCCGACAAGCTTGTCCCCGGAGAAGAAGGCCAGGCTGACGCCAAGTGAGATGCTTTGTTGCACCGTAGGCTCCGGGTCGAGGCCAAACCTGGTGGTGTCCAGAAGGCAGCCGCTACCCAGGTCGTCGAACACAGGCAGTTCATATCGGTTGCCCAGTGCCACCAGCTCCTCAAGGGTGACACTATGAGTAAACCCCACTATCCTGAAGTTACTGGAGTGAACTCGCAGTAGCGCTGCTGTCCGCTGGCTGATCGCTTGTTCAAAATCCTGGGCATAGGTAGAATTGGTGGTCCCTACCTCTACCAGCTTTGCCCCACTTTGTTTCATAACCTCCGGGATACGGAAGCCGCCGCCGATTTCCACCGCTTGACCTCGGGAGACGACTACCTCTCTCCTTTTAGCCAGGGCGGTGAGGGCTAGCAGCACCGCAGAGGCATTGTTGTTCACCACCAGCGCAGCCTCGGCTCCCGTTAGCTGACACAAGACCTGTTCGATGTGGGTGTTGCGAGAGCCTCTGGTTCCACTGTCGAGGTCGAGCTCAAGGTTGCAGTAACCCTTGCTGGCCAGACCCATGGCGGCAATTGCCTCTTGGCTGAGGGGCGCGCGCCCCAGGTTAGTATGAAGTATGACCCCTGAGGCGTTTATGACGGGGCGTGGTCTGGGAGATGCCAGCGCCTCCGCCTGGGCGCAAACCGACTCCACGATCTCATTGATAGAAGGGCATGGATTACCGAGGGCGATTGAGACTCGATCCTGTTCCAGATGCTGGCGAATAAGGTCCACTAGCAGGTCGTGGGGATATTCATCCCTGAGCTGCTTAATCATATCCTCAGACATTAGCCTGTCCACGCTGGGAAGAGAGCGAAATCTGTTTTCCATTGTATCCACGAGAAACATCTTAGCACATATGGATTTAATTTCAAACGCGCCTGCTCCTTTCTGGACTCCTGCTTCCGCAG
>CAZCXP010000061.1:0-13646 GCA_964502665.1 uncultured Dehalococcoidia bacterium | reverse complement strand
AGCCTGGCGAGGGAGCGACCTTTGTGGTGGAGTTACCCGTTGCCTCTGATGAACAGCCGGTTGCTGAGCAAGCCAGCTCAACCCAGGGCCAGAAGGCCTAAGATAGACCAAGCCCAGGGAACAATATCGAGACCTCATCAAGCCCCCTACAGGCTTTCACGCGCCGCACTTGGCAGGGCATCCCAGTTTCATCCGTGCAAATGCCGCCACTATATAGCCCGCACAACGCCAGTAGTTCATTTCTTGGTCGTCAGTACTATTCTTCTGAGAGGGGGTTTCTCTCCTCTGTCTTGAGGAGGGTATAGCTTGTCAGCCTCCTTGAGCCTATCTGAGACTCTGTCTACTTCGGGTAGGGCTTCAAGGAAGCTAAGAAGCGGGATATGAGTCTGCAAAGAGAGTTTGATTCTGATGCCGCTACCCGCTGATCCTCTCACATCCAGGACCTTAATCTGAGGTGCCTTTGCCAGGTGCTTGTGTAATTTCAGAATTCGATCTAGAGCTACGGGGGGTGGGATCGCTAATTCAACAGTGCCATCGTAAAGCGCAGGGCTTTCCTCCTTCTCTCCCTCTTCTTGACCAAGGGAGAGCTGCTCCTGCATTTCTTCGGCTACTGTGTCTGCTTGCAAACACACAGCCGCTTCGGCCTCGGATGGTTCGGGGGCTCCGGTTTCTTCTTCCGCAGATATAGCTGTCATTTCTTCAGCGTACTCATAGTTTGAAAGCAATTCCTCACAGACTCTCTCAAACTTCTCTCTTATCTCCTCTTCTCCTAGCTGCTTGCTCCTTAGCAGTAGCTGCTCGGCTTCTTGCCTGATACGTTGTGCCTCCGCTTCAGCCTTTCCTTCTGCGGCTCTTATGATGTCCTGGGCCTGTTGCTCAGCAAATGCAACCTTCTCTTGTGCGCTCGCTTCCGCTTGTTGCTGAGCTTCAGCAATGATTCTCTCGGCTGCTGCCTCGGCTTTCTCTTCAGCTTCAGTGATAATCCGCTCTGCTCTTGCCCTGGCTTTCTCCTCGGCTCTGGTGATGATGGTGATAGCCCTGGCTTCTGCTTTCTTCTTGGTTTCTATGTCGATACGCTTTGCCCGTTCTTCGGCCTCGACCACGGTCTTTTCGGCAAGCCTTGTGAGGGAATGCAGATGCCCCAATTTGTTTGCCAGGTCGTTGTTCTGGTCTATCAGTCTACCGATAAAAGCAGACACTTCGGCTTCATGCAGCCCGTTCTTGACTATGCTGAATTGCTGCCCCCAAAGCTCCTTCACCTTACCACCAATTGTGACCATAGTCGTTATGACCTTCTGTGGCTGACAGTGTTCGTACAAGATTCTAGTAGAGGGAGTGCAGCTCGGCAATAGGAATTTAGTCCCTGCCACCGGCAGGACTTTGGTATAGGTACTCAGTACCGTTGTCATCAGTTGCCTGGCGCAGCCGTTAGCTTGTCTAAGGATGAGGGCGAATTCGCCCTCCCCTTGATCCCCTTCCTCCGGGGGAGGGGAATTACTAGGAGTCTTGCGCGAGGAGATTTGTAAAGGAATTTCGAATTTGATATACTGAACTTCTCTGGTGGAATAGTTCACCGCACAGAAACTAACCGCCCTGAAGCTGTAAGCAAGAGCAAGCCAGAGGTGCCGTGGCGGGGACCGGAAATTGGAAACTGCGGTCGGACATCAGCGTCAAAGGTGCTGCTATGAAGTTGTGGAGAACACCCTTCGATCAGGCGGAAAAGGCCATCAAACCGCCACAAGTGCTGATCGACAAGGAAAGATGCAAGGGGTGCGGCTACTGCGTGGAGTTCTGCCCGAGGGGTGTACTCGAGATGAGCGAGGAACTGAGCCCCAAGGGCTACACGCTCGCCGTGGTAGGCGACGAGAGCAAGTGCCTGGGCTGCGGCCTGTGTGATGTCCTCTGCCCCGAATTCGCCATCCACCTGGAATCAAGCCACAACGAGAACTGACGGGACTTCTGTATGTCTGAAGACGGAGTACTCTGCGGAACATTTTTCATGAACGGCGATGTGGCCTGCGCCGAGGGAGCCATCAGTGCAGGTTGCCGTTTCTTTGCCGGCTATCCCATCACGCCCGCCACCGAGGTGGCCGAGAGGATGAGTGAGAGGCTCCCCCGTGTGGGAGGTGTATGTATCCAGATGGAGGATGAGATGGCCTCCATGAACGCTGTATTGGGCGCATCCTGGGCAGGGATGAAGGCGATGACAGCCACCTCCGGCCCGGGGTTCAGTCTAATGATGGAGAACCTGGGCTTGGGAGTGATGCTGGAAACGCCCTGCGTTCTGGTTAACATACAGCGTGCTGGCCCATCCACCGGTTTGCCCACCCTGGTGGCACAGGGAGACATGATGCAGGCGCGTTGGGGCTCCCATGGCAGCTACGAGATCATCGCGCTCGTCCCCAGCTCTCCCCAGGAGATATTCGACCTTACCATTACGGCGTTCAACCTTTCGGAGAGATACCGGGTTCCTGTGCTCGTGATGTCCGACGAAGCCGTGGGGCACATGAGCGAGAAGGTAGTGATACCGCGTATAGCACCCGAGGAACTTGTAAGTCGGCGACGTCCCGATGTAGCGCCGGAGCAATACCTGCCCTACAAATCAGACGGGGATTTGGTCCCCCCGATGGCCGTAGCCGGCGAGGGCTACCGCTTCCACGTCACCGGCCTTACCCACGATGAGAGAGGATACCCGGTAATGACCGCCGATGCCCAGGACCACCTGGTGCGCCGTCTGGTGGACAAGATCAGGCTTAACAGGAGCGACATACTGAAATATGAAGAGGTCGGGGTCGAGGATGCAGAGGTCATAGTCTGCGCCTATGGAATCACCGCCCGCATTGCCCGTCTCGCGGTCCAGCAGGCACAGGATGAGGGTATCCGGGCAGGACTGCTACGGCTGATAACGGTGTGGCCGTTTGCCGAGGACCGCATCAGGGAGCTTGCGCAACAGGTTAAGGCTTTCGTAGTCCCGGAGATAAACTACGGCCAGATTGTGCGAGAGGTGGAGAGGTGTGCTGCCGGCAAGGCCAGCACGTTGCTAGTGCCGCACATGGGAGGCGGCGTGCACTCTCCTCAGACCATCCTGAAGGCCATAAAGGAAGCAGTGCAATGACAAACACGGTAACTGTAGAGGAAAACACCATAGACTCTTTGCTGAGGGTGGATAGGATGCCGCACATCTGGTGTTCTGGGTGTGGCATAGGGGCGGCAGTGGGATGCTTCATCAGGGCTATTTGGCGTGCTGGTCTGGACCCGGACAAAATAGCGCTGGTTTCGGGAATAGGCTGCGCTGGCAGGGCAGCGGGTTATGTTAGGCTAGACTCCTTTCACACCACACACGGTCGGGCCCTCCCCTTCGCCACTGGCTTGAAAATGGGAAACCCTGAGTTGAACCTGGTGGTGTTCTCGGGAGATGGCGACCTGATAGCCATAGGAGGTAACCACCTCATCCACTCCGCTCGTCGCAATATCGATATGACCGTCATCTGCATAAACAATTTCAACTACGGGATGACCGGCGGACAGATGGGGCCCACCACCCCCCTCGATGCCCGCAGCACCACCTCGCCCTACGGCAACTTCGAACACCCTTTCAATGTGCCCTATCTGGTGGCTGCCAGTGGCGCCACATACGTCGCCCGCTGGACGGTGCTGCACACGCGTCAACTGGAGAGATCTATCGCCGAGGCACTGACCAAACCTGGTTTCAGCTTCATAGAGGTACTGAGCCCTTGCCCAGCCTTATACGGACGCATGAACAAGCAGTCAAAGGGGCTGGACACGATGCACGCGTACCAACAAAGAAGCGTAGTCAAGGATGGAGCCGATCCCAGGGACGTAGCCATAACTTCGAACGGCCACATCGTTGTGGGCAAGTTCGTCGACATAGAACGGCCGACTTTCTGGGACTATCACAGGCAAATGCTTGACAGGGCACAGGGAAAGCAGCCTTAGCTAACCAGAAGGCACTCTGGCTTTGCAACAGGAACAGTCTGGAGGAGAAGAAAGTGGGCAGAAGGGAAATAAGAATAGCGGGATTTGGCGGACAGGGGGTTGTGTTATCAGGGCAGATTGTGGGTCAGGCCGCTTCCATATATGATAGCGGTTTCTCCACCCTTACCCAGAGCTACGGGCCGGAGGCCCGCGGTGGTGCCTGCGCTGCCGAGGTAGTGATCTCCGATGAGCCTATAGGCTACCCCTACGTGCAGAACCCGGAAGTACTCATCATCCTATCACAGGAGGCCTACAACAAGTATGGGCGCGATCTCCCCGCAGAAACGCAGATGATTATTGACCCAGACCTGGTGGAAGCCGATCCGTCCCAGAACCCGGCACCGCTCTCCATACCAGCTACCCGCATGGCGCGGGACATGGGCCGGGTGGTGGTGGCGAACATCATCACACTGGGTTTTCTGGCAGCCGTGAGCGACCTGGTCTCCCCCGAGCCCCTCAAGAATTCCGTCCTGACCTCTGTGCCCAAGGGAACAGAGGAATTCAATAGCAAGGCTTTCGAGTTGGGATATGACTATGGTTTGAAGCACGGCAAGCGAAGTGAGGGCACAGATGGCTAGGGGCGTAGCTGTCATCGGTGACAGCGTGGGCGCGGCGCAGGCTGCCCTCGCCCTGGCGGACCTGGGCGTGAAGGTCAACATGATCATATCCTCGCCTTCACTGGGCTTGAGCAATACTGTTGACAGCGCCTTCCCCGCTTCTTCTGAGAAGCTGCTCAGCATCTGGCCCCTGCTGCTGCGGGCGGCGAGCCACCCACTGGTTGCCCTTCACACCAACTCCGAGGTCACGAACATAGCGGGTAAGCAGGGAAGGTTCACCATAAGGGCAACCAGACATCCTCGCTATGTGCGAGAGGACCTGTGCGCGAGCTGCGGTCGCTGCGAGGAGGCATGCTCAGTACAGGTGCCCTTCCTGCTGGACGGCCGGAGGGCGACCCACAGCGCCATCCACGCACCCGCTCTGGATAACAAGACAATACCCTCAGCCTATTGCATAGAGAAGAGCGGGGTTGCCCCCTGCCGGGCAGCGTGCCCACTTGGTATCAATGTTCAGGGGTTTATCTCCCTGCTGTCCAAGGGTAAGGTGGACCAGGCCCTCAACCTGATAAACGAGGCAGCGCCCCTGGCCGGGGTGCTCGGCCGCGTATGCACGCATCCCTGCGAGGACAATTGCAAGCGGGGCGAGGTTGACAGCCCGGTATTCATCCCAGCCCTCCATCGCTTTGCTGCCGACAATGCCCCCAGCGGCATCAACTACAGACGCAAGGCCCCTGCCAGGTCGAGAAGGGAAAGAATAGCCATCGTTGGCAGCGGCCCCGCAGGGCTTGCCGCAGCCTGGGAGCTGGCGCGCCGCGGCTATGGCCCCACCATATTTGAATCCCACGCCGTGGTTGGTGGCATGGTGGCCACAGGTATTCCCAGATTCCGCCTCCCCCGCGAGGTACGTGATAGGGAAGTGGAGGCGATTAAGGCCCTGGGTGTGGACATAAAGACGGGGGTGACGGTCGGCCGTGACGTGACGATCTCCGATCTGAGAGAGCGAGGATATCGTGCCTTTTTCCTGGCGATAGGTGCTCACCAAAATTTAAGTCTGAACATCCCCGGTGAAGGCCTTGAGGGCGTGGTAGATGCCATCTCTCTGCTTTTCGCATTGAATCTGAAAGTGGGCGCCTCCGTAGGCTCCAACGTGGTGGTCATCGGCGGCGGCAATAGCGCTGTGGATTCGGCCAGGACAGCAAAGAGGCGGAGCAAAGGAGTGGTGCGAATACTCTATCGACGCACGGCGGAGGAGATGACCGCGGTGCGGGACGAAGTAGAGGAGGTCATCAACGAAGGCATATCTATAGAGTACCTGACATCGCCCGTAGAGATACTCGGCGATGGAACGAAGGTAACCGGAATACGCTGCCAGCGGATGAAATTGGGCGAAATAGAAGCCGATGGCCGCCGCAGGCCCGAGCCCATACCAGGCTCGGAGTTTGTGCTCGATGCCGACCACGTGGTCATAGCCATAGGACAGCGTCCCAACAGTTCCCTGCTGAACATAAGGTGGCTTGAGATCGATAGCGATGATGCCACTGTAAAGGTGGACCCGCTAACCCTTGAGACCAGAATCCCCGGCATCTTTGCCGGCGGCGATTGCGTCACGGGCCCCAACAACGTCGTGGAAGCTGTGGCCGCTGGGCTGCAGGCAGCGGAGTCCATAGACCGGTACTTGAGAGGCCGCGATTTGAGAAAGGGTCGCAGTCTGCAAAAACCTCAACCTGTTGAGGTCGATGTCAGCGAAAGGGATGTTTCCCATTACAAACGGGCCCGCATGCCTGCTATCCCCCCCTACAGGAGGATGGGCAGATTTGAGGAGATTGCCTTGGGGTTACCTGTGGATATCGGGGAGCGCGAGGCGGGGCGCTGCCTCAACTGCGCCCTGTGCAGCGAATGCATGGAATGTGAGCAGGTATGCGAGCTGGGCGCAGTTCTCCACACGGACAAAACCGAGCAGTTTGACATAGGTGCCGAGCTCGTAATCGATTTCGCCGCCGCCAATAATCGGGGGGGCAACTATCCGCGCCAGATCACGAGGCCGGGCATCTACACGGTAGGGGTTGACGAAGACCGCACCCTGGAGGTGGAGCTTGCTCTCGCTTCGGCCGTCGCCCTTGAGGCCGCCACGGAACTCAAGTTGAAGGAGGAGGCACGCCCTGCAGGTCCGGATACCGTGGGCAGACCGAGTGTGAGTCTGGACCAAACGCTTGAGGGAGCAGAGCCAGCCAGTGTAGGGAAACCTCGCGTCGGCGTGGTCCTGTGCCGCTGTGGAGGCAGCATTAGCTCCGTGATAGATTTCAACCAGGTGACCAATGAAGTGCTACAGCTTCCTGGCGTCTGCAACGTTCAGGATATATCGCAGGCATGCAACGAAGAGGGAGCAAATAGGATTGCAGCCCAGGCTGCGGAGTGGAGGCTGGACAAGGTGGTGCTCGCTGCCTGCCGGTGCTGTGGGCTGGAGCAGATATGCTTTAGCTGCACGGACAGGCGGGTGATGTGCCAGAGCCATCTCAGCAATAGGCTTACCTCATATTATGGGAAGAATGTGGAGTTCGCAAATATCCGCGAACAATGCGCCCGGGTTCACGGAGACGACCCGGCAGGTGCCACACGCAAGGCAATAGATATAGTCTCGTCAGGGGTTGCCCGGGCCAGGCGGCCTTCGCCAGCAGCCAGCGAGGGGCGCCCTGTGACCGGAAGCGCGCTCGTATTGGGCGCAGGGATTCGTGGCCTTGCGGCAGCAAGAAATCTGGTGGCTCAGGACTACTCCGTAGCAGTCGTTTCCGGTCCCGAATCGGATGGTGCCCGAGAACAGCCCCCGCGCGAATATCTGGAAGAAAGGGATGTTTTTCTGAAACAACTTGAGGCGCAAGGTATCTCTATCAGGCCGTGGCCCCAGGTGCTGGAGCTGGAAGGTTCGCCGGGGAGCTATGAGGCTGTGCTGAAGCACCGCTCGCAGACCAGCCGCATCGGAGCTGGTGCGGTGATACTGGACCTCGGGGAGCTGGCCGGGGAAGTCCCCCGTGAAGCCGGCGCTATCTCTGGAGAGAGCCGCCTCGGTCGCATCCTTGCCCGGAAAAGCGGCTCCGGAGCTGCGGCGGATGCCCTCTCTGCCGTCCTCAGGGGGTTCGCCATCAAGGAGACCGACGGCATATTCATCATATCGCCAGACGGAGGGGATTCTCCAGAAGAACAGGTCCTCAAGGGAGCGGCGGCTGCCGCCAGGGCCTCGGCCTACCTGTACCAGGGTACCCTGATCCCGCGGGCCACTGCGGTGACTATTGACAGCAAACTGTGTCGCGGCTGCGGCGATTGCGCTGCCATATGCCCTTACATAGAGATGAGAGAACGCAGTGGTGGTGTGGCCTGCGCCTATGTTGACCAGGCGCTGTGTCTTGGCTGTGGGGCATGCATAGCACACTGCCCGACTGGTGCCATAACTCAGCCTGTCCAGAGCGACGAGCAGATAGGTTCCACGCTGGAAGGGCTGCTGGGAAAGGTAGCCTGCGCGGTTGAAGCGAGATGAACAAATCAGCAGTACGTTTGGTTGTCTTCGCCTGCAACTGGGATGGCCTGAGCTGTATCGAGGCAGCGGCCCAGGCAGGATTAGTCTACCCAGCCTCTGTGAGGGTGGTCAGAGTAAGCTGCCTCTCCCGGGTGCACCAGGGCCTGATGCTCAAGGCCTTTGAACTGGGAGCAGACGGCGTGATGCTCCTGGGATGCGAACCGGGCAACTGCCAGTTTGACATCGACGCTGGGCATATAGAGCAGGAGTACGAGAAGGCGCGGAGGGTGTTGAGGCTACTGGGGCTGGGAGAGGAGAGACTGGTCCTCTGCCATATGCCCCGCGGCGATGGCTCCGGCTTTGTGGGGCGGGTGACAGGCTTTATCAGAGAGATCGAGCGGATGCAGCCCGCCGTCCCCGCCGGAGCGTAGCAGCGAGTGGCCAAGCCGAGCCACCAGGGGACGACGAAGAACTATCATTTCTTGATGGAGAGGATAAAACTCGAACGTGTTCGATACGGAACGAGAGATAAGCGATAGCAAGATACGCCTCTGCCTCGACTGCGGCAAGTGCACGGTGGTATGTCCGGTTGCCCAGCATGACCCGGAGTTTAACCCCCGTCTCATAGCACAGAGAAGGTTGACGCAAAACAGTGCCAATCCGCAGGACGAGACGATCTGGGAGTGCCTCAGTTGCTACATGTGCGTAGAGCGCTGCAACTACCACGTGGCGTTCCCCGAGTTCATCCACAGCCTGAGAGCCGAGGCCCTGGCTGAAGGGGCTCAGTTGCAGTGCAGCCACGGCGGGACGCTCCAGGCGCTGATGCACCTGATGGCCCGTGAAGACCTGCGGCAGGACCGGCTGAGCTGGCTACCGCAGGACATTGAGTTATCCGAGCAATGCGACACGATATTCTTTGTAGGCTGTGCCCCCTATTTCGACATCATGTTTAGCGATCTGGAGGTGAACACCCTGAAAGGGGTGAAGGGAGCGCTCAGGCTGCTGAACCGCGCTCAGGTACCCTTCACCATCCTTGCCAACGAACGCTGTTGCGGTAGAGACCTGCTCCTCCAGGGTGATAGAGAGGGCTTCCTGGCTCTGGCCAGAGCCAACATGGAGGAGTTCGCTCGCCACGGCGTGAGGAAGATCATCACCAACTGTCCCGAGGGCTACTATACGCTGAAGGTTGACTACCCCCGGATGCTGGGGGGCACGGGAATTGAGGTAGTGCATCTGACAAAGGTTCTAGCCCCGCTGGTGCAAAGCGGCGAGCTGGATTTGGGCGAGCTTGATAAAAGGGTCACATATCACGACCCCTGCACCCTGGGCAGATGCTCCAGGATATTCGATGAGCCCCGCCAGATCATGGCTGCAGTAGCAGGCCTCGAAATGGTGGAGATGGAGCAGAGCCGGGAAAAAGCGCTCTGCTGTGGGGCATCCCCCTGGGTGCACTGCGGTGCAGTAAATCGGCAGATACAAGAACAGCGCCTCGCCCAGGCGGAGGCTACCGGAGCAGACATACTGGTGACCGCCTGCCCCAAGTGCCTGATACACCTGAGGTGTGCCCAGAAAAGCGGCGATGGCAAGATTCCCCAGGTCGAAATCCAGGATCTGGCGCATCTGGCAGCCCGGTCCTTGGACCTAGGAGGTGAGTCGGTTGGCTGAAGAGGAACTCAGAATAGGCGTATTTGTCTGCGACTGCGGACTCAATATAGCGGGGTCGGTTGATACCGAGGAGGTGCGGCGTTTTGCGGAGGAGCTTCCCGATGTCGTGGTCTCGGTGAGAAACAGGTACACCTGCGCTGACCCCGGGCAGGAGGAGATAAAGAGGCACATACGGGAATACAATCTCAACCGCGTGGTGGTGGCCTCCTGCACCCCCCTGCTCCATGAGTCAACCTTCCGCAACTGTGTGGCAGAGGCCGGGCTCAACCCTTACCTCCTTGCGATGACCAGCATCAGGGAGCAGTGCAGCTGGGTGCATCTCCACGACCGTGAGGCTGCCACCAAGAAGGCTAAAGACATCGTCAAGATAGCGGTAGCCCGCGCTCGCCTTCTCGAAGCCCAGAAGGAGATGGAGATACCGGTCACCAATGCCGCTCTGGTGATCGGTGGTGGGGTGGCTGGAATCCAGGCAGCCCTTGACCTGGCCGATGCCGGGCACCAGGTATACCTGGTGGAAAAGGAGCCCTCTATCGGGGGCATAATGGCGCAACTGGACAAGACCTTCCCCACCATGGACTGTTCAATATGTGTGCTCGGGCCTAAGATGATGGACGTGGGCCGCCACCCCAGAATCGAACTTCTGGCCTACAGCACCGTGGAGGAAGTATCGGGCTACGTTGGCAACTTCAAGGTGCGCGTGCGTAGAAAAGCACGATACGTGGAGGAGGACCAGTGCACCGCCTGCGGCGATTGCGCTGCGGTCTGCCCGGTGGTATTGCCCGACGAGTTTGAGCAGGGCTTTTCCTCGCGCAAAGCAGTATATATACCCTTACCCCAGGCCGTGCCCCCAGCCTACGTCATCGACATGGAGCATTGCCTGGGGAACAACCCCGTAGCCTGCTCCAAGTGCATTGACGCCTGTGAAAAGCAGTGCATCGACCTTAACATGCAGGACAAGATAGTGGAGCTGGACGTAGGCGCTATAATCGTGGCCACAGGCATGGGGATATACGACCCCACCCCGCTCGATGAGTATGGCTACACACGCTTTGAGAACGTCATAACGACCATGGAGTTTGAAAGGCTGATATGCGGTGGCGGGCCCACCGACGGCCACCTGATACGTCCCTCAGACCGTCAGACCCCAAAGCGCATCGGCTTTATTCAGTGCGTTGGGTCGAGAACAGAGAACAGGGGCAATCCCTACTGCTCCAACGTTTGCTGCATGAACACAGTGAAGGACAGCCTCCTCATCAAAGAGCACCATCCGGACACCGAGATCTATGTCTTCTACGTGGACATCCGCGCCTTCGGCAAGGGCTTCGAGGACCTGTTCCGCCGCTCCAAGGGAGAAGGCGTTCACTACATTCGTGGCCTGCCCGGCGAGATCAGTGAAGACCCTGCCACCAGAAACCTCCGCCTCAAAGTGGAGAACACCACTGCGGCGCGTGTGGAGGAGTACGAGCTGGACATGGTGATTCTGTCGTTGGGTCTCGCGCCCAGGGACGACCTCAAGCAGCTAGCCAACATGCTGAATCTCTCCCAGACGAGCGACGGCTTCGCAATGGAGGCTCATCCCAAGCTGAGGCCGGTGGACGCACCCACGCCAGGCATCTTCTTCGCTGGCTGCGTGGAGGCGCCGAAGGACATAAAGGACAGCGTAACCCAGGCGGGGGCGGCAGCCGCCAGGAGCGCCATCATACTGAATGCAGGTACCATAAGAAGCGAGGCCATTAAGGCGGTGATAGACCTGGACAAATGCACATACTGCGGGGCATGCGCCAAGGTCTGTCCCTACGGGGCGATAAAGGTAGACGTGAAAGGCAAGACAATGGCACAGGTAGTGGCTGCGGCATGCGCCGGTTGCGGCACCTGCGCCGCGGAGTGTCGCTTCGATGCCATAACCATGCAGCACTTCAGCGACGCGCAACTGCTGGCCCAGATAGACGCTGCTATGGAGGAGGAGCCCGAGCAGAAGATCATAAGCTTCCTCTGCAACTGGTGCAGCTACGCAGGGGGCGACCTGGCCGGCGTGTCCAGGCTACAGTACCCGCCCAACAACCGCTTCATCCGCACCATGTGCAGCGGCAGAGTGGACGAGAAGTTCATACTTCACGCCTTCGAGAGAGGCGCTCCTCTGGTGCTGCTCTCCGGGTGCCATATAAACGACTGCCACTACATCAACGCCAACCACTGGACCAAGCGCCGCGCAGAGAGGCTTTGGGCCCGTATGGAGAAGCTCGGAATACGGCCGGAGCGGCTGCAACTGCAATGGGTCAGCGCCGCCGAGGGCCCCAGGTTCGCCCAGCTAATGCGCGAGCTGGAGGAGATGCGCCAGCAGGTCACGCCCGAGGAGATAGAGCACACCAAGAAGGTACTGGCCGAGTACAGGATGTCGAAGGCAAAGGCGGCGAAGCGGGAGGAGACCCCGGAACCACAGCCCGAGCCAGCATAGCGCACCAGAAGGTAGCTCCACTAGTAGCAGGGCGGGTGCAGCGCGGCGAAACCCGCTCTTTAGCTCGATATCCGATAGTAGTATCCCTCTTACCCGTTAAGTCAGCGAAAGGATGAATGCCATGGCAGAAATCACCTTGGATGAACAAACGGCTAAGCTGGAAGATTATGAAAAAGGGTTCCTTGCTGTCCACTTGGTGAATACCGGGGTAGTCCTTGGCTTATTCGAGAAGCTCAGTACCTCCGATGGCAGCCTTAGCCCCCATGCACTAGCCAGTGAGCTGGGTCTACATGAACCCTATGTGAGGCTTTGGTGCCAGGCCGCCTATCACTTCGAAATCCTCGATTGCGATGAAAATGACAGATTCAGACTTGCCCCCCACATGGGCACCCTGTTGACTGACACCGAGAATCCCTACTACTTCGGGCACAGAGCAAGATTCATGGTTTCTCACTGGACAGGGCTTCTCAAGAGTCACCCAGAATATTACAGGAGCGGAGACTGCCATTTCTGGGATGCTCTCGGGCAGGAGTTTTCCAGAGATGCTAAGGCCCTGACCAGTCATATCGTGCCCTTGGCTTACAGGTTCATGATCATTCCCTCTATTCCAGGGTTAAAAGAAAGGCTGGATGCCGGGATGAAGGTTTTGGACGTAGGGTGTGGTGCGGGACATCTCATTATTCAACTGGCCAAAGACTTCCCCAACTGCAATTTCGTTGGTGTTGAAGTTGACCGATTCGCCGTCGAAGACGCCCAGAAGTACCTGGAAGACAATGGGGTGCAGGACAGAGCATCGGTCCTGTTGGTCGACGCAGCTTCCATGGACTATGATGGAGAATTTGACCTGGTAAACATGGCGGTGGTGTTACACGAAATGAGACCTGGTACAAGACCCAGGTCAATGGCAAACTGTTATAAAGCCCTGAAGAATTCGGGTGAGATAGTGATTTTCGACTTTGCCTATCCGGAAAGACTAGAGGATTTCAGAAAGCCGCAGTATGCCCCTGGCGTTAAGGATCAGTTCTTTGAAGTGACCTGGGGTACTGAGCACCTCCCCCTGTCAGCGAGACATCAGCTTCTTCTCGAAGTTGGTTTCAAAGATACCACCACTATCCCCCTGTTCGGTGGCCCAATTGAAGTAACATGCGCGAGTAAATAGCTTCTCCCTCGTCGGCAGCCACCCCCTGAAACCTAATCGCTGTGTCCCAGAAGACGAACCATGGCTTCGTCTCTTAGAGCCTTTGACTAAGAGGTCTGCCTCCTAACAGTAGCTCCTACGCCTCCTGGCACCAGTGCCATATGTTTCTCACCGAAGGCTTCTCGTGGTATCATATGCTATCGCAAGTGAATGGCGCGAGCGGTAGGCGGCTTAATGACTAAGCTCAAAATTGATTTGAAGGGAGGACCACAATGAACTGCCCGCGTTGCCACGCTGAGTTGAGAGTTGAAAATTACAGGGGTGTCG
>CAZCXP010000060.1:0-14037 GCA_964502665.1 uncultured Dehalococcoidia bacterium | reverse complement strand
AGGATTTAGAGTTTCGGGATTAGGATTTGTTTCTGGTTGCCAGTATCCGGCCCAGAGGGCCTTCGCCGGTTAGGAGCTCCTCGGCCTCGCGGATGATACTGTCTATCAACTCTTTGACTGTGACTATCTCTGTGATTGCTCCCACTGCCATCGAGCCACCCATGACGGGTAGCGGGCGGGACACCGAATGTGGCTTCACATCGCCCACGAGTTGAAACACCTCCTGTTTTCGGGTCATCTCCTCCAGCCCCGGTGGTGGTGGCGCGAATACCCGGTCTCGCACATCTGGGTCGGAAGGTTTGGCTTTTACCAGGGCCTGCTTGTAGCGTTGAGCGATGGGGCACTCTTTTGTGGCCATGAAGACGGTGCCCATGTACACCCCCTCCGCTCCCATAGCCAGTGCTGCCAGGAAGGTGCGGGCATCTCCAATCCCACCGGCAGCGATCACGGGAATCTTGAGCACCTTGGTCGCCATGCTGATGCTGGTCAGGGTGCTCAAATGGAGGGCCGCTTTTTCCCCTTCCCCTTCGATTCCCACAATCACCACCGCATCCGCACCGTGACGCTCGGCCGCCTGAGCGTGCTTCAGGGTGCCCACTTTATGAATCCAGGGTATGCCTGCCTCTTTGATGCGCCTTCCGTGTTCCTCTGCCTTGTAGGCGGAGGTGAATATCGCTGCCACCCCTTCCTCTATGGCCACTTCACGTAGCTCGTTGATACGGGGATGGCCGATAAGCGACAGGTTGACCCCAAAGGGCCTGTCCGTCATCGACCTGGCCTTGCGTATGTCCTTTCGTAGCTTCTCGGGGGTATTTAACGCGGTGGCGGTGATGATGCCAAAACCTCCCGCCTCGGAGACGGGGGCTGCCAGGGCGGACGTGCCGAACCCACCGAATGCGCCCTGGATGATAGGATACCTGCAACCTAGCAGGTCAGTGACCTTGGTTCTCCATTCCATGTCGCCACGCCTCCTCGTTCTGGCTTGTCTCCCAGCTACCAGCTTCTTGGCAGCCCCAGCCCAAGGGTGCAGATGAGGTTTCTCATGATCTCCGAGGTGCCCCCAGCCATGTTCAGGCCGGGGCACAACTGGTATTCCTTTTCGAATCTGCCCTGCAGCGGCGCCCATCTGGACTCCTTCACCTGCGCGTAGAGTCCCATGATCTCGCTGCCGGCATAGGTGAAGCGCTGCACCAGCTCGGTAGCGAGGACCTTCGCCGCTGCCGCCAGGGGGGCAGCCATTATCAGGCCGCTCTTGATCTGACTCCAGACTATAGAGTAGGAAAAGGCTCGACCTGCTTCGATATCGATGGCCAGCTGGGCCAGTCGATGTCGAACGAGCCGGTTCTTGGCCAGGACCTCGCCACCCCGCTTTGACTTCCTGCAAAACTCAACCAGCTCCTCCAACTCTCGCCTTAGAAAGGAAAACAGCTCAATCATGGAGCGCTCGAAATTTGAGGTCATCTGTGAAGCTACCCAACCCTGATTCTCCTCACCCACTCTGTTTCGTGCCGGGATGCGAACATCATCGAAAAAGACATCGTTGAAAAGGTGCGAATATTCCAGGTTAAGGATGGGCCTCATGGTAATGCCAGGGGTCTTCATATCGACCAGAAAGAAGGAAAGCCCGCGGCTTCTCTTCTCCTCGGGATTTGTCCTGGCGAGCATAAAACCCCACTCGGCGCGGTGACCGCCGCTGCACCATGTCTTCTGACCGTTAACAACGTAGTCGTCACCGTCCCTTACGGCACGCGTGGTGAGGCAAGCTAGATCGGAGCCAGCGCCGGGCTCGCTCCACAGTTGCGTCCAGAATATCTCCCCCCGGGCTATGGGAGGCAGGTGTTCCCTCTTTTGCTCCTCGTTTGCGCTGTAAAGAAGGGTAGGGGCCAGCAGGGCTATACCCCAGTGATCGACCCCTGCCCCCCTGTGGTAGCCCATGACATCATTGAAGATGAACTGCTCTATGAGGGAGGCCTCCTGACCACCATATTCCCTGGGCCAGGGACGGGAGAGCCACCCCTTTGCTGCCAGCTTCTTCGCCATCTGCTTGTGGAACTCAAAGCACGCGTCCACACCGACCATGGCCTCCATGTACGTTCCCCATTCAGGCGGAGCGTTCTTCATCTCTCCCCTGAAAAAGTCATCGAATTCCTTTCTCAGAGCTTCCTCTTCCGGGGTAAATCGGAAATCCATTCCTGGCTCCTCTCTCGCTGCGGTCTTACCCCTATTCCATTGGCTCCGCAAATAGAGTTCAATCCGTTCGCCCTGAGCCCCCGCGTACGCGGGGGGCCGTTCATGGTTCGACAAGCTCACCACGAACGGAGCCGACAAGCTCACCACGAACGGCATGTGTCATATCAATTTTCATCATTCGTTGGTGGGCACCTGCCCATGAGGGCCTGCTCTATTATTATATCTTCAATTAAGGAGCGGGGAACTCCCCAAGCTCGTGTATCCTCTGGCCTATCTCGTTTACCGTCCACCTTGTACCTATATCAATGGACTTGTCAATGTGCCAGGGTTGGAACAACTCAAGTTTGCCTCCCCTGATGGATATAACCCGACCCGTTATTTTTTGGGCTTGATCGCTGGCCAGGTAGACAACGAGGGGGGAGACATTCTCCGGGGCGAACTCATCGAACTGGCCCTCAGCGGTCGGCGGAGGCAGGCTGATCTCCGTCATTCTCGTCCTGGCCATGGGTGCGATGGCATTGCAGGTCACCTTATATCTTTCCATTTCCAGGGCCCATATTTTGGTCAGGGCGGCAATGCCTGCCTTGGCTGCCCCATAATTAGCCTGCCCCACATTTCCCAGCAGACCGGAATGGGAGGTGGTACTAATTATCCGCCCATTCTCCAGTTTTCCTTCCTTGCTCTGCTCCCTGAAGTAGCTACAAGCCCATCTGCCGCAGTTAAAGGTTCCCTTGAGATGGACGGCGATGACAGCATCCCAATCCTCCTCGGACATGTTGAAGGCAATCTTGTCTCTTACGAAACCTGCGTTGTTGACCAGAATGTCAAGCTTGCCGAAGCTGTCGATGGCACAATCTATGATCCTCTTAGCTCCCTGGAAATCAGCTACGCTCTCGTAACTGGCCACCGCAACTCCGCCCGCATCCTTAATCTCTTTGACTACGTTGTCGGCAGGATCGCGGGATTTCCCCGTGCCGTCCAGTTCCGCTCCCAGGTCATTAACAACGACCTTTGCCCCTTCTCCAGCCAGCGCCAGCGCATGGCTTCTTCCCAGACCTCTTGCTGCCCCTGTCACTACGGCGACCTTGCCCTCCAGTACTCCCATCTTTTTCACCCCTTCCTCTATTCTCGGGATTTCGAGGGTTGTTCTCTATTCGGCCTTATACTTTCCTATCTCCAGGCCGGGCACAAGGTCCATGCCGATGTGTCCCTCTCTCTCCAGCTCGGCATACTCCTCGTCGGAGACGCCCAGAATCTCCTTGTATACATACTCATTGTGCTCACCCAAACACACAGCCGGGAGCCGGATGTGGTTGGGGGTCTTGGACATTCTGTAGGGCAGCCCGGGATATCGATGGGTGCCGCATTCTGAGTGAGTAACCTCCTCAAAGAAACCTCGCTCTTTCATTTGAGGGTCTTTGTAAGCATCGTCTGGGTGTTCAACCGGGCCGGCAGCAACCCCTTCCTTCTGCAACATATACATGACCGCGAAATGGTCCTGCTGGCTGGTCCAGTCCTGGATGTGTTTATCCAGCTCATCGTGGTTGCGCCACCGTCTCAGGGCATCGGAGAACTTCTCGTCTCTGGTCCAATCGGGATTGCCCAGGGCGCGGCAAAAGCCATCCCACTCCTCATCACTGCGGATGGTGATGTTGACCCATCTGTCCTCCCCACGGCAGCGGTAGCAACCCTGGACGGCGCCATAGAGATCTCGGTTGCCTGTCCGTTCGGTAATCCTCTTGTTCATGGTGTAGTCCATGATCGCGTCGCCCAGTTGAATCATGGTGGCCTCGGTCTGGGATATGTCGATGAACATCCCCTTGCCAGTCTTGTTGCGCTGATGGAGGGCCATCACGATTATGAAGGCGGTCACGGTCCCGGAGGCTTCGTCACCGTGATAGATGGCCGAGTTAGCGGTCACGTCTCGATCTACGTAGCCCCTGAGATAGGTGTGTCCCAGAAAGTCATCCTGGTGGGCGCCAAGTGTGCGATAGTATTTGAGGGGGCCAGTTTGACCGAAGCCTGACATCGAGACCACGATGATCTTCGGGTTCCATTCGCTTATCACATCGTAGGTCAGGCCAAGGTTCTCCATGACAGCGGCCTGATTGTTCTCAATGAAGACGTCGCTTACCTGTACCAGCCTTCTGAGTATATCTTTGCCCTTGGGCCTCACGGGATCCACGGTGCAGGAAAGCTTGTTTCGCGCATGCACATTGGACATGCAGCACCGGTTCCAGGGGCGTCCGTTGACCTCGTCATAGCCTTCCTTGAGGTACGCCGCGTAGCCTCCTTTAACGAAATCCACGGCGTATTTGGGGTGCCTGGGAGCGGGGCCCCTGGTGCCGACGGCGAGGTAGTGAAGGGACTCCACCTTGATAACCTCGGCACCCCAGTCGGCCAGGTGCATCTCGGCAGTGGGACCAGCCCACATCTGCGTCATACCCAGCACCCTGATGCCTTCAAGAGGTAATCTGGCCATCTCAGATAATCCCCCCTTCCCTCAGTTTCACCAGCTCTTCATTTGTGTATCCCAAGGACGCATAGACCTTCTCGTTGTGCTCACCGAGAAGCGGCGCTGACCTCCTTATCGCCCAGGGCAGGTCCGCTGATAGAGCTGGCCTGCCGGGGTAGGTCAGCCTTCCCACCACCGGATGATCGGCCTCCACCCAGAATCCCCTCTCCTCGAACTGGGGTTCCCTGAGCAAGTCCTCGGTGGTATTGATCGGGGCGCTGAAGACGCGTTCCGCCTGGCAAGCTTCAACGATTTCTCTCCTGGTGCGCTCCATGACCCAGGGATACCATATGTTGGCCAGGAACTCCTCCCTGCGTTGCACGTCGAATTGGCTTATCCCGCCGTATGTCTCCATAAGGGGCATCTTCAGCACCCTTTCGATCCGGTTGAGGAACATAAATCCGCCGGCTACATCAACATAGCCATCGCTGCAGGGAAAGATGCCGTAGGGGTATTGCAGTAGCCCTGCGATATCCATTCTGGGCGTCAATTCCCCGTTGTACTCATAGGCCAGGAGCTCGCTCATCCTTCTATCGATAGCGCCCATCTGGGTCTCCATTAGAGAGATATCCACATGCTGGCCGATTCCCTGCGCCCCGGCTGCATAGAGAGCTATCATGGTCGCTGTCGCTGCCGTGGCACCTCCCTGGGACTGGATTATGTTCATGCCCTTTTTGACGGGCTCGCAATCGCCTACCCCAGTAGTGCACATAGAACCACCCATCCCATAGATGATAAGCTCCGAAGCCTTGAAGTCCCGATAGGGGCCCGTCTGTCCGAAGTTGGAGATTGACGTCATCACCAGTTTGGGATTGATCTTCTCCAGCGTCTCGTAATCCAAGCCCAGGCCGGGCATGACATGAGGGCTGAAGTTCTCTACCAGGATATCCACATCCTTGACTAAATCCTTGAGTATTCTCTTTCCCGTCTCGCTCTTCAGATTCAGGGTGATGCTCCGTTTGTTGGTGTTGAGGTATAAGAAAAGCCCGCTCTTCTCCGGATGGGGGTCATCCTCAAAGAACGGGCCCATTCTCCTCGCTGGGTCGCCCTCACCTGGCTTCTCGACCTTGATCACATCAGCGCCGTAGTCCGCGAAGAGCTTGGTACAATTAGGCCCCGAGATGTACCAGGTCAGATCGAGTATTCGGACATCGGATAACGGTTGCTCTGCCACAGAACTTCCCCCTCTCCGTTTGGGCCAGCTATATTATGAGCCCTCTTTGTTCCAGGTCTTGTGCAACTTCTTGAAGCCCGAGCTCCTCCAGCTTCGCCCTTGTTTGAAGGCCGGTGGCGACATCCCACCCTCTGAGCTGATAGTATTCGTCCTTCATCCTTTCAAACTTCTCCCTGTCCATCACCGCACCTTTTCTGGAGATTATCTCTCCGTCCTTCCCTGGAGCGAGGCATTGGGGGTTCATTTCGTCGCCTTTAAGCGGCATTGTATAGAGAGACTCAGGAATCTGGTCGCTTTCTCTTCCGTTGTGGCCCTCCCTGACATGTATCGCCCTCTGCAGATTGAAGACCCTTTCACCTATACGGTAGAGCCCCTCCTCGTCAACCTCCCTTCCGGTAATGGCGGAGAGGATTCTATTTTCAAGGGCGGGGTCTCCTACGTGGTCCCCCAATGCGGTATGTAAGATTGGCCAGGCGAAGTCGCAAAGGACCAGGCTTTCTTTAGCATACTCCCGGTCCTGGATTTTCGCCGCCGCCAGCGCTTTCCCGTCATAGGTTGAGAAATCGACTGCAAGCTCACTGCCCCAGAACTTCGCGGCGATTCTACGAAATACATCGCTGGAAAGATAAGCACCCTCCAGCTTGCCGGCCCAGTTCAGGAACTGGAACAGGGTCACGCCCATTTCGTGCAGCTGGTTTATGGCCTGCCTGGGCTCCATGGCATATAGCAGCCCGTGTGCCGGGAACATCCTGGGGCAGTACGTCAGGTGATGTCCCGCCTTCGACATGAAGTCGGTGATTAGCTCCTTCGTTCCTCCACCTGCTATTTCCGCCGCCCTCTCGATCCCCTGGGCAAGGGCGTCCCCGAAGCCCTCCCGGAGCGACATCTTTTTCACCAGTGCCTCAATATACTCGTAGCTTCCTATTTTGGAAAGAGGGATGCCGGTGTTTTCGTCGGTCAAGATACCGGCATGCCTGCATCTTGAGAGCCACATGATTATTGACATAACGGAAAGGGCATCAACACCGTAGTCATCACAGAGCCTGTTGGCATAGAACGGCACCTCGTTCTGTTCACCATAGAATCTCTGGGCACGGCCGATATAGAAAAGCGAAGACCCGCAGTAGGACTTGCCACTTGTCTTGCCGTCTCGTGATTCCACGATTATCCTGCCGCCGTGCCCTATGCAGCCCAGGCAGAGGTCCAGCCTTGCCTTCTGGCCTGGAACCACCTCGAAATGCAGGTCCACTATACTCTGTGATGCAGCGCTATCCTGCCTCTCCGCTGTCTCCGTTGCAGCCTGCCCTATGGCGGTGGCTCGGGGTATATCCCTCACGGATAGTTGGCGGACGTATTGTCTCAGCTCCTTAAGCCTGTCGGGGTCGGCTGCGGTCACCTTCCCCCTGCCCTTCACGGCGATGGCCTTGAGATTCTTGGAACCCATTACCGCCCCAAATCCGCTGGAACCGCTGGCGTCGTTGTCGGCGAGCAGGATAGCATAGGTGACCAGATTCTCACCAGCCGGGCCGCATGCTACCACCGCTACCGTGCTTCCCAGCTCCCGTTTGAGGATTTCCCGTGTTTCAACGGTGCTTTTCCCCCACAGAGCGGAAGCGTCCCTTATGTCGGCAACGTCGTCTTGGACAAAGAGATACACCGGCCTATCTGATCTCCCTTGAATAACCAGCCCGTCGAAACCGGCGAATTTGAGCTGGGCGCCCCACCTCCCCCCGAAGTTGGAGTAGGAGAACTGTTCGGGAATCATGGCCGGGGCCTTGCCACACACCTGCCATCTGGAGCCGGAGAGCCCGCTGAACCCTGCCAGGGGCCCGGTGACGAATATTATTCGGTTCTCAGGATCAAACGCACCGGTATCCGGAGGCACCTCGTCCCAGTAGATCTTGGCGGCGATGCCCCTGCCCCCGAGGAACCTGTCGGCATAGGCCATTGTCGGGATATGGGTTATGCTTCCTGAAGATAGGTCCACCCTCAGGATTTTGCCTCCATATCCATATCGCTCAGTCACCTTCAGCCCCTTATCACACCGCTCTTGGCGCTCCTATGCCTTTTCAACTTGCACCAGGCAGGTATTGGTGGTGAAGGCCCCGCCCGGCGAGCGTGCGTCCCGGGTGAGGACATTGGCACAGCCCCCACGGTCCACCCCCCGCTTGTCCGGGTCATACCAGGCACCCTCAGGCACATCGACCACACCGGGCATGATCCTTTGGGTCACTTTGGCCGGGATGCTCATCTCTCCCCTATCGTTGAACACCCTGACGGGATCCCCGTCCTTGATCCCCCTGGCCTCGGCATCCCTGGTATTGATTGCCACCGCCTGGGGCTCAAGTTCCCTGAGCCAGGGTATGTTGCCGAACTGGCTGTGAACCCGCCACTTGGGGTGGGTGGTGATCAACTGCAGGGGATACTTCCGGGCAAGGCGGTCGTTGAGGCTTTCCCATGTGTCAATGTACTTGGGGATGGGGGGGATCAGGGGGTTGTTCATATCGGCGAGCTGCTGGCTGTATATCTCGATCTTCCCTGAGGGGGTGGGGAAGGGGTTGTTTGCCGGGTCCTCGATCTGGCGCTTGAAGGGGACGCTGGGCTCGGGGTAATACTTCTGCACCCCCTTCTCCTTGAAGCGCTCGTAGTCGGTGACGGCAGGCCCTACGATCTGCCGCAGCCACTCGTCCTCGGTCTTGTCGTTGTAGTCGGCTATGCCCAGCTTCTCGGCAAGGCCCATGCAGATATCGAGATGGGAACGGGACTCGCCCAGAGGCTCGATAATCTTCCGCTGGTAGGCTATATGAGGGCCGGCACCCTCAACGGCGTCGCTACGCTCGAAGAAGGTACAGGTAGGCAGGACTATATCGGCGAACCTTGCGGTGGCGGTCATGAACTGCTCCTGGATGGCGACGAACTCCAGGGATTTCAAGGCCCGGACCGCCTTGTTTACGTTGGGGTACTGATTGAGGTAGTTGGTATTGGCCATGTAGACCATCTTGTAGTCGCTGGGATAGCCGCCCGCCCTCCCGCTCAGGATTGCATCCATCACCTCGGTGTTGTGCAGCCGGACAGCGAGCCCGGGACCCTTCGAGATCACGCTGGGGAGGGCATCCAGGCGTCTCGGTGAACCGGCGTCGACGGGGTTGCCCCCCGACCTCATAGTTGGCCCCATGGGGGGTCTCTCGCCGCGCTGGGTAATCTCCGATCCAGCGCTGCCGCCGTGAATGCCGATGCTGCCGGTCATTGCCGCCAGAACGAAGGCCACGCGATGATACTGCTCTCCATAGGCCGTGCGCCCTGGGGCCTTGCTGGGGAGCAGTGCCGCCGGCTTAGTGGTGGCGTACTCCCGGGCGAGCTCGGCGATGGTCTGGACGGGGACGCTGCTGATACGCTCGGCCCAGGCAGGAGTCTTGGGCACCCCGTCCTCCTCGCCCAGAACATATTCTTTGAAGCGGTCGAACCCCACGGTATAGGTGTCGAGGAATCTCTGGTCGTAGAGGTTCTCGGTGATCATAACGTGGGCCATGGCGATCATAACGGCGGCGTCTGTTCCCGGTCTGATGGGTATCCAGCGATCGGCGACAAGGGCGGCGGTGTCGGTGAACCTGGGGTCAACCACGATGAACCTGGTTCCCGCCTCCTTGGCGCGGGCGAGGGAGAAGCTGGTGCCGCAGCCGTCGATGATGTTGGCCGGGTTCATCCCCCACAGGATCACCAGCCTGGAGTTTATGAGATCGCGGTGGTCATTGGCCGATGGGACCCCGTAGGTGGCCTGTGAGGCGAACATCCAGCCCTCGTTGGAGGCAATGCCCCAGATCAGGGAACAGCCCCCAGCAAGGCAGAAAAGACGCAGCGCGGTCCTCATGTTGTGTACCTGGCCCATGTCGGCGCCGGTGGCCAGGTATATGACCGCTGCCGGCCCATAGGTCTCCTTGACCCGCCTGTATTCGCTGGCCACTTCCCCCAGGGCCTCGTCCCAGGATATACGTTCGAAATTCCCCTCGCCCCGCTCACCGATTCTCTTCAGTGGGTGGAGAATCCGGTCGGGGGCATAGACCCTCTGCCGGTAGGCACGGCACCTGGCGCAGTTTCTGAGCTGCGGCTCCTCTCCGTCATCGGTCTCCATGCGCACGATGGCTCCGTCCTTGACATAAGCCTTGAGCAGACAGGCTCCGCCACAGTTCATGTCGGTACCGATGTAATACGCCTTCTCGGCACTCACCGTGTTCTTGCCTCCAGACGGTTCTATTGCTCCCTCCCTATGGTTCAGACTCCATGTTCAGCGCGTGGGGATGCCGCCAGCAGCTGCCTGGTGGTAGCGCATAGGACGATGGCAAGCTGCAAATGCCAGTCCTCTTCAGACCCTGTGATACGATCGGCATAATAGTGGGGTATGGGAACTACTGTCCCTGGCTCGAATTGGGATACGAGGCAGCAAGTAGGGGACCTTGAGCGCTGTTGAGCGCATGATGATGACGGCTCTGCCCCTCTCTTTCCCCTAACTCAAGAAGGCAGAGCGGCCGTCCCAGTAGTCCTCCCTTTCCACAACTACCGCGGTCCCCTGTCCCATACCGCCGCATATGGATGCCACACCGTATCTGGAGCCTCGACGGTTCATCTCGTGGGCCAGTGTCCCAATCATTCGTATCCCACTGGCTCCCACAGCATGGCCGATGCAGCAGGCACCTCCATTCACGTTCATCCTCTCCGGGTCTATTCTAAATTCCTTTATCAAAGCCAGGGGCACTACCGCGAAGGCCTCGTTTGTCTCCCAGAGGTCTATATCATTTGCAGACAGGCCTGCTCTTTCCAAAGCCTTTTTGGATGCCAAATACGCGCTGTAGCCCATGATTGCGGGGTCGCATCCCGCCACGGCGGTCGATCTTATGGTAACCATCGGCTTCAACCCCAACTCCCTGGCTTTCTCCTTGGCCATGAACATTGCCGCCGCACCCGCATCGCTCTCTTTAGAGGAGCTTGCGGCGTTAACCTTTCCATCTGGCTTGTAGACAGGTGGCAGAGTGCGTATCTTCTCGATGGTTGAGTCAGGCCTCACATCTTGATCGTAATCGACGAGCGCTACTGTTCCATCGGGCAGCTTGCCGTCCACGGGGATTATCTCGTGTTTGAACTTGCCCTCTTTCTGGGCTGCAGCCGCCCTGAGGTTGCTTCTCAGGGCCCACTGGTCCATCTCCTCCCTGGAGATATCAAGCTTGTCGGCGAGATACTCGGCGGTGATGCCCATACCCATCATGGCACCTGGATCAATCCTGGCAGCCATTTTTGGATTTGGATTACCACGCGCACCGAATTCCTTGGCAAGCTCCAGTATGTCTGTATCAGGCGTGATCACAGGGTTGGGGAAATGGGATAGGCTTTCTATTCCGCCGGCGATAACGATGTCTGCGTTGCCTGTTTGAATGGCCCATACACCAACCTGTGCACCTGACAAACTTGAGCCGCACGCTCGATCCACGGTTAGGCCCGGGACCTCAAAGGGGAAACCAGCCGCTAGCGTAATACTTCTGGCAGCTTGTGCTTGCTCGCCAAGCTGGGTTGGCGTTCCTATGATGATATCGTTAACTGAGGCAGGGTCCACCTTTGTTCGTTTCATCAATGCCTCGACGGCGATGATTCCCAGGTCATCGGAACGAACGTCCGCAAAGAACCCTGGCTTCTTCTTGCTTGCCCTGCCAAAAGGCGTTCGCACAAAATCCACCATTACCGCTTCTCTTATTTCAGCCATTTCCATTCCTCCTTGGTTCTCTGGTCAATAGGAAGTGTTTTCCTGCCTTGCCACTTTGTCCTAGGCTGCCCTCAATTTCGAAAGTCCCTCCAAGACTTGCTCGGCTCCCTCAGCCATCTCCTCGATAACCTGCTTCGCCGATTTCATATCCTTGATCATCCCCGCTATCTGCCCGGCGGGTGTGGGTACGACATCCGCCCTCTCGGCCCTGAAGGCCGCATCCATTATGGGTATGATGGCGATTGATTGTAGCGGCATCGGCAATGTGGGCACACCTGACTTCTCCCACGCGTCAACCAGCGCGTTCTTCATCACCCTCATCCGCTTCCCCGACATCACTCTCGTCACTACGGTGTCGTCCTCCGTACCGTTGAAAATCCTTTGCTTAAGGTAGCTTTCAAAGAGAGACTCCTTGGTAGCAATGAAGACGGTGCCGCACCACGCGCCGACGGCCCCAAGCGCGAGCGCAGCGACGAGCCCTCTGCCATCGCCTATCCCCCCGGCAGCCAGCACGGGGATGGGGGAGACAGCGTCTACAACCTGAGGGACCAGAGGCATGGTACCGATTCTGCTGCTATGGCCCCCGGCCTCCTGCCCCTGCGCCACTATTATGTCAACGCCTGCTTTGGCAACACGGCGGGCAGCCCTAACGTGGCCCACAACGCTCACTACCTTGATCCCCCGGGCATGGAGCTCAGGTACCCAGGGCCCGGGGTCTCCTAGCCCTGCCGCGTAGACGGGAACCCTGTGCTCGAGAACGACCTCGATCTGCTGACTGAAGAGGTCTCCTGACCAGGCTTTGTCATCTGCCTGCGCTGCTATTGACTCAGTCGGCGTTGCCTCCTTTTCCTCGGCCTTTGGTTGCTCCAGCCCCAATTCCTTCATGAGCTTCTGCACCAACTCCTCTTGCTGTGAATACAGTGACGAGAGGTCAAGCTTGAACTCGGCTGTAGTCCCTGATTCGGGGACCTCCGCCGGCAGCACTGTATCCACTCCAAAGGGCTTGTCGGTGAGGCTCTTCGTCTTTTTGATCATGGCATCCATGTCATTAGGAGCCATGAAGACACATCCCAGAACACCCAGTCCCCCCGCATTGGATACCGCTGCCACAAGCTCCGGGCCGGATACAGGGCCACTTATCCCACCCATCCCGGCGAGGACGATGGGATACTCGATGTCGAGCAGATCACAGAGCTTGGTCCGAAGGTGACCCTTTGCCATTTGGCTCCTTTCAACTCGTTCTTGCCTTCCCCGGGCCTGCGCCGCTCCCGGTGGATGCAGCGCCCCCAGCGCTCGCCTAACCCTTTCCGCTCAGAGTGCTGCTCAGGCGCTCCTGAATGGCTACTGCGCCGTTTACTATGCTGTCGACGAGTTCCTTCACGGTAGGAATGTCATGGATCATACCCACGACCTGGCCACAGGCCAGTATGGTGTTATCAGCTTCTCCCAGCGTCATCGCCCTCCTGCCTTTCCCTCCACCAATCAGGGCTATCACGTCATCCATACTGGCACCCTTGGCCTCCATCTCGTCGATCTCTATTGTGAGTTCGTTGCGTAGCGCTCTGAGTGGATCACCGAGGCTGCGCAGGGTAAATATGGTGTCAGTTGACTGTGCCTCGACGAGTCTATCTTTAAGGTTCTGGTGTAGCTGACACTCGCGAGTAGTGAGGAATACTGTGCCCATCAGCACACCTTCAGCTCCCAGCGCCAGGGCGGCGACGAATCCCCGCGCATCCGCTATTCCTCCGCCAGCAATTACCGGTATCTGCACTGCATCTACCACCTGAGGAATGAGGACGAGGCTGCCAATCTGCTCCCTGCTGGGATGGCCACCGGCCTCTGAGCCCACTACTTCTATGATGTCCGCGCCCACGCGCTGCGCTGTCCTGGCATCCCTGATGCGTGCAACTTTGTGCATTAGTTTGCCGTTGCCCTTCTTAATGCGGTCGACCAGCTCTTCAGGGCTGCGGCCTGCAGTTTCAATTACAGTGACTCCCTCCTCAATCACGGCATCGATATACTCGTCAGTGTTCTGCGGCCTTATCATGGGGAACAGGTTGATGTTTACCCCGAACGGTTTATCGGTCAGGCTCTTCGTCTTTCTGATCTCCTCTCGAACTGCCTGGCTGGTGTTGAACATGGTCGAGGCTATGCAAGCGAATATCCCAGCGTTGGCTGCTGCCGCTACGAGGTCTGCGTTGGAATGACCCTGCATGGTCCCCATAACCAGGGGGTACTCCACCCCCAACATCTCGGTGACCCTTGTCTTGAGCTTGTTAGCCACTTGATACCTCCTTCTCTAAGCCGATTCCACCTTGCGGACCAGAAAAGAACGGCCTATCTGCTACTTGCCTTTGAATACCGGCTCGCGCTTCTCCAAGAACGCCGTGGCAGCCTCCATGAAGTCCT
>CAZCXP010000059.1:0-14047 GCA_964502665.1 uncultured Dehalococcoidia bacterium | reverse complement strand
GTGGATGGCAAAGAGATGAGAGATTGCTTCGCTGCGCTCGCAATGACATGACAAACCGCGCTGGCAACGACGAAAAGGGCTCATACTGATGAGCAAGAGGAAGGAACCGGAATTATAGAATATGACCAAAGAACAAGAAGCGATCCGCCAGGAAACTACAAAGGTTCTCAAGAGATTCAGCAAGCAAAGGGAAAACCTGGTGCCCATCCTGCAACAGGTTCAAGCCCAGCTAGGATATATTCCCCTTGAAGCGATGGTTGAAGTCGCTGAGTCTCTAAACATACCGGAGATGGACGTCTACAGCGTGGTCACCTTCTACAACCAGTTCCGTCTCAATCCTCCGGGCAAGCACTCAATCAGGGTATGTCTAGGAACTGCCTGCCACATGAAGGGCGGCTACATCGTCCTTGACGCCTGGAAGAGAAGGCTGGCCATAGACCGGGGAGAGACCACCCCAGACCGCGAGTTTGACCTGGATACCGTAGCCTGCGTAGGCTGCTGCGCCATGGCGCCGGTGACTGTTGTCGACGACCAGGCAGAGGGCAAAACCAGCCCCACCAGGGTAGACGGCATCCTGCTCTCTTACCAACTTGGGAAAGATAAGGAAGGTGAAGAGGCAAAGTGAAGATAGCCGGTTTGCCACAGACAGATTCGCCCTTTGAGCGCATCAGGAGCCAGGCTCTTGACCATGTTCAGGAGCTCTACGATGGCACAAAGCCGGTCATCATGGTCGGCACGGCTACCTGCGGTAGGGCCGCTGGTGCCCTAGAAGTCCTCCAGGCAACTAGAGATGAGCTGGCCAAAGACCACCTGGATGCGCGCGTGGTCGAGGTGGGTTGTATGGGGCACTGCTATGCGGAGCCACTGGTAATCATAAGCAAGCCCGGTCACCCTGCTATGGCTTATGGTTACGTCACACCGGAGATAGCCAGGAGGTTGGTGAAAGACTATGTTATCGGTGAGGATATATCCTTGGAATTCAGCCTGGGCGCCCTTGAAGAGAGCGATGTCCTCCCATCCATCTACGACCTTCCCCGATTCGCTTACGAGAAGCACATCGCCCTGGAGAACTGCGGCCATATCGACCCCGAGGACATTGAGCACTACATCGCCAAGGGCGGCTATGAATCCTTGGCCAAGGCGCTCCAGATGCAACCGCAGGAGATTATGGAGGAGATTAAGCGCTCGGGATTGCGAGGCAGAGGTGGAGCAGGCTTCCCCACATGGCAGAAGTGGGAGGTCTGCCGCAGCTCCCGGGGCAGGCCCAAGTACGTCATATGCAATGCCGATGAGGGTGACCCTGGAGCCTTCATGGACAGGGCTATCCTGGAGAGCGATCCACACCCCGTTATAGAGGGTATGGTAATCGCCGCATATGCGGTGGGCGCACGCTATGGATAC
The DNA here is from genome assembly GCA_964502665.1 of uncultured Dehalococcoidia bacterium. Lineage (GTDB taxonomy): Bacteria > Chloroflexota > Dehalococcoidia > SZUA-161 > SZUA-161 > SOKG01. Next base: position 12,646 of record CAZCXP010000059.1, on the reverse strand, counting down.
ATATACGTTCGTGCAGAGTATCCCTTGGCAGTGCACAGGGTGGGGATTGCGCTGCGACAGGCACGTCGCCTGGGACTGCTGGGCAAGAACATACTGGGAAGCAGTTTCAACTTTGACGTCAAGCTCTTCCAGGGCTCCGGAGCGTTTGTCTGTGGCGAGGAAACAGCCCTCATCGCCTCACTTGAGGGTGAGCAGGGCCTTCCCCGATATCGACCGCCGTTCCCGGCTGTCAGCGGCCTTAATGGAAAGCCGACCCTCATCGACAATGTAAAGACCCTGGCCTATGTACCGCGCATAATGAGAAACGGAGCTGCGTGGTTTTCAGACATCGGCACTGAGGAAAGCAAAGGCACGGCTGTCTTCGCCTTGGCGGGCAAGGTAGTCAACACCGGCTTAACAGAGGTGCCAATGGGAACCACGTTGAGACAGATCATCTTCGATGTCGGCGGCGGCATCCCTAATGGCAAACGGTTCAAGGCGGTACAGATCGGCGGCCCATCGGGTGGCTGTTTACCCGAGTCAGCTCTGGACCTGCCCATAGAATTCGATTCCCTGAGCGAGGCCGGAGCCATGATGGGCTCCGGGGGGATGGTGGTGCTGGACGAGGACGACTGCATGGTGGAGGTGGCTCGCTATTTCCTGGAGTTCACCCAGAGGGAGTCCTGCGGCAAATGCACCATGTGCCGCCTGGGCACAAAGCAGATGCTGCAGATCCTGGATGACATCACCAAGGGTCGGGGGCGTATGGAAGATATTGACACCCTTTATGAGATGGCTGAAGATATAAAGGCGGGCTCGCTCTGCGGCCTGGGCAAGACCGCACCTAACCCAGTATTGACCACTCTGAGGTATTTCCGAGATGAATACGAGGCACATATCAAGGAGAGACGCTGCCCCGCGCTCATGTGCCATGACCTTATTGCCTATTACATCCTGCCTGAGAAGTGTGAGCGTTCCTGTGACGCCTGCGTTGGCACCTGCACCGTAGAGGCCATTTCCTCCAACAAGAAGAGGATCAAGGTCATCGACCAGGAAAAGTGCGTCAAGTGCAATACCTGCCGTGAAGCCTGCCCGCCGCAGTACAATGCCGTTATCAGGCTATCGCCTCCTGAGCTTGTGCCGGCCACGAAAGGGAAGAAATGAACAGCGTCTCGCTGACGATAGACGGCAAGAGGATAAAGGCTCGCAAGGGTGAGAAGGTGCTCTGGGCAGCCCTTGACAACGGCATCTACATACCCAACCTGTGCGCCATCCGCGAGGCATCGGTACCTTTCGCCGGTTGCCGTCTCTGCTTCGTCGAGATCGAGGGCCGCAACAGGCCCGTCACTGCCTGCACCGAGACTGTGGAAGAGGGCATGACGGTGAACACTCAGGGCCCCAAAGCTCAAAGGCTGGCGCGCACTGCTCTCGAGCTTCTTCTGGCCATCCATCCAGTGGATTGCGCCCGCTGTCCCGCCAATCGCGCCTGCGAGCTGCAGAAGATCGCCGCTCACCTGCGGGTAAAGCTGAAGTCGAAACGGTTCAGAAAGATTGAGCGGGAACTCCCCATAGATTCAAGCAGCCCGCTCTTTACCTACGACCCCAACAAGTGCGTGCTCTGCGGCAAGTGCGTTTGGGCATGCCGGGAGCGGCTGGGCATAGGAGTGCTGGGCTTCGCCCGGCGTGGCTTCAAGCGTGTGGTCACCACCTTTAATGACAGGCCCATTGCCGAGTCCGGCTGTGAGGGCTGCGGCGATTGCGTTGCGGTGTGCCCGGTGGGAGCCCTAGCGTTCAAAGATGAAAACAGGGCCAAGACAGGTCATGTCAAAGGAGAAGCGATAACGGCAAGAAGATAAGGAGAGTACTATGATAATACAGGTGACAGGTCGAGATTTCGAGGACGAGGTAGTGAAATCGGAGCTGCCGGTTTTCGCGTGTTTCATGACTTCCCGGTGCGGGGCATGCTTTGCTCTGTGTTTGGTCACAGATTACCTGACTGAAGAGTACGAGGGAAGAATAAAGTTCGTCAGAATCGATGCCGAAGAGGAGCCTGAACTGGCGGCAAGGTACAATATCCTTCCTTTGCCCGCTGTGCTTCTTCTCCGGCACGGTGAACCCGTGAAAAAGCTGGGGGGATTCCAATCCAAAGCCTATCTCAAAAACACGCTGAATGCGCTGATAGCAGAGAACGAGCACGCTTCGTAGATATCTAAAAAAGAGGAGGCCCCAATGGTACTAGACCTCACAGACCAGAACTTCGAAGACGAGGTCCTAAGATCTGAGTTGCCCGCCGTGGTGGATTTCTGGGCACCATGGTGTGCTCCGTGCCGTATGATCGCGCCAATAACCGAGAAGTTGTCAGAGGAATACAAGGGCAAAGTCAAGTTCTGCAAGCTGAATGTGGATGAAAACCCTCAGACAGCTACGAAATACCAGATTATGAGCATACCCTTGCTAATCTTCTTCAAGGATGGACAGGTGGTAGACGAGAGCCTTGGCGCACTTCCTGAGAGCATGATTCAGCCCAAGGTCGAGGCGTTGCTCTAGCCAACGCTTGAGCCGCAGCACAACGTCCAGGGACACAGACATGGCCAGTATCGAAGAAATAGACGAGGCTCGAAGACTCCCAGGCCTGGGGGAAGCTGGAACTATTAAGGAACTGAGGAAGATGTACATGGAGCATATTCGGAGGAGAAACTCATGAACAGATATGCCCGGGGATGGTTCGACGCCATAAGGAGGACAAGAGGCCGGGGAATAGCCAAGCCGAACTCCAATTAGACAACCCCAAATTCTTAGCCAGGGAGGTGGGAAAATGTGCCTTGCAGCCGCCTATCAAAGCACGGAAAGCGATCAGCCAATCCTGCAAGAGATAGCCCATGTGAGAATCGATGGCAATGAGGTTGAGCTAGAGACCCTTTTCGGGGATAAGAAGGTCCTCCAGGGAAGGATACACGAGATAGATTTCATGAACTCTAAGCTCATAATCGAACAAAAGACATACACATGAATCTGCAGCAAAATGAATCTAGGTCGCGGAGAATGAGCATAGTGCTTTCTGCAGCGACTTCGTCTGTCATCGCACCTGCTGTCATTCCTGCGGAAGCAGGAATCCAAACGATGGGGATGTGGATTCCCGCCTGCGCGGGAATGACAACGGACAAATGACATTTGGTATATTGAGGCGCCCGCTATCCTCCTACCAAAACACCGATGGAGAAAGAAGTGACTGAGGAAGATAGACCAGAGGAAAGAATGGCAGAGGAGAATCTGGTCACGGAGCGAGTAGACGAGAAAGGCGATATATGGAGAAAAGTCTACTTTGGGGGAGGGGCCCACTTTCGAAACTGGCTGGACCAGACCATAGAGCTGTGCGGCGAGGAGAATGTGGAGGTGGAAGAAATAGATTCGAGAGGATTCAAGTGTTTCGAGGAGGGCGGAGAGAAGATGTACCGTATTTGGGCCAAGAAATCAGCCGAAACAAGTCAGTTGACATAACGTGCATAGAGGCGAGCAATCACGATGAACGATTACGGTGAAAGAATGGGAAGGTGAAGCTACATGGGAAGGAAAATCGTATCTACGGGCAGGGGCGGTACCGGGAAGACGACCTTCACGGCTCTAGCTACCAGATACCTGGCTCGCCCGTTGCTGCTTATTGACATCGATCCCGACCAGAGTCTGGCCGACATGCTGGGAATAGACCTGGAGAAGGAAGGCGTGAGGACGGTTCTCGACATTCTCTACGATATTCAAAAAAAGGCGGGCTATGAAGAGCTGAGCGCCATGCCCATACCTGAGAAAATAGAGTATCTATTCAGCACCGAGTGCATCTACGAGTCAAAGGAGTTCGACCTGGTATCACTGGGGGTGAAGTGGACCGAGGGCTGTTACTGTGCCCCAAACAATCTGCTTAGAGGGATCATCCCCCGGCTTGCTCAAAACTACGCCCATACCCTGATAGATGCGCCGGCCGGGCTGGAGCACCTCAACAGAAACGTGACCTCAGCAATAGACGACCTGTTCATTATTCTGGACCCGTCTATGAAATCCTTGAAGAACGTGGATAGGATACAGAGACTCACCAGAGAAGTAGGCATCACCTACCAGAACCTCTATATGGTGGCAAACTACAGGTTCAACGACGAACTGGAGAAACGCATCCAGCGTAATGGCGGAACATACCTCGGTAGGATGGATTACGATGCCAGGGTTGAGCAGTATAACCTTGATGGCAAATCGCTGCTGGAACTACCCGAGGATTCACCTGCTGCCTTGTCGGTTAAGGAAGTCTTAGAGAAGGCAGGGTACAAAGCTTGCTAGATGCGGAGTCACAAGCTGGTTTACACCAATACCGGTAACGGCGCGGCAGCTTTTTAGCTCTCCTTGTCCGCGTCGGAGACCTGCTTCAGGCTTTCGTAGGCCTTCTTCAGCTCCTCCACCGACGCCTCGTCCTCCAAAGTGGTCAGGTCGCCCAGGCTTTGCCCCATGGATACCGCTTTGAGCACGCGGCGCATGATCTTGCCGCTCCTCGTCTTGGGCAATGACGCCACGAAGTGAATCTCATCGGGGGTGGCAATAGCCCCAATTACGTTGCGCATATGCTTACCGAGTTCTTTTCTCAACTCGGATGAGGGCGAAGCATCTTCCTTCAGGGTGACAAAGAGAACGATGGACTCCCCCTTCACAGGGTCGGGCTTGCTCGCCACCGCTGCTTCAGCCACAGCGGGATGGGATACAGCGGCGTCTTCCAGTTCCGCCGTCCCGATACGATGTCCCGCCACCTTCAGCACCTCGTCAGCCCTGCCTAGAATCCAGAAATAGCCATCATCGTCGCGCATGGCGAAGTCGCCAGTATAGTACGATCCGGGGAAGCGTGTCCAGTAGGCATCCTTATAGCGCTGCGGGTTTCCATAGATGTCGAGTAGCATACCGGGCCACGGCTTCTTTATTATCAGCAGCCCCGTCTGGCCCGCAGGAACTTCCTTTCCGTCGGCATCAACTACAGCGGCATCAACCCCAGGCAGCGGGAAAGTGGCCGAGCCCGGTTTCAGCGGTATAGGCTCAATCCCTGGCGTTGGGGATAGCATTGTGCCCCCGGTCTCCGTCTGCCACCAGGTATCGACGATGGGACATCTCTCCTTACCTATGTTCTTGTAATACCATTGCCAGGCCTCGGGATTGATGGGCTCACCGACACTGCCCAGAAGCTCAAGGCTTGAGAAGTCATGCCCTAGAAGACGTTCTTCGCCATAGCGCATAAACATGCGTATCGCCGTCGGCGAAGTGTAGAAAATGCTGACGCCGTATTTCTCCACGATGTCCCACCAACGTTCCACCGTGGGGTAGTCAGGAGCGCCGTCGTACAGGACCATGGCTGCACCATGGGAGAGAGGGGCATAGACTATGGAGCTATGGCCAGTTACCCATCCTACATCGGCAGTGCACCAGTAGACCGACTCCTCTCTTATATCGAACACCCATTTATATGCCGAGTGGTTGAAGACAAGGTAGCCACCTGTGCCATGTACTACACCCTTGGGCTTACCCGTGGTCCCAGAGGTATAGAGGATGTATAGCGGATGAGTAGACTCCATCGGCTCCGGCTTCACCATCTTGTCCGCCTCATCGAGCAGGGAGGAAAGCCGGAAGTCCCGTCCCCGTTTCATAGGCACCTTCTCCCCCGTTCTGCTAACCACAACTATCCTCTCCACCGAGGGGCAGAGACCCGCTGCCTCATCAGCTATCTCCTTGAGCGCCAGGATCTTGCCGCGGCGATATGCCCCATCAGCGGTAATGAGAACTTTCGCCTGGATATCGTTGACCCTGTCTGCTATCGCATGGGCGCTGAATCCAGAGAATATCACGGTATGCACAGCCCCAATTCGGGCGCAGGCCAGCATGAAAATAGGCAGTTCGGGGATCATGGAAAGATAAATGGCGACCCGATCCCCCTTTTTGACCCCAAGCTTCCGCAACACTGAGGCAAAGCGGTTGACTTCCCGAAAAAGGGTGGAATAGCTCAATACCCTTGTATCGCCGGTTTCCCCCTCCCAGTAGATCGCCACCTTGCTCCTGCGCCACGTCTTCACATGGCGGTCAACGCACTGATAGCAGGCATTGAGCTTCCCTCCAACAAACCACCGCGCATATGGTGGGTCCCAATCCAGAACGCGATCCCAGGTCTTATACCAGTCGAGTTTCCGCGCCTCTTCGGCCCAGAATCTCTCAGGGTCCTGCAGCGCGTAGAGGTGCATTTCGGTATAGCGCTTTGATGGCCAAATGCGCGAGCCTGTGGGTAGGGAGCTTGCGCTGTCCGATCCGCGGTCCTTACTCATATGCTCCTTCATGCTGCTTCCCTCCTCAGTTCACTTCCTCATCTTCATAGATGTGCCAGCCCAATCAAATCCTTCGCGTGTATATGTACCGATTCATCGACTCTCAGGCCCTCGTCTATAAGCTGCAAGACCCTGTTCCTCTCTTCAGGGAACTTGTAACCCTTGTAATCCTGTTTGAACAGCGTGTAATGGCGGTCACTATCTCCAAACCATGAGTTCAGGAAATGATCGAAGCACAGCCTGCCGGTCACATGCAGATTCTCGACCAGGGTCTTCACCTCACGCAAGCGCTCATGAGGCGACGAGAGCTGGAAAGTCCCCTTAGTATAGTCCTCGTACAGCGGCAACCCCGGTCCAAGCGCTAAAGGCCTTAGCCTGATGAAATCGGGATCGATCTCGTTCAAAACCCTTGCCGTGTTCCTCGCGTGTTGTTCCGCTCTAGCCCTGCCTCCCAGGTCAATCATAACATACTCCGAGAGCTCAAGACCTGCTTCCTTGGCCTTCTTCCCGGCGTCGATGTGTTCGGCTGCGGTTACGCCCTTATCTACATACCTCAGCAACTCATCATCCCCCGTTTCGAGCCCAACATGGAGCCTCGAAAGCCCGGCGCGGCTCAGTTCTTTCAATTCCTGCAGAGGTTTCTTGTGGAGAGTCTTCGCTCTGGCATAGGAGGTGACTCGCTCTATTGTCGGGAACGTCTCCCTCAAATATCTGACGACCTCCAGCAGTTGAGCTGTTGGCATGATCAGGGTATTGGCGTCCTGCAAGAAGACTGTGCTCGCGCCAAAGTGAAGCCAGTCAAATACCATGACGAAAGACCGATTGACCCTGAGCGTTGGATCTCTTTGGATCATAGCGATTCCCACATCCGCTTTCACCGCACCGCCATATCCAAGCTTCCACGACGCCGCCTTTATCTCATCCGCTATTGCCTTAACAGCATCTATATCCTTCTTTATATCTTCCACGCTTCGAAGTTCGAACTTCTGCCGATTGTATATCATGCCGTAGCAGAATCTACACCTGTTCCAGGAGCAATTTCGTGTTGCCCTGAGCAGCAAGGAATGGCTTCCGCCTTCACTGGGCGGCCTTATCGGCCCCACCTCGAAGGAATACCGACTTAGCTTCTCAGTATCGAATGTAAATAGCCCAAGGCCATCTCCTGATGTACTGTACGCCATTACTCTGTCACCTCAACCCAAAGATAGAAGCAAGCTTCTTCCCTCGCCCTAGCTGCTTCATCAACTTCTGTACCTGGCGGTGCTGGCTCAGCAACTGGTTGACATCCTGGGGAGTGGTGCCGCTCCCGCGGGCGATGCGCCGCCGCCTGCTGCCGTCGATTATGTTGGGATTGCGCCGCTCATCAGGGGTCATGGAAAAGATCATAGCCTCTACCTTTTTCAGTTGCCTTTCATCCGCGCCCTGAGGCAGCTTCCGCGAGAGCCCTGAGATACCGGGGACCATCTCCATAAGCTGACCAATAGGTCCCATCTTTCTTATCTGCTGCAGCTGCTCCAGGAAGTCTTCCAGGTCGAAGCTGCCACGGCGTATTTTGTGCTCCAAGTCCTGCCTCTTTTGGGCATCGGTGGCCGCCTCCGTCTTCTCGATGAAACTCAAAATATCGCCCATGCCCAGGATTCGAGATGCCATTCGATCGGGATAGAAGGGCTCCAAGGCGTCTACCTTCTCCCCGGTTCCAACAAACTTGATGGGCACCCCGGTGACGGAGGTGATGGAAAGCGCTGCACCCCCCCTGGCATCGCCATCCATTTTGGTCAGAATCACGCCGCTCAACCCCACAGTAGCATTGAACTCCTCGGCTATTCTTACTGCCTCCTGACCGGTCATGGCGTCAGCAACGAGCAGCACCTCGGTGGGACTGAGCCTCTTGCCAAGCTCCCTGAGTTCCCTCATCAATTCCTCATCGATATGGAGCCGGCCTGCGGTATCGATGATCACCACGCTGGCCGCTATCTCCTTGGCTCGCTTCATGGCATTAGCGCAAATGCCGACCGTCGAGTCCCCCTCCCAATAGACAGGGATTTCGATCTGCTTACCCAGAGTAACAAGCTGATCCTTGGCGGCAGGACGGTAGGGATCAGCAGCGACCATTAGAGGGCGTTGTCCACCTTTCCTCAGATGCAGAGCTAGCTTAGCAGAGCTGGTGGTCTTGCCCGAGCCCTGAAGCCCAACCATCAACATCACGGTGGGCGGTTGAGCGGCGTGTCCCAGCTTCTGTTGGCCACCTCCCAGGATGACAACCAGCTCCTCGTTGACAATCTTTATCACCTGATGCGCAGGCATCAGACTCTCCAGCACCTCTACGCCGACGGCTCTCTCCCTCACCCTGGCCAGAAAATCCTTCACCACCTTGAAGTTGACATCCGCTTCCAGCAGCGCCAGCCGCACCTCGCGTAGCGCCTCATCAACGTCCTTTTCGGTTAACTTGCCTTTGCCAGAGAGCCTTTTGAAAACGGCCCCAAGCTTGTCAGAAAGAGTCTCAAACATTTGCCTCCTCTAAGCTTATTCTAGCTTGGTTAGGCCCCCGCGGTCAAGCTGACCAGCCCGCCTCTAGTTGACAAATGGGAGTGTGAATGCTAGACTCTGCTGCCGGAAGAGCTATAAGGCGGAAGGAGAGGAAATGGTGAAGAAAACCCTCTTTATATTATTCATCGCGGCGCTTGTTGTTTCACCGCTGCTGGGATGCGGCGGAGACGAGACAACCCCAGCCGCTATCGAGCTCGTGCCAGAGAAAGTCAACATGATAGGCTACATAGACCTGAGCCAGATCATGGAAGATGAAGATATCGCCCAACTCTGGCAGGTGATGCCTCTGGAGCCAGACATGCCGGGGACACTTGATGAAGCCTTGGACGTGGCCGCGGAAGAGAGTGGCCTCGACCTGAGGGATTTCAGGGAGGGCTTGATATTTGGCGACATCTCAGAGGCTACTGCGGATTTGGACTACTTCGGAATCATAGTAAAAGGGACTTTTAAAGAAAACGAGTTGATTGCAAGTATGGAATCAGAGAGGGACGAACCATTCACAACCATCGAGTACCAAGGCTACGTCCTACATACAGACCCCTATGAAGGAATGGCGCTGGCTTTCCTGGGCAGCGATGCGTTCGTTATCGGCTCGACGGAGGCAGTCAAAGATGTCATCGCGGTCAGGAAAGCCGACCAGTCAGCCGTCAGCGGAAATCTGCTAGATACATACAACGGGCTTGGGGATGCCCTGATGAAGGCGGTGATGATCGTGCCACCAGGGGCAGTAGCAGAAGGCTTGCAGGAGTTCACGGGTGAAATACCAATACCATTGCCCGGGCTGGATGAGTTGGCCGATTTGGATACCGTCGGTATGACTTTGGCCAAAGACGGGCAATTGATTTCACTTGCCTCCCGGATGTGCTTTACCAGCAGCGAGTCGGCGGAAGCTGTTGAGAGCTTGATCAGCTTGGTGCCAATGGTGATCGAGGTTCTGCAAGAAGCCCCCGGAGAAATACCGATTCCACAAGAAGCCCAAGAACTACTCCAAGAACTACCACTGGAGCTGTTTGAGAAGTTGGAGATGGACATCACCGGTTCTTGCTTGACAGTCAGCCTGGAGTTGACTTCGGCTGAAATCGAGGCCCTGTTGGCTGGATAGGGGACCCGGACAGAGACCTGACCGCGCAGCAACGGAGACTACAACCTAGACATTGAACAGGACGGTGACCACATCACCGTCCTGTACTATATAGTTCTTGCCTTCGAGGCGGAGCAGACCCCGTTTTCGCGCCTCAGCCATGCTGCCGCATTCGACAAGGTCGTCGTGCCCGATAACCTCCGCTCTGATAAAGCCACGTTCCATATCAGAATGCACCTTGCCCGCTGCTTTCTGGACAGCGGTGCTGCGGCGGATGGTCCAGGCTTTTACCTCATCGGAGGCAGTGGTGAAGAAAGAGATCAGCCCCAAGAGACCGTATGACAGCCGGATTGTCCGGTCAAGCCCTGATTCGTCAATGCCCAGGCTTGCACGGAATTCTTGAGCTTCAGCATCGCTCAGTTGTGTCAGCTCCATCTCAAGCTGGCCGCAGAGGACCGCAACCTCACAGTTTTGTCTCCGGTAGCGGCCACCAAATTCGGTCTCCAGAGAGCTAGCTTGCGGAAGCTGGTCCTCGCCGATGTTGAGCAGCAGCAGCATCGGCTTGGCGGTAAGAAATTGAAAGCTCTCGATTGCCTTGACTTCCTGCTCGGGGAGGTCTTGCTCCCGAATAGGGATATCTTCCTCGAGGGCAGACTTGACCTTGGCCAAGAGGGCCTGTTCTCGGAATATTAATTCCCTCTCCTGCTGCTTAGCCCCTTTCAGCGAACTCTCCAGTCGCTCCAGCCTCCGTTCGATAATACCCAGGTCGGAGAAGGCAAGCTCGAGGTTCATGGTGCCGATATCCCGCTCTGGGTCCACGGTGCCTTCAGGGTGGGGCATCGTTTCGTTCTCAAAAGCGCGGACTACATGAACCAGGGCGTCCACGTTGCTAAGGTAGGCGAGGAATTGCCCGCCCGGCCCTTCACCCCTGCCGAACCCTTTAGCGGGGGCAGCAATGTCTATATACGTCACTTCAGCGGGAACAGTACGCTTTGGCTTGAGGAGCTCGGTAAGCTTATCCAACCTGGGATCTGGCACCTTAACCACCCCAATGTTGGGAGCCAGAGCAGTTGAGGAATAGGCGCCTGTTTGCGCCTCGCCTTTGGTGAGGGCGTTGAACACAGTGGTTTTGCCGCTTTTGGGTAGACCAATGATGCCGATCTCCATGCTACAGGCTCCTGTTTAGCTAGAAAGGCCAGGTGAGCCCCAAAAACATCCCCTCACGATCTGAGGCTAAACCCAAATTCGTGACCCTGAAGGTTATAGACTTTCGCATTAAATCCCTCTCCCTTGAAGGGAGAGGATAGGTGAGGGTGCCTTCCCCCTCCCCTTTATCCCCTCCCTCCAGGGGAGGGGAAGTGCAAGAGATTCTGTCATTAACCAATAAGTCACCCGAGGGGTCAGTCTTTTGAATCCGCCCTCACGGATTAGGGCCGAACCCACGTTTCAAACAACCGTGATTAGATGCTATAATTATACTCCAGCCAGTCCACAGTAAAACCTCGGATTTGACTATCAAGGCGATGGTTGGAGGCAGGATTGCTTTACATATTATTCGGTGAGGACGACTTCTCCCTTAGAGAGGCCTTGACCGGGATCAAGGAAGGATTGGGAGACGAAGCGATGGTTGCCACCAACACCACAGTACTCCAAGGCCAAAGCACTACGCCCCAGCAACTGACTGCTACCTGTGATACCGTGCCTTTCTTAGCGCCAAAGCGTCTCGTGATCGTTGAGGGTTTGCTTGGCCTCTTCGAGCAACGAGATAAGGCAAAGCATGCACCCAAGCTCGAGGACTCCGGGTGGCTTTCGCTTAAGGGATACGTTGAACACATGCCGGAGAGCACCGTCTTGGTGCTCATCGATAGCAAGCTCAAGAAAAGCAATCCCCTTCTCAAACAGCTCGCCCCACGGGCAGCGGTCAAGGAATTCAAACCGCCATTTATACCTGCAAAGGGTATCCAAAAGGGTGATCAGTTGTACAACTGGATGCAGAGCAGGGCAAACAAATCCGGAGGCAGTATGTCGCCAGCTGCAGCGCGCCTACTGGCCAATCTCATCGGCAGCAATCTCTGGCTCCTCTCCAGCGAAATCGACAAGCTCTGTCTCTATACCCTGGGGAGAACGATAGAGGAGAACGATGTAGGGCTGCTGGTGGCTGAAGCACGGGAATTTACTGTGTTCGCTATGATCGATGCCATTCTGGAACACAGATCGGCTGCGGCAACTAAACTCCTTCGCCGGCTAGAGGATGGAGGGGCAGCGCCACCGTACCTCCTGTTTATGATCACCCGTCAATTCCGCCTGGTGACACAGGCTAAACATCTTCTCCGCCAGCGGCGCAAGCATGCTGAGATCGGACATAGCCTGGGGCTTACCTCTGAATATGCTCTTCAAAAGACCATAGAGCAGGCCAAAGCATATTCCATGGAGCGTCTAAAACAGATCTACCGCAAACTGCTGGACACCGACATCTCGATAAAGACAGGCAGGTTCAAGGGAGACAAGGGGGAACTTGCCCTCGAGCTGCTCATCGGCGAGCTATGCGCAGAGCCTTCACAGTAGTAGGGTGGGTGCAGCGCAGCGAAACCCACCACCCGTATCTATTGTGGAAGGTGGGTTCCATTTCATTTCACCCACCCTACGCGCTTCTACCTGTAGTAGTAGGGTGGGTGCAGCGCAGCGAAACCCACCACCCATT
>CAZCXP010000058.1:10986-14554 GCA_964502665.1 uncultured Dehalococcoidia bacterium | reverse complement strand
GAGAGACTGAGAAGGGAGAGAAAAGTGGCCCCGAGTCAGGGGAAAACCGAACAAGGACAAGCGATTCCTCGGCCTAATAACGGCGGAGGTTTTTTTATGCCTGAGAAAGTGATAATGTCAGGGCAGGACATACGAAGGGCGATTGTGCGTATGGCTCACGAGGTTGTGGAGAGTGTCGATGGTTGCGATGACCTGGTTCTAATCGGGATACACACTCGCGGCGTACCTCTGGCTCACCGTATGGCAGAAGTGATAAAGGGTTTCGAGAAGGTGGATATCCCTGTCGGCGCCCTCGACATCGGCCCGCACCGCGATGACCTCCCTTACCTCGAGGTTCAGCCGGTTATTCGGCCCAACGATATTCCCACCGGCATCACCGACAAGAATGTTGTCCTGGTCGATGACGTCCTGTTCACCGGAAGGAGCACCCGCGCTGCTATGGATGCCCTCATCGATTTCGGGCGTCCCCAGCGTATTTTGCTGGCGGTGCTCATTGACCGGGGACATCGGGAGCTCCCGATAAAGGCCAACTTCGTGGGGAAGAACATCCCCTCCTATAAACCTGAGCGCATTCAGCTACGGCTGAGGGAGACGGACGGCAAAGACGAAGTGGTAATTGTTGGTCCAGCCAAAGCGGCGGTGGTGCAGACTGGTAAGAGCTGAGGTGCTTATGAGCTTGGCAAACAGGGATCTGATAACTATAGAGGACCTCTCGAATCAGGAAATGGAGGCGGTTTTCTCCCTGGCAGACGAGATGTCTGGCTCGATGAGTGAACAGTCTAACCTGTGCCAGGGCAAGATAATGGCCAGCCTTTTCTTCGAGCCGAGCACCCGGACCAGGCTGTCATTCGAGGCTGCGATGAACAGGCTCGGGGGCAGGGTGATATCTGTGGTGGAGATGAGCAATACTTCTCTGGCGAAAGGCGAAAGCATTGCTGATATGGCCAGGGTGGTGGGAAGCTATGCGGACATAATTGTCATCAGACACCCGTGGGAGGGGGCAGCCAAGGTTGTTGCCGACTATGCTGATGTCCCTGTAGTCAATGCCGGCGACGGCGGGCATGAACATCCAACCCAGACCTTGTGCGACCTCTACACCCTCAAGAAGGAGAGGCAAACCCTTGAGGGGCTGAAGATCGCTCTGTGGGGAGACCTGAAATACGGGCGAACGGTACATTCCCTGGCCTATGCGCTGGCCAGGTTCGGCGCAAATATCCATTTCCGTCCTAGCCCCGGGCTTGAGATGCCGAAACATGTCATGAGGAAGCTGACTACAGAGTATGCAGGTATGCTGGAAAGGTGTGATGCTCTGAAGGATGTGGATGAAAAGGGTCATTTCCCCCTGGATGCCATATACCTAACGCCAAGTGGTCCGCATCAGCTTGCAAATATACCCGCTGTCGGTATTCAGATCGAGCTGGAGAAGGGGGTTGATGCCCTCTATGTCACCAGGCTGCAGAAGGAGAGACTTGAGCCTGCGGCAGAAGGGCAAGAGTTGGAGAAGCGCTACCCGGTAGTGGATAAGAAACTTCTCAAAGAAAAGGGATTCAGGGAGACAATCGTCATGCATCCCCTGCCCAGGGTAGATGAGCTTGCCTACGAGATAGATGCCGACCCGCGAAGTATGTACTTCAAGCAGGCAGCACGTGGAGTCCCGATTAGAATGGCCCTCATATCCCTTCTTCTGGGGGCCAAGGAGGTTGATATCCCTGAGGGCAAGGGGCTAGCCTTCGTACAGAAGAGAGACTTCCCCGTCTATAAGCGCGACACTGGGGTCAGGTGCCTGAACAAAAACTGCGTCTCGGCTCAAGAGACCGAAACGCGGTACATTAAGCCCGTGTTCGAAATAGTATCGAACGACCCTTTGACGCTCAGGTGCGTCTATTGTGAGCACGAAATCCATCCTCAGTACATTGCCAGTTCGAAGTGGCACCAGGGGATTGTGGAGAACAAAAGGTACTATAGCGCCAACAGTTTCATGCTGGGGAGAATACAGCCGGAGAATCTGATCATCTTTGATTCAGAAGACGAAGCCCTGGCTCGTGGTTTCAAGCTTGGCAAGAGGGCCCTTTGAGGAATATCCGAAAGAGGTGTCAGTGATAACAGTGCGCCCAGGTCGCCAACCTAAGAACCTGCTTATTCAGGGTGGCCATATCATCGACCCCTCGCAGCGAGTTGACGCCACTGGCGACCTGCTTATCTCTGATGGCAAGATCGGTTGGCTGAGCCTGGAGCAAACAGTTCCTCGGCCTGAGAGCTGCTTGGTAGTCGACGCCAGGGGGATGGTAGTCTGCCCCGGTTTTGTCGATATTCACTGCCACCTGCGCCAACCTGGATTTGAGGAGAAGGAGACTATCGCTACCGGAACGCGTGCTGCAGCTAAGGGTGGATTCACCACGGTGTGCTGTATGCCGAATACCGATCCGCCTATAGATTCAGGCACTACCGTGGAGTTCATCAAGAGGGTAGCCTCCACTGAGGGCGTGGTTCGCGTCTTGCCTGTAGGGTGCGTTAGTAGAGGCAGAGCAGGAAGCGAGCTCGCCGATTTCGGCGAGCTTTCCACATCCGGCGTTATAGCCTTCAGCGACGATGGCAGCCCAGTGGCGGATTCCTCCCTCATGCGCCGTGCTCTGGAGTACAGCCGGGACTCCGGTTTACCTATCACCGACCACTGCGAAGACCTGACCCTCAGCCAGGGTGGAGTGATGAACGAGGGCTTGGTGGCGGCCCGGCTGGGGCTCAGGGGGATACCAGCCGCTGCTGAGGAGAAGATGGTGGCCAGGGACATCGACCTGGCAAGGTCAACCGGTGGCAGGCTTCATATCGCTCATGTGAGCACCGCAGGCTCGGTGGAGCTCATCCGCCGTGCCAGGGATGAGGGCGTTTCGGTTACCGCCGAGGTAACCCCACACCATCTAACGCTAACCGAGGAGATGGTTGCTGGCTATAACACCAATGCTAAGGTCAATCCACCGCTGCGAACAGCGGAGGACATCGCCGCCCTTGTCCTTGGCTTGAAGGAAGGGGTTATCGATGTCATCGCCACCGACCATGCTCCCCACGCTGCCGAAGATAAAGCGGGCGACTTCGCCCAGGCTGCCTTCGGCATCAGCGGATTTGAGACGGCGCTGGGCAGCCTGATGGGGCTGGTGCATGGGGGAAGGATCGACCTGGTGACGCTTATCTCAAAGCTTACGCATGAGCCAGCCCTGTTCTTGCGGCGAGATGATCTGGGCACGCTGAAGCCCGGTTCTCCCGCCGATGTCACAGTCTTCGACCCTCAGAAGGAATGGGTAGTGAACCCCGATGATTTCGCCTCAAAGGGCAAGAACACGCCACTCGCCGGCCACGTGCTCAAGGGCAAAGTTATGGCCACCATATATGGCGGGGATTTTTCGTACAAGGACGATGCCATGAACTTGGAGACAAAGCGCTATGCAACAAGGAGCGAACTTTGAGTGGTAAATATATTATTATGAGCGTACGGTGGAGATGCTGGTTGGGTAGGCTGGCCGACGTCGGCCAGCCCTACCCGGCGGATCGAGGCCACGCGGCAGATGGAGGCCAC
>CAZCXP010000058.1:6937-10886 GCA_964502665.1 uncultured Dehalococcoidia bacterium | reverse complement strand
CCCTTCTTTCGGGATGAAAGGCTCTCGCAGATGCTTGTGGAGGAATTGGGGTTCTACAGCGGTAAGCTTGGTTTTGCGCTGCTAGGCTATGTGATAATGCCTGCTCATGTGCACCTCCTGCTCTGGTGGGATAGGGAAGAGAAGCCCGAATTGGGCATATCGAACATAATGCGCAGAATCAAAACGATGACGAGCAAGAGGGCTAAGCGGTATTTATTCTATGGTGGTGGCATTGAATATGTGGGTAGGCTGGCCGACGTCGGCCAGCCTACCCCAGGCCCTTTCAGGCTGTGGCAACCTGGCTTCTACGACTTCAATATCTATAGTGAGGACAAGCTTCTTGAGAAACTTGACTATATCCATAGCAATCCTGTAAGGGCTGGGTTGGCTCTTTCGCCGCGTGATTATGAGTGGTCAAGCTACAAGGAGTATTTTGAGGAAGAGGGGCAGAAACAGTTGGGGCAGCATGTAGGACTCAGGAGATTTTAGCGAGGGAGGTTTATTTGCCCAAGCGTGATGATATCAACAAGGTGATGATAATCGGCTCCGGGCCCATCGTCATCGGCCAGGCCTGTGAGTTCGACTATTCCGGCACACAGGCCTGCAAGGCGCTGAGAAAACTGGGGTATCAGATCGTGCTCGTCAATTCGAATCCCGCCACGATTATGACCGACCCCGGCATGGCAGACGTGACCTACATCGAGCCGCTCAACCTCGAGACCATGACCAACATTATCGAGAAAGAGCGCCCCGATGCCCTGCTCCCCA
The DNA here is from genome assembly GCA_964502665.1 of uncultured Dehalococcoidia bacterium. Taxonomy (GTDB): domain Bacteria; phylum Chloroflexota; class Dehalococcoidia; order SZUA-161; family SZUA-161; genus SOKG01. Next base: position 10,118 of record CAZCXP010000058.1, on the reverse strand, counting down.
ACCTTGGCGGGCAATCAGGACTGAATCTCTCCTCGGAGCTGGCCAGAGCCGGAGTGCTGGAGAAGTACGGCGTCAAGGTGATCGGCGTAAACATCGATGCCATCGAGCGCGGCGAGGACCGCCAGGTCTTCAAGGAGACCATGACCAGCATCGGTCTTGAGATGCCGAGAAGCGAGATAGCACACAGCGTCGAAGAAATGGAACCAATTGCTGAGAAGCTTGGATATCCAGTTGTGCTTCGTCCCGCCTACACCATGGGCGGCACTGGGGGAGGACTGGTCTACAATGTGGAGGAACTGCGCACAGTCGGGAGTCGGGGGCTGTCCGCCAGTCTCATCGGCGAGGTGCTGGTGGAGGAGTCCGTCCTTGGATGGGAGGAGTTGGAGCTGGAGGTCGTGCGGGACGCAAAGGGCCAGAAGATCACCGTCTGTTTCATCGAGAACGTGGACGCCATGGGTGTGCACACCGGGGATTCCTTCTGCACCGCACCTATGTTGACCATCGCCCCGGAGCTTCAGCAGCGCCTCCAGAAATATTCCTACGACATTGTCGATGCCATCGAGATCATTGGTGGTACCAACATTCAATTCGCCCACGACCCGGTAACCGGGCGGGTGGTGGTGATCGAGATCAACCCGCGCACCTCGCGTTCATCCGCGCTGGCATCAAAGGCAACAGGATTCCCCATCGCGATGGTGTCCTCCATGCTGGCAGGGGGCCTGACGATGGACGAGATACCCTACTGGCGGGAGGGGACGCTGGAGAAGTATACGCCCTCCGGCGATTACGTGGTCGTCAAATTCGCCCGCTGGGCGTTTGAGAAGTTCAGAGGCGTGGAGGACAAGCTCGGCACCCAGATGCGCGCTGTCGGCGAAGTCATGAGCATCGGGAAGAATTACAAGGAGGCCTTTCAAAAGGCCATCCGGTCACTGGAAAACGGTCGCTACGGCCTGGGCTTCGCCAAGGGCTTTCACAAGAGATCACTGGAGGAACTGATGGATAGGCTCCGCGAGCCCTCCAGCGAGCGGCAGTTCATCATGTACGAAGCACTGCGCAAGGGAGCGGATATCAGCGACCTGTATAAGCGGACCTACATAAAGCCCTGGTTCATCGAGCAGATGAAGGAACTCGTGGAGTTGGAGGAGAAGCTACTGAAACACAAGGGCTCACTGCCGCCGGACGACCTCCTGGTACAAGCCAAAAAGGATGGTTTCGCCGACAAGTATCTTTCTCAGATTCTGAGAGTGCCGGAAGCTGACATCCGGGCCAGGCGTACCGCCCTCGGCGTCGTCGAGGGATGGGAACCGGTGCCAGTGAGCGGTGTGGAGAATGCCGCCTACTACTTCTCCACCTACAACGCTCCCGACAAGGTGGGAGTTAGCAACGCCCGCAAGGTCATGGTCTTGGGAGGCGGCCCCAACCGCATTGGCCAGGGGATTGAGTTCGACTACTGCTGCGTACACGCGGCCTTCGCCCTGCGCGATGAGGGAATTGAGTCGATCATGGTCAACTGCAACCCCGAGACTGTATCCACTGACTACGATACCTCGAACAAACTGTACTTTGAGCCACTGACCGTCGAAGACGTCCTGGCCATCTACGAGAAGGAGAAGCCGGAGGGCATCATCTGCCAGTTCGGAGGCCAGACGCCTCTCAACATCGCTGCCGAACTCGAGGCCGCAGGGGTCAAGATTCTGGGCACGAGCCCTGAGACCATCGACCTTGCCGAAGACCGCGACAGGTTCCGAAAGGTGATGAGGGAACTGGGTATTCCTGAGCCTGAATCCGGCATGGCCAGCAACATGGACGAGGCCCTCGCCATTGCCGGCGAGATCGGCTACCCCCTGATAGTCCGGCCATCCTATGTTCTCGGTGGACGCGCGATGGAGGTGGTACACGATAAGGAAATGCTGCGCGAATATGTCGAAGCCGCTGTGGAAATCTCTCCCGAGCGGCCTATTCTGATCGATAAGTTTCTGGAGAACGCCGTAGAAGCTGAGGCCGATGCCATCGCAGACGGGACCGACGCCTTCGTGCCAGCAGTCATGGAGCATATCGAACTCGCCGGCGTTCACTCCGGCGACTCCGCGTGCGTCATCCCACCAGTCAGCATTCCCCAAAAACATATAGACACCATTGAGGAATACACCAAGAAGATCGCGGTGGAACTCCATGTGGTGGGACTGATGAACATCCAGTATGCCATCTGTAACGACACTGTGTACATCCTGGAAGCAAACCCGCGTGCGAGCCGCACGGTGCCGCTGGTAAGCAAGGTCTGCAACATCCCAATGGCACGCCTGGCCACCCAGGTGATGCTGGGGAAAAAGTTGGCCGACCTGAACCTGCGGCGCAGGCCGATCCCGCATTTCGGTGTCAAAGAGGCGGTATTCCCGTTTGACATGTTCCCCGAGGTAGACCCGGTGCTCGGCCCTGAGATGCGCTCGACGGGAGAGGTGCTGGGTATGGCCGACAACCCGGGACTTGCCTACTACAAGGCACAGGAAGCGGCCAAACAGTATCTGCCCGCGGAGGGCACTGTCCTCATCACCGTCTCCCCGCGCGACCGGGCGGGTGGACTGGAAGCGGCGCAGCATTTCTCCGCGCTTGGGTTTGCCATCAAGGCCACGGCGGGAACCCGCGAATATCTTGCCGATCATGGTGTCAATTCAGAGTTGATTCTGAAGGAGCATGAAGGACGTCCCAATATCACTGACGCCATAAAGAACAGGGAGATTCAACTCGTTGTCAACACGCCCAGCGGCAAGCTGAGTGTTGAAGACGATTCATATATCAGAAAAGCAGCGATCAAATACAAGGTGCCCTATATCACCACCACCGCGGCGGCGGTTTCAGCAGCCAAAGGAATTGCCGCCTACCGCAAAGGACACGGCAAAGTCAAGAGCCTTCAGGAATACCATGCAGATACCTAGTACGCCGCGTGTGCAGGACAGATAGATTGAGTTTGGGCACGTGAGAACGGGGTGCAGTTATCATACAGAACCTCCCTTCACCCTCATCCTTTGGCAAGCCCAGGGCAGGCTCTAAGCTTTGCCTTCGAGGGAGAGGAATTGTATGCCAAATCGTCTCTTGTGTCATTGCGAGGAGCCCTGAGCCGGTCGAAGGGCGACGAAGCAATCTCGGTGGTTGCGTGAGCGGAAAGACAACAAGATTGCTTCGC
>CAZCXP010000058.1:0-6837 GCA_964502665.1 uncultured Dehalococcoidia bacterium | reverse complement strand
CACATAGGTTCACCCCTACCTAGACCCACCTTACCTTTGAGGGGAGAGAAACAGTTGCTTTACCGGGCATTGTCTCCTCTCCTCGCTGGTTCACGGTCTTGATTTCGACGTCGACCAGATACTCGTCGCCCTCCTGGTATTTCTTCACCACGGTGCCACTGATAAACTGCGTATCACCGAACATATTAAAGAGGGTGCACCGGGCGCTGAGCCTCTTGAGGAATCCTTCATCTCCCATCCAGTTGGTCATCAGGTGCCCTCCCCACGAGAACCGCTGCATGCCGAGATCGTAAGCTACAGGAACCCCTATTGCATCGGATTTGTCCGATTCGTAGTGGACATCGGCCATCGGTTCAAGTGTACCCGTTGCAGAGTCCTTGACGCCCCACTTGGGATGCCTCTTCATGTACTTGCGGCGTATGCGGTGAGCGCCCTGGCCGCCGCCTATCCCCACCCAGAACTCCACCATGTCGGTCTGGCCAAGCGGGCCCTTAACAACTGGCGTTAGCTCGGCGCCTATATCTACATCTTCCCAGAACCGCGGGGTTGCCCCCCGGATCTCCTCTGCCTCGTAGGCGTCATCGATTCTTTTCAGTTCCTCTTCGGTGTACCTGTATTTCTTGATCTCGGCGTACTTGCCCCTTTCCTTGGCTGCCCCTCTCTCAACCCGCATGGTCTCTCTTTTCTGAGTGCCTACCGCCTCGCCTCTCTGGTTGTAGTATATTGTCCTGCCAACTTGCAGGAATTGGCGTCCACCCATCTTGCCTTGCTTCTGTATGAGGTCGAGGGGGATGTCGACGACGGTAAGCTCATCGTTGACGTGTATGGTCTGGAACCACTCCCAGTTGCAGCCGCAGTAGAAGGCGTGTACGCCAGGCAGTCCCTCCATTCCCTGAGGGCACGCCACGGCGTATAAGAACATGGGAGGCGCAATGGTGTGCCCCCACTTGCTTCTGGCAGCGTATTCCCGGTCGCGGAAGAGGGGGTTATCGTCACCTATCCCATTGCAGAACTGTCTTATGGCATCCTTGGTAGCGACCTCGTTCTGCCGAATCGGGTAGTAGGGCACGCCGAACTTGGCCTGCATCTTGGCCAGCCCTTCCTCCGTTATCTTGCCGAAGGTCACTTCTGGCTTGTCCGTCACTGTCACTCTTCGTTACCTCCTCGATACTCTTGCCACCTAACAAATTATTATAACAGAAAGAAATGCCGTTCTCTAGATAAGTTTGGGGTTCTCCCTGAGGCCATGGGGCGAGTTGATTCAAGCAGTATCACGGGATGGGTCTGACCATGATTGTCTCTTCGCGCCGAGCACCGACAGAGATAATGCTGGCGGGGCAGCCGATTAGCTCCTCTATTCTTCTCACGTAGGCCTGAGCCTGGGAGGGGAGTTCTTCGAAGCGACGAATGTTGCTGGTGGGGCATTGCCACCCCGGCAGTTCTTCATAGACTGGTTCGCATCTCTCAAACAGGGCCGTCTGGGCTGGGGGACGATTGTAGATAGCGCCATTGACCTTATAGGCAGTGCAGATTTTGACAGAGGAGAAATCGTCGAGGATGTCGAATTTGGTGATGGCAGCGGAGGTGAAGCCGTTGACCTCGGCGGAGTAGCGGGCGACCACGGCGTCAAGCCAACCGCACCGGCGGGGACGCCCTGTAGTGGTACCATACTCCTGCCCCCGTTCTCTCATCTGGTCTCCGCATTCATCATGAAGTTCAGTGGGCATGGCGCCACTTCCTACCCTTGTGGTGTATGCCTTTAACACGCCGACGACCCCTTGGATATCCGCCGGGCTCATCCCCAGCCCCAGGGATGCGCCACCTGAGACCGCCGAGGTAACATAGGGGTAGGTGCCGAAGTCGAGGTCGAGCATGGTACCCTGTGCTCCCTCGAGCAAAACCCATTCGCCTCTCTTCAGCGCCTCTTCTAGTATCACATCCGTTTCGCGGACATAAGGAGCCAGACGCTCTCCGTACTGGCAGTGGTCGTGGTATAGCTCGTCAAGAGAAAGGGGGGCGGCACCATATAGCTTGGTCAGGATGCTGTTCTTGTACTCCAGCACGAAGCCAAGCCGCTTGCGAAGGGTCGCCTTATCGAGCAGGTCGCAGATGCGGATCCCCATACGAGATGTCTTGTCGACAAATGCGGGGCCAACACCTTTGCGCGTAGTACCTATCGCCCCGCTACCCCGCGCCTCCTCCTCCAAACCGTCAAGGAGGATGTGATAGGGCATGATCAGGTGGGCTCGATCGCTAATGAAGAGGTTGCCCACGCTAACATCACGTTGCTTAAGGTTCTCGATCTCGTCCAGAAGCGCAGCGGGGTCAATGACCACGCCATTGCTGATGATACAGGTCACATCTGGGCGGAAGATGCCCGAGGGGATAAGGTGCATCCGGAACTCACCGAGTTGGTTTACCACGGTGTGACCTGCGTTGTTCCCCCCGGAGAACCTTACAACAACATTCGCCTTCTCAGCGAGAAGGTCTACAATCTTCCCCTTCCCCTCATCCCCCCATTGTGCCCCTATTATGGCGATTGCCGGCATTCCTAAACCCCCTGCAATCTAGGTAAGCCTTGAGCTATCAGCACTCAGCATTTGAAGTGTTCTAAGTTCTATGTTCTACGTTCTACGTTAACCTAGAACTTAGAACCTAGAACCTAGAACGAGGTCCCCCCTTTGGTTCTTCTTGCTGAGAGCTGGAAGCCGATGGCTGAACACTTATCAACAGCGGAGAGGGTGGGATTCGAACCCACGGGCCGAAAATCGGCCACGCGCTCTCCAGGCGCGCCTGATCGTCCACTCCAGCACCTCTCCCCGGAGAGGGTGGGATTCGAACCCACGCTCCGATACAATCGGAGACCGCTTTTCGAGAGCGGCACCATAAACCACTCGGACACCTCTCCCTTGCCACCCTTCGTGTCCCGGCCCTTATTAAAGGCCAACGGCATTGATATTATACCACAGCTAATGCCGAACACTTATTGTATCTGAGAGATGGTCATAGGTCAAGGTATGTGTGAGCGGCGTCTCGGCTCGTTCATATGATCAGTGACACATCACCTGCCTTCTTTCTATGTCGCTTAACCTGTGTCGGTCAACAGGTGTGCTGATCTTCTCCGCAAGAGCCCTGAGGTCGTATCTTACCATATGGAATTGTACGCCCATTGGCATTAAGACCGATTAAGGATGTATTAAGGAAGAATTACGAAGAGTTTACAAGTAGATTACAGGCGATCAGCGCGGCCTGCGGGGCTGGCGGGAAGGCCTGGGGCTCTCTGGCGGCTTGGTCAGGCTTCGGTAATCTGGGGCACGAATTGGAATCACGTTGCTCAGCTTCGGGTCCATCAGCCGCGAGCTCAATCGGTCCTCGATGCCCTGTAGAAAGCCGGGAACGGTGATCACTGTAGCCAGCCGGGCGTTGTAGCGGTAGTTCAGGATCTGGTAGAGCTTCTCCTGAGCCCACGGCGTGCTGCTCTCAGTGCCCAGATCGTCCAGGATGAGGAGTGGGCTTGTCTTGACCCCTTCGAAGACCCGGTCGTAGGTCACCTTGCTTTCGGGGCTGAATGTGGAGCGCAGGTGGTCGAGGAGGTCCGGCACCACGGCGAAGAAGACGGGTCGCCCTGACCTTAGCTGGTAGTCGGCTATGGCCGCCGCCAGGTGGGTCTTGCCGCAGCCATGATCGCCAAGTAGAACAAGCCAGTTCTCCGGCGACTCGGCGAACTGACGGGCTGCTTTCGAGGCAGTCTGGAGGCTCTCCCTGCCCTCTTCGTTAGCGTTCATCCCCCGGGTGTCGAAGGTCTCGAAGGTCTTGTCGGCCAGGAATTGGGGGCTGAGTCCACCTACCTGCTGGAACAGTGGCTGTTGTGGCGTCTCCAGCTCGCACTGTTGGGCTATGGCGGGGTCTCGCAGCTTGGCGGCCAGCCGCTCATCCAGCTCCTCCAGATTTCTGATCGTTACCACCGTTGGCAGCTCGGCGTTGAACCTGTGGTTCAGGATCTGAAACAGCTTCTCCTCGGCCCACGGCGTGCTGCTCTGGCTCCCCAGGTCGTCGAGCACCAGGAGTGAAACATTGCGCACCCGCTCGAAGAGTTCATCGTAGGCGATATCGCTATTGGGGCTGAACGTAGTGCGGAGGTGGTCAAGCAGGTCAGGGACAGTCATGAAGAATGCCTGGTGCCGTTCCTGCACGCGCTGGTTGGCTATGGCTGCTGCCAGGTGGGTCTTGCCAGAGCCGCCGGGGCCGCTGAGGACTAACCACCCTTTGGGCTCCTGGGCGAAGCGTCGAGCTACTTCAATGCAGTGGGCGAATCTCTCCTGGTTCTGAGGGGCGCTGCTGCGACCGCGGGGCAGCAGCTTGTCGAAGGTGAGGCGGGTCAATGGGCCCAGGTTGCTGTACCGCTCGAGGCGACCGAGGTACTCCTGCTCGAATTCTTTCTCAGTGCACTGGCAGGGCACCAGTCTGCCAAAGTCAGGGTGGCCGAAGGGCACATCGAAGCGCAGCCAGCCCCTCCCTTTGCAAAGAGGGCACTCATCCTCCTCAGCTTCCTCGGCGAGGCTACTTCTTGAGGAGGTGTCCGTATCTTCTGCGGAATTCTTCGAAGTCAGACTCCGCCTTAGAATGTCGCCTATGCTCTCCATGGTCCTTGCCCTCCGCTGCCCATCTTCGCAGAATGCTAGAGATATATCTCCAGTTACGCTTGTTGAGGTCAACCGCTTCTCTGAAGGCGTCCTCAATCCATGAGGCGGGATAGAGTGTCTCCGCCTCCTTAAGCTCCTCGGCTATTATCGGGGAAAGCATGCCGATGTTTTGCTCATAGAGGGTAAAAATGTTTGGCCGCTCCTGGCTCGCCGGGCTGGGCTCGCGCTTGACCAGTTCTCCCAGATTGAGCTCGCCGCTCTCTATCCTGGCTACGGCCCTCCTGTCGTCCTCGGTATTCACGAAATAGAGGTCGTCAACGTCACCGTCACGCTCCAGGGTCAAGCGAAGCAGGGTGCCCCGGCTCACCGCCTGATCCAGGCTGCGTTGCAGGAGCTCGCCTGGGGAGCCATCGCTCTCAAGCCCCTTCATCAACGCGTGGTTGCCCAGAAGCTCACGGTAGGTAACAAAACGGCGGTAGCCCCGTTTTGGGCACACGGCCCAGAAGACATGGAGCGTGACCTTGAGCTCGGCAAGGTCATCGATCTGAGGCAGCACCGCGCTGAAGAATAGGTTGGGAATCGCGGTGTATTCCGTCTTACGGGGGAAACCGCTGAATCCATTCATAGCAAGCTCGGTCTTCCACTTTCGACCTTCTCCAGGTTCTCGAACTTCGTCATTCGGTCTCGGAAGAAAAGGATAGCTCGTCCAACAGGACCGTTTCTGTGCTTGGCGACTATGATGTCTGCAATGCCCTTTGGGTAAGGCTTGTCGAATCTGCTGCTCCATTCCTCCTCCGTGAAGTAAACATCTTCGCGGTAGATAAAGAGCACGACGTCAGCATCTTGTTCGATCGAGCCGCTCTCCCTGAGGTCGGAAAGCATGGGGGTATGGGGGTGACGGGTTTCTACTGCCCGGCTCAACTGGGAGACAGCCAATATGGGCACATCAAGCTCTCGGGCGAGCTCCTTTATGGAATGGGAGATGTCGCTCATCTCCTGAACCCGGTTGTCGGTGTACCTGCTTGAGCGCATGAGCTGGATGAAATCCACTATGATAAGGTCGATCCCCTTCTCGCTGTGGAGTCGGCGTGCCTTGCTGCGCATATCCGAATCTGTGAGAAAGGGCGAATCATCGATATAGATGGGAGCTTCGGAGAGCACCCCCATGGTCTCCATGATGTCCTCTCGCTGGCGTTCGCTGAGCAGGTCAAGTCTTATCCTTTGGGTATCGATTCCCGACTCGCAGGAGAGGAAGCGATAAGCGAGTTCCATCTTAGACATCTCCAGGCTGAACAGGGCCACCTGAGCCCCTTGGTCCAGCGCAGCGTTGCGGGCGATGTTGAGCGCCAGGCTGGTCTTGCCCAGACTTGGCCTTGCTGCCAGCACTACCATATCGGAACGCTGCATGCCGCCGAGTATTTTGTCCAAATCGGCAAAGCCAGTAAGTACATGGGGGAGGAAACCCTCCTGGTCTGGAGCTAAGCTGCTCTCCTCGAAATAGCGATCAAGCACTTCACGGATGTGGACGAAGTCGCGCCGGCTCTGTCCATACCTCAGCCGGAAGAGGATACCCTCTGCTCTATCGAGGGCTTCATCGGCATCCGGTGGTGACTCGTAGCCGATGGATGCGATCTGGTTGGAGGCAGAAATCAGCCTGCGCATCATGGAGAGACGCCGCACGATATTGGAATAGTACTCGACGTGCACCGAGGTCGGCACCTGGGAAACCAGGTGACTCAGGTAGGCAGCTCCGCCCGCAGCCTCCAGTCGTTGCTGGCGCGCCAGCTCATGGGCTACAGTGATCTGATTTATCGCTTCCTTGCGGTCATACAGTTTGAGGCAGCTCTCGTAGGTCCAGCGGTTCTTCTCACGGTAGAAGTCGTCGGCCTTGAGGGCTGGAGCGACTTTGAAGACCGCCTCGGGGTCGATGAGAAGCGATCCCAGCACTGCCTCTTCAGCATCGAGGTCGTGTGGGGGTAGCTTGTCGCTCGGCCGAGGTTCACCGCTGTCACCATACATGGCTATTCCTTCTCCTCGCTTCGAAAGTACAATTTCTTCCGTTCGCCCTGAGCCCCCGCGTACGCGGGGGGCGGTTCATGGTTCGACAAGCCTGTCCTGAGCGAAGCCGAAGGGCTCACCACGAACGGCATCTGGGACATCAATTCTCATGATTTGCCGGTGCGGAGCTATCCGT
>CAZCXP010000057.1:0-14672 GCA_964502665.1 uncultured Dehalococcoidia bacterium | reverse complement strand
CAGCTTGGGCTACGATGCTGGTAGCATTCACCTCAGCCTGCTTGTTCGCCTCCTCGGTAATCTGAGCGGCCCTTTGTTCAGCTTGGGTGACAATGTCGTCTGCCTCGTCCTCGGCCTGCTTCTTCGCCTCCTCCATGACCTGGGAGGCTCTGTGCTCAGCTTCGGAAACGACCTTGTCTGCATCATACTCAGCCTGCTTCTTCGCCTCCTCCATGACCTGGGAGGCTCGCTGTTCGGCTTCAGCAATGATCTTGGACGCTTCGGGCCTACGCTTGTCCTTTGCCTCTCCTATGATCTCGCGGGCCTTCCGTTCGGCTTGGGCAATGATCTTGGATTCCTCGGCCCTAGCTTTGTTCTTCGCCTCCTGTATGATCAGACTGGCAGTCTGCTCGGCTTCGGAGACTATCCTGCGTGCGTCGGCCTCTCCTCGGTTCTTCGCCTCATCAATAAGCAGGCGTCCCGTCTCCTCGGCCTGGGCAACTGTGTTGCTGGCTTGAGCCTCAGCCTTCTGGTTCGCCTCCTCCATGATCTGGCTGACCTTCCGCTCGGCTTCCCAGACAATCTTCCTTGCGTCGCGCTGAGCCTGTCTCTTCGCGTCTTGGAGAATCTGACTGCGAGTCTCTTCCACAGTCTCCGCAAGTATCTCCTGTGCCCTCCTCCGCGCCCTGGCCTCAGCTTCGGCGATGATGCTGGCTGCTCGCCGCTGAGCGTCGAGGACAACCGCTTCGGCAGGCTTGGTGGGAGAATTCGCGTACTCAACTCTGTTGGTATCGTTCATCTGTTTGCCACCTGCATGCGGATTCTAGGCCAATCCAGCTACTCAGGTTTCTCGGTGAAGTTGCCATATCGGCCTGTCAGCGCGTATTTCCTCAACTCTGTCGTTGTGCCAAGTAATGAGTCCTTCGTTTGTGGAAGGATCCATGCAAAGTAACTTAGACTCTTTGTCGGTCATATTCCTGACTAATTTCGAGTAGTGTACCTCCGAGGCGCGCATTGCCTCCTCGGCCAGCTTCAGATCGATCGCCGTGGCAGCGGTTGTGGCTACCGCCACAAGGGTGTGCAAATCGTGCTCGTTGAAGTCACTCCCATCCAGTTTGTTGAGAACCTCGATGACACCCATGACCTTGCCACGCGCCAGTAGTGGCGCACATAGGATGGATTGGGTGGCAAAGCCAGTAATCTCGTCTATGTCCTTGCAGAAGCGTTCATCTTTGGTTACATCGTTGACTATTAGTGGCTTACCATGGTGGGCGACCCAGCCCGCGACCCCGGTCTCTGTGCCCAGCGCTGCGTCCTTTAGCATTCCTTGTGCCGGGCCGTGAACGAACTGGAAGCATAGCTCTTGCTTCTCCTGGTCAACCAAGAGCACAGAGGAAGCCGAAGCATCTAAGGTGCGCTCGGTCACGCGCATGATCTCCTCAATCAGATATTGGATATAGACAATGCTGTGCTGGAGCGGCTGCATCAGGCGACTGTCCTCCTATCGTTCGTTGTAGCAGTACGCGCTTTGCTAAGCTGCATTCCCAACTCCCATTACCTCAATGCTGACAGACAAAGTTGGCCTTAACCACCTCAGCCTGGTTTATCGCTATGGTAGTTGCAGGTGAGTACGGGTCGGCAACATTGCCTGTCCAGCTTTCGAACTCACAACCCCGTTCAGGTCTGGCAACAAGATCGATTACAGCGCCTGTGCGGTAGAAGAAGACGCCCTGACCGGGTTCAGTAACCGAGCCGCCAGCGGTGCTGACGACAGCCAGGATGTAGTCCCGCTTGGCATCGGCAGGCTGACCAGGCTCCTCGGGCGGCTGAATCGGAACCAGCGACGCCTCCACCGCCTCAGTCCTGACTATCTTCTCAGGCGCTCGATCCCCCAGCGGCTCTATATCGCCCACGGTAGCGCCGACAAGCTGACCATCCGCTATCTCCAGGTGAAATGGAATCAGCCATTCACTACCCGCCGTCATTTCGTATGCACCAGCGTGCGCAAAGACCGGCTCCCCTTTGGACAAACATGCCAGGTTGAACTGGCTAGTCCCGTCAGCAACAGAGCGCAACATAACAAAGTACTCGCCAGCCATAGGATTCGGTACGGTAATAGCCTGAGTGCCCTCAGACGGCGATGTGGATTGTGCCCCTGTGATTTGATTGAACGCGAAGCCGTTTGGCAAATATCCCGTGCTTGAACCGGTAGGGTCACATACTGAGGCCACGGCAGGCATGCTGACAGCAATGACAAGCTCGGTATCAGCCGGAGGTGCTGGCTGGGGTTCAGACGGCGGGGCTCCCAACTCTACACTCACTTGGTTGCCCGCTGGCAACAGCACCTCTTCGTTTTGCGCGCTCACACTGACCAGTCCTTCAGTAGTACGAACCGTTGTCAACGCCGTTTCATCCACCTCTGTCTCAAACAGAGTGCCCCGCACTAAGGCGATAGCCGACGGTGTCTGTATCTCGTAGCGCGAGCCAGGGGCTATCATCTTCACAACGCGACACCAGGTTTTGCCCACCCATTGCTTCAGGACAACCTCAGTGGAGCGTTCGTCCACATGCGCGACTCGCTGAATCTGGATATCGGTGCAGGGCTCGAGCTTGATACTGCTTCCCTCAAAGAAAGTCAGTACAGCGTGCGAGCCCTCCGCGGTCTTAACCCTGCTGCCCGCACGTAGAGTCATGCCATCGTCAGCCTGCTGCCAAGTATGTGAACCTGGTATTTGTACCTCGACACTCCCGCTGAGAATGCTGACAGTGCACTGAGAAGCTAGTGCGTCAGACTGCAGCGAGGAGCTGAGGCTGACGATCATGAAGAGACTGCCTCCGATGGCAATGAGCAGAAGGAATGTTCCCGCAAAAGTCAGAGCGCGCGGCCCGATTGGCGCGTGTACCAATCTTCTCCACGGTATTTTCAGCATCCGCCGAAGCGCAGCCAGTGCTCGCATCTGCATCACTCTTATAGCTCCCTGCTTTATTTCTGAAACTCTGCGAGCCAGCAAATCGCAGTTTGTGAGCTGTCCAACATGCCAAATCCACAGATTACTGGCGTATATCCATCACCTCGTATGCCCTGATTGGCTCCCGTTTCCCTTTTACCTCAAGCGTCCCCAGCGGCTTTGCCACACAGTAATCCCCAATAAGATCATAGGTGTCGGAGCCGATCCACACTTTTCCACCTTCAGCAACACTGGTCAGCCTGGCAGCGATGTTGACGACATCGCCAACCACAGAGTACTCCACCCGGTCTTCAGAGCCCAGGTTGCCGGCCACCGCTTTGCCCGTGTTGATGCCGATACTAAAATCCATCTTTGGCAACGATGCATCGTTCTGCTGTAACTCCCTGATTGCGCACTGTGCGTCAATAGCTGCCTTTGTTGCCAGCAGAGCGTGCCCTTCACAGCGTGTCGGCACGTTCCAAACCGCCATGACGCTGTCTCCACCGAATTTGTTTATCATGCCCCCGTGCCTGAGGACTTCCTTAATAACTACGGAAAGATAAATGTTCAGCACTCTGAGCAGCTCCTCCGGCTGCATGTTCTCGGACATACTGGTGAAACCACAAACGTCGGCGAATGCTACGGTTACCTCCTGCTGCTGGCCACCCAACTTCAGCTCACCCTCTTCCAACGCCGTCAATATCTTCTCCACCACCGATGACGAGACATAGCGGCCAAAAGTCTTCGTTATTTCCCTTTTCTCAGACCGTTCGGAGGTGATGTTGAATAGGTTGACTCCCACAAATGTGCCAAGGATAGCCAGAGGTGGGTACACCATGTTGAGCATTATGCCTTTGTCAAAGAAAGAGAAGGCAGTCAGGAAGTACACAGCACAAATGAGTAAAGCTGAGAGCGTTGCCCAGAGAACTCGGAGACGCAGCACCAGCAAGCCACAAAGAAGTGCCAGTATCATTATCAAGGCGGTGGTGACGCTGAAGGGTGTAGCCCTAAGGAAATCCCCGGTCAGGATGGTGCGCATCGCGTTAGCATGAATCTCGACGCCGTTCATCATCCTACCCGTAGGGGTCCACAACACATCCCCGAGTCCGCTGGCTGTGGCACCAATGACAACGATCTTGTCCTGAAAGATAGCCGGGTCCACCTCGCCTCTCAGGGTATCTACATAGGATACACTTTGGAAACCTACTGCCGCACCTGCATCTGCCGAACCGGCCGCGTAGTTGATGAGCATGCCGTTAGCATCGTCGAGCGGAATCGACCGGCCAGCGAAAGACAAGCGGTTGTTCTCAATGGGAGATTCAATAGCTTGAGGACGCCGGAGATATTCAGCGACAGCAGCAACAGCCAGCGCCGGCTCGTACACCTCATCATTGCGGATGGCGATGGGTAGTCTTCTTACCACTCCGTCATTATCAGGAAGCACATTGGCGTGTCCCACAGCAACGGCACCTTCCTCAAGAATGTTCAAGCACCTGATAAAACCTCCGGGTTCCACCGACTCACCTACTCCTGTGGACTCGTTTTGTGCGGGAGCGTATACAACTGGTAAGATCACGTTTCCAGCATCCTTAAGAGCCTGCGCTAGCTGTTCATCGCCAGGCGCTGGCTCGGAAAAGAGAATATCGAAGACTACTACTCGTGCTTCAGCGTCAGTAAGCACGTCTACCAGACGTGCGTGGTAGGACCGCGGCCACGACGGCAAATGACCCAGTTGGTCCAGGCTCTTTTCGTCAATACCAACGATGACGACTCTCCCTTCTGGGCTTGAGCTTCGATACACGTTCGCTGCTTTGAAAAGAAAGTCGCTGCCTTGCAGTTGCATACTGCTCAGCAGATTGAACCAGAATGCCATACATAGGGTGGCGCCGACGCAGCCGGCAATAAGCAAGCCTGCGGAGAAACGCCTTCTTCGTCGCGATCGCATAAGGCGGTCCTACCTTACGAGATAGTAGTATGTGACATCCCTCGACGATACCTTAACACTAATTCGAAGTCTCCGAAATAGTGATTTAGTCATGTGAGGCCAAGTAATTAGTAAGCTCCCGTTAGTAACCAAAGTCATTGGATGACGAAAGAGCCTCCAAAACCCAGTCTTCTGCGGTCAACACGGAGGGCATATGGATCAAGGCACTGTTGAACTGCTTCTATCAGCTAACGCAAGCTTACTTTCGGCCCATATCGTCTATGACTCTCAAGAGCATCCGAGGGACAGCCGTACTGCAACGCCGGGTGAGCGTTCGTACGGGCGAGGACGAGTACTATCGAGTGCGCGGCCGGAGCGCACGCTGTAGGCTTTGTTAGGAGAAGGGGGGTGGCGAAGGTACTAGCCTTGCTCTGGGAATGCACGACGAAAATACTGGTCCGCCTACTCTCCAAGTACCATTTACAGGCGATGAATTACATTCTATAGTACTCTTAAGTGAGTCGACTGGAGAAACAGTGGGCTGGCTGAGCCGCTCACAGTCTGTGGACTCAAAACTGGGAGTTCGCAGCAAGAGCAATCGGCAAATGGGCTATCGACAAGCCATCGGCTGAGGGAGGCAAACGAGCGGCGGAGGGAGGAGAACACCGTGGAGAAGAAAGAAGGTAAGGTAACAAACCTCTGGGGACGGCAGTTCACCATAGTTAAGAACGGTCTGGACGAAGGAGAAGTATTTTCCTTTCTTGGCAATCTGATAGAACAGAACAGCGAATACGTTGTCAGGCTGGAAAACCTTGAATCGCTGAAAAGACTTGCTGAAAGCACTGTGATGGAGGCCAACAAGCAGGCGCAGCAGACCTTGACAGAGATTGAACAGCAAGCGAACGAGACGGCCACTGCGATTATCAGCGACGCAGAGGCGAAGGCCAAAACTGAAGCGGACTCCGTCATCACGGAGGCGCAAAAGAAGGCAAAGTTGGACGCAGAGACAGTTCTTGCTGAAGCGGAGAAGACCTCTCAGGACAAAGTATCAACAGCAGAACAGCGGTCTCAGGGTATCCTGGAACGAGCGCGAACGGAAGCGAAGAAAACGAAAGCCGTCGCAGAGCAGGAGGCCGAGAAAATCATTTCCAAAGCGACGCAGGAAGCTGAGGAATCGGCAAGAGTGGCAGCAGATGCTGCTGAGGAGCAAAGACAGAATGTGTTGAGGAAAGCGGAAGAGGAGGCAGAAAAGGAAGTGCTAGCTGCGAAACAGGAAGCTGCGCGGTTGCTAGCGAGAAGCAAGAAGATGGCCGAAAGTGAGATAAAACAGACATTCGGAAGGATCTATGAGGAGATGCTTTCAACGTTGAGGCTGGAAGAGCGTGCACAAGCTATGGACATGTCAATTGCGGAGACCACAGGTCCAGAACCGGCTCAAGCAGAAGGCGTCGCAACTGTTGGGGCAGACTGGACAGATGAAGACCTCCAACAGAAGCCTCACGGCGAACAAGAGGAGCACGACTCTGAGTCTGAACTCGAAACCAGGGCTCGCGCACAAGAAGAGGTGACTGGCGAGGAGCCGCAGGGAACGCAGGCTGCCAGTGAACGGCCGGGGGAAGGATCGGAAGAGGGCAGCCACCCTCTTTATGAGGGAACCGTGGAGTTGCAAGTTGCGGCGCCAGTGGTCTTCGACCGAATGATGCAACTGCATAAGGACTTGAAGCAAATCCCCGAAATAGAGGAAGTGAATCTGACACGGCCTACGGCTAAGGGTCTCAGGATAGAACTTCGCCTCACCAGTCCCATTCCACTTCTTAAGATCCTCGGCGATTTACCTGAGGTAGCCAAAGTGTCGGATGGACCACCTGAGAACAAAGTCGCGAACCCTCTCCGAGCGGTTTGGGCCAGACCGAATCGCAGTACGATCGTGCTAACTACCAAAGACTGAGGCGCAGCCGGTGGCCCTCTGCGGTTGCCCTTGTCACCTAACGTGGGTATTGCACGCCGCGACCCCATCGACGTCGTGCGGATGCGAAGGCGTTCAACCGCTTGTCTTCTCCGCTTTAGCATCACAGTGAACCCGCGCTCTCAAGCCTCCTTGACAGACACGTGCATGGGTAATAGCATAGCCACAGTTGTTGACTTGGGAAATCCCGACCAATCATAATGTGAAAAAGGATGACAGGGATGATTAGTGTTCGTTGGACTGGAGCAGCGGGGCTTGAATTTACGCACAATGGTCAGACTATCCTGATCGACCCTTATCACTCGAGGCCGGGAAAACTCAAAGTCTTCTTCGGGCGTCTGACACCGAACATCCGCGCAATTGAGAGTTATTTGGAAAAGCTCCCCGGAAAACTGTCAGCGATTATCGTTGGACACACGCACTTCGACCATGCGCTGGATATTCCAGAATTCTCAAGACATTTCGACGGCCCTCTGGTGGGCAGCCTCAGCCTTGAGAAGCTCATGGCCATGCACGACATGCCAGGCCGCGTTACCATATGCCAAGGGGGTGAACGGGTCGAACTTCCCGGCGACGCAGCAGTGACTATGATTCCATCTATGCACGGGTTGGTGGTCTTTGGCCGCATACCCTATCAGGGAGACATAGACCCGAGTGCACAACGTCCTTTGAAGGCCAGCCAATACCGGCTCGGCGCTGTGTATATGCCTAAACTGGAGATGGGGGGGAAGATATTCATGGATGCTGGAAGCGCTAATTTCATCGAATCGGAATTGGATGGGCACCATTGCGATGTCCTGTTCATGTGCGTTCCAGGATGGAAGAAGGTCCCTGGATATTCCAGCCGTTTGTTGGAGATTGTGAAGCCGAAGATCGTTGTCCCGTTTCATTTTGATGATTTCTCTGCTCCCGTACGCCCTCAGCGGAAGCCTCCGACTCTGCCTTTCGTGGATGTGAGGGGTTTTCTGAAGCGGATAAGTCGGAGTGTACCGGACATTGAAATTAGACTGCCGCAACCCTTTGAGACCATGACCTTCTGACAGGAACTGGAGCAAATAGGGATCAGACTCTGAGTTCCAAGCCTGGGGAAGATGTAGCTTAGCATAGCCACAGTTGTTGATATGGGAAATCCCGACCGTGACGAAGGAGTTGAGACATGAGGGTGGAAGACCTCAGGAACTACGGAAAGGGATTGATGGACAGTGTTCCTGATCCCAAGGGCGTGGAACGCTGGAGAGAGATGAGCAAGGCAATGGATGAGGAGTTACGCCGAGAATTGGGGCCCGGTGGGGTGGAGAGCTTGAAGGCGGAGACGGCGAGATGGACCAATCTCATGAAGGGTCACGATTGGTCGGTTCTCAGGGAACGTGGACTTGTGGACGAGGGTTTCATAGACGGAATCATCCAGCGGATCGGAGTAATGAGGGCTTTGGCGGACATGGTGGGGATGGAGAAGGCCACGGAGATACAATGCAAGCTGCTAGACATGACGATGTACGATTTGATGGCACCGATGTGGCCGTCAGTCGAGGAGTACAAAGCGTGCGGGGATTTCTTTGAGTCTTTCAAGCAGTACTTCAAGGCTTCGATGGCAGCCAATGTGCGTGCTGGCCTCCATGAGATGGAGATAGTCGAAGACACGGCCAGCGCGCTTGCCTTCAACATAAAGTACTGCGCCTGGCATGAGGTCGCCAAAGGGTTCGGTGATCCCTACCTGTGCTATCCTTCGACGTGTTACGGCGACGAGGTCACCATCTCCAGGGTGTTGGGCCCAGTCGGGTATAGGTTCAAGCGTGCCGGGACTCTCGCCACCGGCGCACCGGTGTGCGACTTCAGGTATGAGCTTTTCGCTGGTGGTGATACCCAGGGACAGCGCAGAGCGTCATAAGGTCATAGAGTTCCCGCTTGGTGATCTCAGACTTCCCCCTACCCCTGGGAGGAGGAGCTGCGTTCCCTAGAGTTCCAGAACCTTATACTGGTTGAAGCCAAACTTGTGATAGTCCAGGTAGGCAATTGTCTTGGGGATTATTTTATAGTAGGGCACGGGTCCTACCCTGGCGGCCCATTCCATTGCACTGGCGCAGCCTACCACCCAGGGGAATTTCTCCACAATTAGTGTTTCAATCTTGGCAATTTCACCTTTGTCGGTTACTATTTCGCACTTCCCCGCTAGCTGCACTGCCCTAGCTCTGTCCCAACGATAGTAGTCTTTGAAGATGGCCAGCCCTACGTTGGGATTGCGGTCTACGTTTTTCTTCTTGTAGCTCTCCGGATCCATGGCGAAGTAGACGGTAAGGCCATCGTTGACGTAGGTGATGCCGCTGGCCTGGGGGGTGCCATCTTCCCTGACGGTAGACAACGTACCGCCGTTGTGCTTCTTGAGGTGTTCGATTATCGTCTGCTCAAGCTCTTTCTTATCCATGGTATCTTCCCTTCAGCGTCAGTGTATGCAGTCTACAGAAGCGGGACATTGTAGCTTTGTGGAGATAGCACACTCCTCAGCATGTCGGCAACTCTAACCTTAGAGGTGGTACGATAATCGCGGTTAGGTCATCCGCCGCAGCAGCGTGAGCACGACGCTATTGAGGTTCGTTCTTCGCCTGGTCCATCAACATCTGTATTGCTGGGTTTGCGAACTCCACGTACTCCTTCGGAGAGATTATCTCCTGAGCGGCGGTCTCCAGCGTTTGGGGCGACATCTTGCCCTGGACCACAATCTCATACCCTGCCTTCCTCATCGCTTCATAGATCGACTCAATCTTCTCCGGCTGGGATTGAACCACGCTGTCCAGAACCATCCCGGCGGGTCGAAGCAGCGCGCCCATGTACTCCATGTCCAGCTGCTTTGCCGCTGCCTGGAAGTGCACCAGCATGGGATCGAAGTTGTCCATCTCGCTGAGGCCGCAGGTGGAAACCACGACCATCTTGCTCCGCTTGTGGTCCCATGTTGGGTGCCTCAAGTGTCCATCGCGTATCTCAAGGAACCCCTGCAACGTAGCCACAGATCGGTCCATCAGGGTTTTCATCTGGGCCGTCATGCCGTCGATAAACACCGGCGTCGCGTACACCACCATGTCCGCTTCCCTCAGCTTGATCAGGATGTCGGCCATGTCATCATTTTGAAAGCACACGCCGGGCTTCTGCATCAGGCAGGTCTCCAGGCAACCCCAGCAGTAGCCGATCTTCTTGTCGGCAAGAAAGATCAACTCCACATCAGCCCCTCCCCGTCGCGCCCCCTCAAGGAAATAGGTCAGAACCCTGCCGGTGATGCCATCGTCCTTCCTCGGACTTCCGTTGAATGCTAGAACCTTCATGTCTCCCTTATGCTTCGCTTGGTTGAAGAGGTAGCGGGTGCCGCTTTCCTGCTCCGTTCATGCCAATCTGCCGGCGGCTTCGAGCGATCCCTTGACATAAAAACTCCGCCGCTCTCCTGTGACTCCGTGTTGGATACCTCTTGCTGCGAGCCATTCCGTAGGGACGTGCGGGCATCGTGTTGCTTCGAACAGCCGGGCCGCAGGTACTGACAAATCACGGCGCTACTGACATTCAGGCGCGAGTGGACAGGATGCTCTCCCACAGCCGGAGCGGTCATTCCAGGTACGTCTTAATGTACTTCTCCATCTCCTTTGTGGGTTTCCACCACTTTGTAACGCCCAGGTCGTCCGCTACCCTGTTGGCTGCGAGATAGCCTGGCCCTCCGAGCACCAAACCTCCCGGATAAGAGGAGGCCCCGCACAGGTAGAGGCCCTTAATGGGAGTGCTGTGGTTAGAGCAATCCTGGTTGGGGCGGAAACAACCCATCTGAACCGGCGTGTAGTCGCCGTGCTTGATTGAGCCGCGGCGCATATTCGGGAAGCGTATCTCAATGTCCACCGGGGTCTCCTGGCTGGTCATGGCGATGTTCTCGCGCCTCATATTGGGCGCTGCCTTCTGCCATTTGGCCAGGATTGCTTCCTCGAGCTCAGGGCCCCGCTTGTCCCAGCCACCCTCGATGTCATAGGGGGCGTGCATCTGGAAGAAGGAGACATGCTTGCCCGGCCTACGAATGAGGTGGGAATCAAAGAAGCTCTCGCAGGTGGAATGTCCGCCGAGAATCCTGTCGTCGACCTTGCCCGCCACAACGTTATCCCAATGGGCCAGGAGCTGGTCGCTGCTCTCGAAGCCGAAGATGGTCATGAAGGACTCATCGACCCAGTGGTCGCCGCAGGCATAGCGGGGGGCCTCCTCCGATAAGACATGCAGGGTATTGTAGCTCCATTTGTCATACTTCCAGCCTTCGACAGAATCCTTGAGGTTTGCCGGCAGCTTTTCGGCGCCGATGAGGTCGAAGAAGGTGGTGTGAGGGTCGAGGCTGGATATGACGACTTCGCTGTTGAGGGTGCGGCCTTCCCCGAGTTCGATGCCGGAGACGGAGCCGTTCTGCATGTTGATCTTGGTGACGTCGGAAGACTCCAGGATGGTGCCGCCGGCACGGACGATCTCGCGCGACAGGGCGCCAGCCAGCTTGTGAGAACCGCCATGGCAGTAGCACTTGTTCACGCCGCGGTCGAGAAGGAGCGGGACGTAGAAACCTATCCCCGTCTCCCTGGGATCCAGCCCCCACATGCAACTGACGTACAGCAAGAGAGCCCTTATGCGGTCGTTCTCGAAGTTATTGGTGATGATCTCCAGGGGGCTCTGCTCTACAAGCTCCAGCATCTCACTGCCAACTTCGGTGCGCTGCATGGCCACGCTTAGATCTACGGGAGCCATGGAAGGTATATAGGTGGCAGGCGCCAGTATCTCGCTCACTATGCGGCGCCAGCCCCTCATCAACTTACCGAAGGCGACAGCGTCCTTGTCGGAGAACTTGTGGAAAGAATCGGCGGTGTCTTCGATCATGCGTGTCAGCAGGAGCGAGCCGCCGTCCTCGAAGACCATGGCGGTCTGGAGGTTGGGCTTGATCCAGACCAGACCGTGGCGGTCCATTTCGAAGTCCTTGATGGCGGGCATATAGTCGACCATCAGGTGATAGATGGCATGTATGTTGGAGTAGTAGCCCGGGAAGAGGATCTCCTCGGTAGCGAGCCCACCGCCCACCTCATAGCGGCGCTCGACCAGAGCAACCTTGAGGCCCGCCCGGGCGAGATATGCGGCCGTTATCAGGCCGTTGGGTCCGGCGCCGATGATAACCGCATCCCAGTCGCTCTCAGCGGGGAACTCAGAGAAGGAGCACTGTGGGTGTGGCTGGCCGACCAGTTCTCTCTTTTGCATGTCTCTCCTCCCTCGGTAGCGTCATGACTCCTGTCATGACGGAGAATTCGTTGCCACAGGAGTGGCAACGCTACGCTTCTATACAAAGGCTCATTGATGGCCTCAGCGAGTCGCCACTGATTCCGGGCGCCGCGGTATCGCCGATATCTTCCCCTCTTCCGGAATGTACCACGGGGAAGCGTACCACCAGTCTCCAGGCTCGGCGATGCCGTCCTCGATGAGGATGTGCATCAGGTTGTAGCCCACGGCCATCAGGCACAGACCTCCGGGGTGGGCTGACGACTGATGAGAAAGGTAAAGCCCTTCGATGTCAGGCACCCGGTAACGTGCTAGTTCGGGCAGCGGGCGCTCGTTCCACCACTCGTCCCGGTCACAGCGGAGGCCGTACCACGAGCCGCCGAGCATCCCGGTGTTGCGGAACTCCTGGTCCCACGGACCGTCTGAGAAAATGCGAACGAGGTTGTCCGAGTCGAGGTTCTCGACCACCTGGCTAAGGGCGACCCTCATGTACTCGTCCCACTTGGCCTTGTCCTCCATGCCCTCGACGCCATCCACATTGTACTGCGGTGTGGGAACTAGCATGAACAAAGGCCCGTTGATATGGAGGCCGGGGCGCGTACACTGGGGATGACACTCAGCGTAGGTCTCGCTGGCAACCATACCGTACATCGCCCTCTCCGGAGGGATGGTGAGGTTGCGCTGGTGCCCAAGCACCTCCGTCACGTGTTCGAAGTACAGCTCTCGCGAGTCCATGGGGTAGAACGGGCCCGTGAAAGACCCGTAATCCTCATACCTGTAGTCGTCCCTCTGGAACTTGGGACGGACGCGAAGCCGTTCACGGGTAAGGAAATGGGCCATGTACAGGCTTCCGCCCTTGAGGCTGAGATCCTTTATTCGCTGCAAGAAGCCCTTGTCCAGGTGCCGCGGCCCGATCATTTCGAGGAAGGTGGGCTTAATGTGAACGGCGCTGATTACCGCCTTGTCCGCCCAGATCTTCTTCGCGCCCCATGTAGCATCGTCCCTCAGCCGCACCCCGACTGCCCGCCCATGCTCGATAATGATCTCCTCCACCGGGCAACAGGTCCGCACGATGGCACCGTGCGCTATGGCGCAGCGCAGAAGGGCGTGATAGTAGCCGTGGATGTTTCCCCGCGGGGCCACAGGCATGGCGATAGCAGGCGGCAGGACGGTTGCCACGCTGCACAGGGCCGGGATGGCTCCCCCCTCCATGTGGCCGTGGGCTCCTGACACCAGGGCTATGTACGCCTGGTTTACCTTGAAGGGCTCCGTCTCCAGGTACTCGTCCATGAGATCGAACATCGTTATCTCGAGCAGTTCCTTGGTCCACATGTCCGGCTGGTGCTGCTTGTACACTTGCATAAAGGGGATAGTATCCTCGTTCAGCTCAACCTCAGGGGGATGCGGCGGACACCAGAAAGTGGCCCGCATCAGATCCTTGAAGAACGGGGGGTCGGCCAGCATGCCGCAGATCTTGGCCCACCCCATCTTATCATTATCGGTTACCACCGACAGCCCATCGGTGGTAAGCATTCTCCTGTGCACATCTAACGGCACATACGCGCCGGCTTTCCAGTCCATGCGGAAGCCATACTTCCACATCTCCAGTTGCTCCCAGCCCGGAGCCGAACCCCCGTAGTTGGCAATCGCATGGGGCTGGATGCGCACCCCCGCGATGGGCTCCGTCGTCTCCTGCGCCCCTCCACACTCCGGCCTCTCCTCCAGAAGGCAGACGCTTAGTCCGCACTTGGCCAGGTACGCAGCCGTCGTTGTGCCGTTGTGGCCCGCACCTATGATTACAATATCGTACCTTTCTTCTTTGCTCATGGTTCTCCTTTCTGGTTACACTTCAAAAAAGGTCCTGAGCAGGACTCGCCATATCAATCACGATACAACATTGGACTCCTCATCGCCAAGACCGTTTGTCTGCAGTCTATCAAATAACCGCGCGCACAAAAATGCTGGAGGGACCTGTCCCTGAGCGCGGCCAGACCATAACAGAGCGCCACAAAGCAGCTAGCATTCATATTGGCAGTTCGTGGTAGAGTACCTTTTACCACTTTTTGCCACAAATGTCAAACGCCAGGGATTGCCCCTAATCCGTGGATTTTGTAGGTTATAGATTCTCGCATAGAATACCTCTCCCTCGAAGGGAGAGGGTAGAGCCTGTCCTGAGCTTGCCGAAGGATGAGGGTGACTTCCCCCTCCCCTTTGATCCCCTCCCTCCAGGGGAGGGGAACTGCAACAGATTCTGCGGCTAGCCAATAAGCTACCCGCCAGGTTTGCTTTTTGAATCTATACTCACGGATTAGGGCTGAGTGGGGCGATCCCTGTTTGTGTTAAAATGATTGTAGAGGAGCTAGATGGAGGCGGCGATGCATTGCTTATCGATGGCTCAAGACATTTTGGAGGCAGCGCTCAAGGAAGCCGAGAAGCACGAAGCAAAACGTATCAAGACCATTAGCGTGAAAGTGGGAAGTGAGGACTTTGTGGAGTCTGACTCGCTGCAGTTCTGCCTGGAGGCGACGGCTGAGGGAACTATCGCTGAAGGAGCACGGATCGAGATAGAACTTGTCGATGCGAA
>CAZCXP010000056.1:3905-14929 GCA_964502665.1 uncultured Dehalococcoidia bacterium | reverse complement strand
TTGGGGATAAGACCATAATTGCAAGGTTGATTTCTATGGAACCTCGAACTGTAATCGGACAGCGTGTAAGGACTGCGGCTGTTACCCATCTTACCAGCGATATGATTATTGAAGATGACGCATTTATTGGTTCTCATATTAGCACCACCAATGATAACAAAATGGGCAGGGGGGTCGCTGGAGTGTACAAAGGGCCATATATCAAAAGAGGCGCCCGGGTTGGCTCAAACGCTACTCTTCTCCCCGGCGTCGTTATTGGTGAGCAGGCAGTGGTAGCTGCTGGAGCGTTGGTCAGCCGCGACGTGCCCGATCGGAAGGTAGTTATGGGCGTGCCCGCTAGGGTGATACGCGACGTCCCCGAAGATGAACTTCTCCCGCCGAGGGGGGATGCTCATTGAACATTCCCTTGGTTGACCTAAAGGCTCAATACGACTCAATAAAGGATGAAATTGACTCTGCTATTGGCAGAGTTCTGCGACAGGGACAGTTCATCCTCGGTCCTGAGGTCAAAGCCTTCGAAGAGGAAATGGCCGCCTACTGCGGCACGAGGTTCGCCGTGGGCGTTGCCTCAGGCACGGATGCCCTGCACCTTGCCCTCGTTGCCTGCGGGATCGAACCCGGTGACGAGGTAATTACCACCCCCTTCACTTTCATCGCCACCGCCGAGTCCATAGCCAGGTGCGGGGCTAGACCCGTGTTTGTGGATATGGAGCCGCGAACCTGCAACATAGACCCTGCACAAATTGAGCCCAAGATCAACTCCAAAACCAGGGCTATAGTTCCGGTCCACCTCTACGGCCAGCCAGCAGCTATGGACCCTGTTCTGGAGCTTGCCCAGAAATACAATCTCAGAGTGGTTGAAGACTGTGCCCAGGCGCTGGGGGCAGAATACAAAGGTAAGAAAGTCGGCTCGCTGGGCGATGCTGGCTGTCTCAGCTTCTTCCCGGCCAAGAACCTGGGTGCCTACGGCGATGGCGGCATGGTGGTCACCAATGCCCCCGAGATTGCGGAAACGGTGGATGTGCTCAGAAAGCACGGCTCCAGGACCAGCTACTATCACATAATGCATGGCTTCAACAGCCGCCTCGATGCCCTGCAGGCGGCTATTCTGAGGGTAAAGCTGAAGCACCTCGACCGTTGGAATGAGCAGCGTCGCAGCAAAGCCTCGCTCTATACCCGGCTGCTCAGCCAGGTAGACGGCATCGAGCCTCCGCATGTCGAAGAACGCAATAAATCCACCTTCAACTACTACACCATCCGCCTGGTAGATTCTCGCCTGGATCGAAATGAACTGCGAGGGCATCTGGAATCGAAGGGCATCCAGACGATGGTTTATTACCCGTTGTCCCTCCATCTCCAGGAAGTGTACCGAGGTTTGGGCTATGAGGTCGGCGATTTCCCGCAAAGCGAGCAGGCCCAGGGGCAAGTGCTTTCCCTGCCTATGTATCCCGAGCTGAGCGAAGTGCAGATAGAGGAGGTCGTGGAGGCGCTTAGAGAATGCCTGAGCTTATAGCTCCGTACAAAGGGTTGGGCGATAGAGCGAATGATTGAGCAGTTCAAGAGCATCTGGCAGAGGCGGGAGCTTCTCTTATATATGGCTACCTCCGAGCTCAAGGCCGAGCACAGGAACAAGGTTCTCGGCTTTCTGTGGAGCTTGCTGGACCCGCTGCTGCTGATGGCCACCTACATACTGCTGGTGGTCGTGATCTTCGACAGGGGTGGGCCACAGTTTCCCGTACTGCTTTTCTGCGCTATCCTGTCCTGGAGATGGTTCACCTACTCTTTAAGCGTCTCTGTTACCTCGATTACCTCCAGGAGCAGCGTCGTTCAAACGACCCGCTTCCCGCTGGCTGTGCTGCCCCTTGCCGCCATAATTGTCGGACTGGTTGATTACCTTGTAGGTCTTGTCATTCTTATACCTCTACTTTTTGCTTTTGACGCTACGTTCACCGTAAATGTGCTGTGGCTGCCTGTCTTGATAATTGTTCAGCTAGTAGTCACCATCGGAGCCTCTCTCTTCTGCGCTGCTCTGGGAACGTATCTGACGGACTTGAAGAATATTGTGGAGTTCCTTCTCAGGGTGGGGTTCTATCTATCGCCAATTCTCTACTCTGTCACGGAAACGGTGCCGGAGAGGTTCGAAACGTATTACATGCTTAACCCGTTTGCAGCGCTGATGGAGTCATATAAGAATATCCTGGTTAGGGGGATACCTCCCAGTGAGTACATGGCGATTGCGGCAGCAGTGGCTGTGGTTGTGGTCTTAGCTGGGTTCTGGTACTTCGGACGTGAGGAGCGTAGGCTGGTCAAGGCGATCTAATGGAAGTTATAAGGGCAGCGGACTTAGGGCTAAGGTTCAGGGTCGGCAAGCGCAAGCGGACCTCGGCACGGAATATTGTGGTGGGCGGTTTTCGAAGAAGAAGCGACGAATCTGGGGAGTTCTGGGCATTGAGGCACGTCAGTTTCACCGTCAACAAGGGTGATACGATCGGAGTTATCGGCAGGAACGGCTCGGGTAAGAGCACGCTGCTCCGCGTTGTCGGAGGGATTTATCCTCCCGATGAAGGGGAGGTATCGGTCCAGGGGTCGGTCTCCACCCAGTTCACCCTGGGTGCAGGGTTTGAAACCGAGCTTTCGGGAGTTGAGAATATCTACCTTAACGGCATTCTGATGGGCCTGTCTAAGAAGTACATTGACAGTGTGCTTGATGATATCATCGAATTCGCCGATATCGGAGAATTCATCAGTATGCCCGTCAAGACCTATTCCACGGGCATGGAGACTCGCTTGGGCTTTGCCATAGCCATCCACGTTCACAGAGATATAGTGCTGATCGATGAGATACTGGTCGTTGGAGATGCCGGGTTTCGCAAGAAATGTGAAGAGAGGCTGGACAAGCTCATGGGCGAGCGAACCATCCTTCTTGTCAGCCATGATATGAACGCCATCAGGAGATTTGCCAATAGGGTGATTTGGCTTGATAAAGGGCAGATCGTGGCGCAGGGTGAGCCTGAGGAGGTAATCCAGAGGTATCTGGGGAGTTAGGGAACTGCTTTTGCTATTCAGCAGTGCTTTTCCTGGCCCTTGTTGTCTCTAAGGTGTCAACGCTCCATACTCTTTCCCAGACGTTGCTTCACACACCGTTCGCTTATGAGACTATGATTGAAGGGTATCTCGCTGTTTGACCCTGCAAGCCGGCATATGAGGAATGGCATGAATGTGCTGATGTTCGTTTCCAATCCGTTTACCAACGACCCGCGTGTCTACAACGAAGCCAAATCGCTGATCCAAGCGGGCTATAAGGTTACTGTGATCGCCCGTGACTGGCAGAAGCAGAATCCTCCTAGAGAGAATCTGGATGGCATTGAGGTCATCAGGGTGACAACACCTCTGACGCCCAGGCATGGCTTTGGCGGACCATTGTGGAACGCCTTCGGTTTAATCCTATGGCAGTGGCGGGGATACCGCCGGGCTCTGGCATTGAATAAGAGAAGCGGCTTTGACGTCGTCCATTGTCACGACCTTGACACCCTGGCTATCGGTGTCGCGTTCAAGCGGAGATTTGGCCTGCCCTTGATCTACGATGCCCATGAGATATATGGTTACATGATGACGCGGACTTTTCCCCCTTTCGTAGCCAATATGTTCTTGTGGCTGGAAAAACGGCTGCTGAGACGCGTTGACCACATCATTAATGTCGTCGAACCCCAGAGAAGGTATTTCGAAGGGATAACCAACAAGCCGATTACGATCATAATGAACTGCAAGCCACTGCAAAGCCTGGAATATCAACCTCCCGACGACGAAGCGGCTTTCACCCTTCTCTACATCGGCGTCTTGCATCAGGGGCGAGCCGTTTCTATGCTCGTTGATGCGGTTAGAGAGCTGACCGATGTCCGCTGCATTATCGGCGGGATCGGCCTCCCCAAATATGTTCACGCCCTCAAAGATAAATGTGGAGCGGTGCCCAACGCTGATTTCATCGGCAGAGTTCCCTTGGATGAGGTCATGCCGATGACTAAGAAGGCTGACGCCGTTTTTTTTATGATA
This sequence comes from uncultured Dehalococcoidia bacterium, assembly GCA_964502665.1. Taxonomy (GTDB): domain Bacteria; phylum Chloroflexota; class Dehalococcoidia; order SZUA-161; family SZUA-161; genus SOKG01. The sequence continues at coordinate 10,879 of CAZCXP010000056.1, read as the reverse complement.
AATCCTCAAGACCTGAATAACCGCATAGGCTTGGGCAATAAGCAGTTTGAGGCTATGGTCTGTGGCAGGCCGATAATCTGCACCAAGGGCACCTACTCCGGGGAAATAACCGAGGAGGAGGAGGCCGGCTTAACCGTAGAGTATGACAAGGAGGGCCTGAAGCAGGCCATAGTCAGGCTTCGCGATGACGCTGAATTGAGGGAGAGGCTGGGTAGGAATGCGTTGCGGGCAGCCGCAACAAAGTACAACTGGCAGAAGCAGGAGGAGAAGCTAATAGAGCTCTATAGAAGTGTTACGGCCGGCTTAGATTGAGAGCAGGTTTGCTTGACAAAGCCAGTTTCGCTCGTGGCCTAATTGGCGGAGTGAGAGGACGAAGAGACCTCATCCAAAACCAGGGCAAATTTATGCGCCATCTCCCTCTGGCTGTGCTTGTTTATCTTGTCTTCTTCACCTTTGTATCCCACTCTGCCCACAGCCTGATATTCTCGATAAAGTCCTATTAGAATACCTTTTGTCTGCTCCACCGTTGAGCCAAAGAAGCCAGCCTCTGTATCAGCTAGTAGTTCGCTAAGAACATCATTAGACCCACCGATAGCAAGAATTGGTCTCCTGGCTGCCATATACTCAAAGATCTTTGCCGAATAGGCTTGTTGTTCCTTTGGGGCATTCCACTTCAGCAGGAGAAGCAACTGCGACTCTCTTTGCTTATTCAACGCAACCTCCCTGGGCACCAAGCCGAACTGCTTGACTATGTCTCGCAGCCCGTGGCGTTGGGCCTGTTTGTCTATCCACCCCGCCTCAGCACCATAGAACCTGACTTCAACGTCGTTGGCATCCATAATTCCCTGTGCAATCAAGTCCCTCAGAGCTGCAAAGAGTGGTTCCGGGCTTTGCTTGCCGGGATAGAGGTTGCCAGTATAGGTAATCGTAAACTTATCTGTTAAGCCTGCACATGGGCTATTTACCTCAACTGGATCAAATCCATTGCCGATAACATATATCGATTTGCCCTTGTGAAGCGTGCCTAGCTTGGCGGAGGCGGGCTCGGATACGGTCACCAGTGCGTCAGCTTGGTGCAGCGTATTTATCTCCAGTCTCCTCTCAATCGCCCTACGTAGCGGACTATACGGATAGTAGTGATTCTGCGTCCAGAGGTCGCGGAGATCAGCGACCCAGGGGACATCGTGTTTTTCTCTTAGTTCTTTGGCCACGATGTGGCTGGTTACCGGTGACGAAGTGCTGATCATAGCGTTTACGGATTCCTGCTGCAGAAAGTCACTGCCTGCTCCAACGGCGAAAGCCCTCCACCCTTTCTGCGGGTCGGGATAGGCAGCTACCTCTCCCCAGGCTGCTAACAGGAAGTCCAACGCAGATTTCTCCGACCTGATGTGCAACTTTCTCTTCAGTTGTGCTATCTGGGTCATCAAGTTCTGTTCCGAATCAATGCCGAGAAACCTCTTCCCGAAGCCGAAGCTATCATCATAACGTGTCTCGATGACCTTGAACTCCGGCGCTGGCCTGCCTGGCAACCTGGCTGTCAGAATCACGGCTTCCCAGCCGGATTCCGGTAGGTATTTGGCGAGTCCTGCGGGGCGCAGGCTGCCTACGGTGGAACGAGGGGGGAAGTGGTAGGTTACGATGAGAACCTTCTTCAATTGCGAGCCGCTCCCTGCCCAGTTTCACTTGAGGGGGTCACCGGTGGGTGATGCAACCATTTGAACGTGTTATCCTGAGGTATAGTTGGCGAGTTCACCGAAAAACTCAGAAAAGCATTGCTTCTGCGAGTCGATGGGGGGCGCCGAGAGTAGTGCCGGCTCTATTGCCGGCCACCTTCTGCTTCGCCGTGCTCCTCACCGGGCCCATATTCCCTCATTTCCCTGGCCAGCTGGGCAGCTTCTCCACGCAGCAACTCTTTCATTGCTTGCAGCATCAGCGCGGCAAACAGTGCCAGCAGGCCAGCCAGGCAGAGCAGAATTGTACCCAGGGCATTGCCCACAGCCAATTCTCGAGTGGCGCCATATATCGTCAGGACGCGTGTGCCTAAAGCCAGTCCGCCTGCCAGGAGCGCAAGTCCCGGCAACCCAAAGAGTAGCAGCGGCTGCTTCAGGCTCATCAAGACCAGTAACCTACTGAGAACGCTTAGCCCGTGTCCCAGCGGGCTCCTCTTTGCCTTACCCATATAGGAAACGTCTATAGGCACCTCTGCTACCCTGAGCCCACTTCTGCCTATGGCGAATTGTATCTCAGAGCTTGCCGACATCCCACTTTCGGCCAGATTCAGCGCTTTAAGTGCTATTGAAGAGTAGGCCCTGAACCCACTCTGCGAGTCGGTAACCGTCTGTCCCGAGCCCAGGTTGGTAACGCTGGTCAAAACTCGCTGCCCCAGGCGTCGATAAAAGGGCGGCCTCTTGTCTTCTCCCAGGAATCGAGAGCCCACTACAACATCTGCCTCTCCCTCAACCACGGGCTTAACGACGTTAGGGATATCGTTTGGGTCGTGTTGTCCATCTCCATCGAGGATTACCAGGACATCTGCATCAAGCTGTCTCCCCTTTGCGAATGCGCTGCGAATTGCCGCCCCGTAACCTCGATTCTGGCTGTGACGGTGAATCGCTGCTCCAGCTTCAGCGGCAATCTCAGCAGTGGCATCCGTGGAGCCGTCATCGATGACTATGACGCTGTCGACAAACTTCTTTGCCTTGATCACCACGCTCCCTATACACCGTGCCTCATTGAAGCAGGGGATGGCGGCGACGATCTTCGGCTTGCGCCGGGGTTGTTCGGAGGCTGACGGTCCCTGAGTCATTGCCGGCTTTCCTTTGCCCTGAAACAGTTTCCATTGAGGTTGGCTGATGGTAAATTACTCCTGTTCGACTGCTTTGTCAAATCTCTTTGCCGGTAGCTGGTCAGGCTGATTTTCAGCAACCAGGTGCGGTTGAGCAATTCCCAGGATGGGGCGTAGTCCTTCTAGATACGATGACATAAATACTTGAGCATCATAATGTAGTCTTCCGCATGATACCTTGGCAAATTCCTCTCCCTTGAAGGGAGAGGTTAGAGCCTGTCCTGAGCCCTGGCCTTGGCCAGGCCCAAGGCTCGCCGAAGGATGAGGGTGCATTCTTCCCTCCCTCTAACTCCCTCCCGCTGGGGGAGGGAGAACTATGAAGGAATTAGGATTTCGTGCTTCGGATTTGGTGCTTAATCGCGGTTCATGCACGACTATTTGATGCGTCTTATATAGTCGAGGTGTTCATCAGAGGTATGAGGGACGTCATCAGGGATGGTACTCAAATACTTCAACAATGGAGATTGTTCTCTCCCCCGGGCTTATGAATGTGTTTGGTGACGAGTGTTTTGGCTCATAGTGCTCAAGTTTTTCGAGGGGCACAGGGCTTTGGAACGGGTCTGTGCCTACTATTCTGTAGCCCGGATTTGCATCTATAAATGCTTCTGCATCGTCGTAGTTGGTAAACGGTTTCCACTCAGAGATAACCTTCACTTTCACCGTGTTCCCCTCCCTATCTGTTACCAGTTCCTCAGTGTAGGAAATAACCCCAGTCTCTTGAGGAACCCATTCCTCTCCCCCGAAACTGTACAGCCTGCAGCACATAGATTGATAATATGCAGGATAATATACAAGTACGGACGTAAGTGTCCCTCCCTCCTGCTGATAGTACACCTCATAGAACTCACTGTGGTCCTTACCACTCCACTCCAGCATAGCGTAGAATTTGCCGTAAAGGCGGCCATCTGCCAGCACGCTCTGGGCCATCTGGTAGTCTATGATCACATATCTGGAGCCCAGTCTATCGAGCACCTCATTCGCCGATGCTTCGTCCGGTGCGGTGAAGAACAAACCTGCGTCGCGGGCACCCCGCTGACCGTTGGGACTGGCATTTGGTATGCGGTGAGCGATATAGGTGATCCAGTAGCCATAGTCCCACCAGCTCATCACCCCATATGCTGATTCGGGATAGTCGTAGACCTCTCCCGCCGCGGGTTTATCGTACTGCGCGTAGTAGAAGTCGGCATCCGGGAAAGGTTCTGGAGTATTGTTCCTCATCCATACCAGCGATTCATGCCAGTCTGTGGTCGCGCCTGACTGTGACTTAGCCCAGTCGGTTGCTACTAAGATGTTGGGGAAGAATGCCAGGAAGAACACTGCTATCAGTGCTATCGACAAGTAGGCATTTCTCGCGGTCAGATACCTGGCGATGAATGATACTTGTTCCCTCCTCTTGGCCTTCTCCTTCTTGCGCTTTGCCTTCTTGCTCAGCTTGGTTTTCTTGGTGTAAGTTTGCAGCCTTGCGGCCCTGTCGAACTCCTCGCTTTTGACCGCCTCGGAGGCTTCCCTAAGACCGGCGAATTCAAGTGCTCTCCAACAGAAGTATGCGGTGAGAAGGGAGACGTTCACCGCCAGATAGTAGGAAAAGCGCTCTTGGCCAAAAGTGGCTATCAGCATCACCACGCTCCAGATAAGGAGCAATGTCTTCTCTGCATGTTCCTCTCTCTTGATGATGTACTCCAGTACTATTATTGCCACGAGTGCTATTAGAGACAGGTAGAAGCCCGTGGTGAAATGCTGCCATATTTCCGAGGTTGATGAGAGCCCCCCTCGCTCAGCGACCGTTGCTTTTCCCCCTGTTGGGCTAAGCACCTCCACTTTGTCCAGCATTGAGTTGAGCAGGGAGGGATCGATAGCGTGGAAGAGTACGTAGCCGATAGCAACCAGAACTGCCAGCGCCAGAGGGTAGTAGGCTGGCCGGATACCCCTGCGGACCATAAGGAAGGAAAGGCCGCTCAGCGCCAGGAAGGCCACGATGCCGATGACCAGCGATGCGACCTGAAGGTTCCCTAGCAAATACTGGCCCGATGCGGGGGCAACCATGACAAGGGCTATTAGGAAGGAGGTCACACCGATGATGCAGAGGTAATCCGTTGATCTGCCTCTCAGGTGGTCGATGATGTATTGCAGGACGGCAAAAGCGAAGATTATGAATATGAAGAGGGCACCGCCTGTCCATGAAAGGAGGTATAATCCCAGTGCTATGCCAGTGAGCAGGGAGTAGATCAGTGGCTTTCTCAGGGCTCCCCAGTCCCTCCTCCACAGGCTGCTGAAGGAAATCTCACTCTGCCTCGAGCTCTTCACTGCCAGTATCAGGAACAGCACAGTCAGGGTGCTGAACATGGTCTCGGCGACATGGTGATCGGTGAATCCGAGGAGGGAGCGTTGCAGGAAAAAGCCGGGCAATATGGCGATGAGAGCTGCGGCCAGAATGCCCGCCTTCCTGTTGAATAGCTCCTTCCCTATGAAGTACACGGGTACGGTGACCAGGGCACCTAAAATCGCCGGGAAAAGGGCGCCCAATGTTTCTATCATCCTGGGGGATGGAGAGCCGGCGCCAAGGACCCAGATGAAAAAGGCGGCAAGCCAGTCGAAGAAAGGTGCGGTAGCGACTCCTTGTCCCGAGGGATAGAAGCCGTAGGGGTCGAAGGGCATGCGGTGAGGGAAATGCTGGACCAGGTTCTCTATCACCCGCATGTGATACCAGGGGTCGTTTATCTGGAATCTGACCCAGCCGTCGGCAAAGACGTTGTCCCAGGGCAGTTTCACGCGTATGAAGAAGGCGATACCGAAGATAATGGCCAGTACCAGGCCGTACCTGAGGCGGGTTGAGGACCCTATCTTGATACCCAATCTGTTCATTCTATAATTGGCTGAGAAGCCTGCTTCAAGTTAGCTTGTGTCCTTAACGTCGAGCCGGAGATGAACCGACTCGTAAGGTTCCTCCTGCCCTTGTTTGTATAAGATGAATTCCACCGTCTGGTTCCCCCCTGCTTCTTGGGGGATGAAGCCTACTTCGTCCTCCCATTTCTCGTCGTGGTCCAGCGCAGGCGGCCTGATTGTGCTTTTGTCCTCGCCGTCTATCAGAATCTCAACTCGGTAGGTTAGGCCGTCTTCGTGCTCGTGGTTTACGATGCCCAGGATCACCTTTCCTTCCTCTCCCACTGTTAGCTCGTCCGGGTAGTTGTCGGCCGTGCCATCGAGTCCCAGAATGTAAAACTCGGTGGACTTCTCTCCAGCCTTGGGGGTAATAATGACATAGGCTAGGGTGCCGATGGCTCCCAATATCAATGCCACCAAGACGATGGACAAGACCTTGTCCCAGCCGCTCATCGCCGTCCATTGCGACAGGTTGACGTTGAAGCTGATGGAGAGGCGCTCCTCCTCCGGTAGCTTGTGACGGCGGTACCAGGCAGCGACAGAAGTGGCCAGAATGAACAGGGTAATGGAGACAAGGATGGGATACAGCTTGATGCCCCATGGTGTATAGTTCAGAATCAGTCCGATGAGCGGCGCAACGGCAATGGAGAGTCCAAAGCTCAGGGCGACCCTTTCGATGCTCCCCAGATCAGCTTTTTTGGGGAAGAGGGCAGCTATTAGCGTGTATCCGGGGAAGAAAAGGATGAAAGGCAATCCGAGGACGATGCGTAGCGGGTTCGAGGGCAGCAAAGTGATGATAACGATCAGGAGGATGGACAGGATATCTATAGCCGCAAGCTCGTTTTCAGATTTTATCCTCAAAAAGCCTCCATCTTGTGGCAAGAGCCACGGCCTCGAATAGCTCCAACTTCGGTGAAGACTATAATACAAGCTTGACCAAAAGGCAACATTGCAGGTAAGTATTCAGCCGTCAGCTTTCAGCAAATCCCCCTTTTCCAAAGGGGGATTTAGGGGGATTTTGCCCCCTTTGGAAAGGGGGACTAAGGGGGATTCTGTGACCTTTTTGATTGAAGAAGCCAAATGCTGAACTCTGAGAATAGACCTATACTGCCGACGGGGTAGGTTGCCCGACGTCGGGCAACCTACCCAGGTTCAAGGCTAACCTAGAACGTAGAACCTAGAACGTAGAACCTAGAACATTTGCGAAGCTGAGTGCTGATAGCTGAACAGGTGCGATCAGCCTTTACTA
>CAZCXP010000056.1:0-3805 GCA_964502665.1 uncultured Dehalococcoidia bacterium | reverse complement strand
GAACATTTGCGAAGCTGAGTGCTGATAGCTGAACAGGTGCGATCAGCCTTTACTATTAGCCGTGGTTTAAGGTATACTCGGTATACCTTTGTTGTATTCCGCGAAGGAGGGTCTTGATGAAGGCCTTGATACTGGCCGGTGGCTCGGGGACGAGGCTTAAGCCGATTACCCATACGATACCCAAGCAACTTCTACCCGTGGCTAATAAGCCGATTCTGTTTTACGTCCTGGATCAAATCAGAGAGGCAGGCATCACAGATATCGGTATCATCGTCTCCCCGGAAACCGGGCCTTACATCAGGGAAGCTGTTGGCGACGGCTCGCGGTGGAATAGCAAGATCACCTATGTTCCGCAGTCCGATCCTATGGGGCTGGCGCATGCGGTAAAGACGGCTCGGGATTTCCTGGCTGACTCGCCATTTCTCATGTTCCTCGGCGACAACCTGATAGAGGGCGGCGTCAAAAGCTTTGTCCAGGAGTTTGATAACCAGTCGCCCGATGCCCTGGTCCTGCTCAAAGAGGTGCCCGACCCCCGTCTTTTCGGAGTTGCCGAGCTCAATGATAAAGGCGAGGTGATTCACCTTGTGGAGAAGCCGAAAGAGCCCAAAACGAACCTTGCTCTGGTGGGTGTTTATCTGTTCACGCCTCAAATCCACAGAGCGATAGATCAGATCAAGCCTTCCTGGCGGGGTGAGCTGGAGATAACCGATGCTATTCAGAAGCTCCTGGAGATGGGCAAGGAGGTGAGGAGCCACATTCTTACAGGGTGGTGGCTCGATACTGGGAAAAAGGACGACCTGTTGGAAGCGAACAGGGTTGTCCTCGACGGCCTACTCAAGCGTGATGTGAAAGGGGAGATCGACTCCAAGAGCAAAGTGGTAGGCAGGGTGGAGATAAAGGAGGGGGCGAAGGTGGAGAACAGCACTATTCGGGGCCCTGTATCCATTGCTGAGGGGTGTCAGGTTAGGAATTCCCTTATAGGGCCCTTCACCAGTATAGGCGCCAGTACGATAGTGGAGAATTCATCAGTGGGACACTCGGTTATCTTGGAGAACAGTCGCATTAGCGGAATCGAGCGCCTGGAGGACAGTCTCATCGGCACATGTGTTGAACTGAAGAAAGCTGATGAAAGGTTCAAGGCGGTGAAACTCTTTGTGGGATGTGACTCCAGTCTGGAGCTATAGGAGGCCAAGATGGACTACATATCCGGTGTTAGGACGCGAAAGCTTCGCCTTATACCCGACGATCGCGGTTGGCTAATGGAACTGCTGCGCTCAGACTGGGAGGAATTTGAGGAGTTCGGCCAAGCTTATGTTACTACGTGCTATCCCGGCGTGGTTAAGGCCTGGCATTTCCACAAGGGGCAGACTGACCACTTCACCTGCGTCAGCGGGGTGGCCAAGCTCGCCCTGTATGATCCCCGCGAGGACTCGCCGACGAAAGGCATGGTGAATGAATTCTACCTGGGAACCCTGAATCCTATCCTGGTGAGAATCCCGCGTCTGGTTTATCATGGCTTCGCTGCTGTGGGCAGCGAGATGGCCATGATAGTCAATTTCCCCACCGCGCTTTACGACTACGAAAAGCCCGACGAATACCGCGCTGCCTACGATGATCCTGCCATCCCCTACAAATGGGAGGTAACGATGGGATGAAGGTGCTGGTAGCGGGCGCAGAGGGGATGCTGGCAAACGACCTGGTCCCCGTACTCTCTGAGCGCGGATACGAAGTGCTTGCGCCACCTGAGGCCACGCTTGACGTTACCCATCTGGACACAGTAAGAGCTGTGGTTGATAGCGGCGAACCGGAGATGATTGTTAACTGCGCTGGCTATACCAAGGTGGATGATGCGGAAAAAGAGGAGCATCAGGCGCTCATGGTGAATGGCTTTGCCGTTCAGAACCTTTGCCTTGTATGTCAGGAGAGGGACATCCCTTTGGTTCATTTCAGCACCGACTATGTATTCGATGGCACCAAGGAGGGCCCTTATACGATCTACGATGAACCCAACCCCCTGGGTGCATACGGACGCTCCAAACTGCTCGGTGAGAAGTACATATTGTGGCTTCTCAGAAAGTTCTACCTGATTCGCACCAGTTGGCTCTTCGGACACCATGGCAGGAACTTCATCGAGACCATGTTGGAGCTCGGTCAGAGGCAGAAGACGATATCTGTGGTAAATGACCAGAGGGGATGTCCTACCTGGTCTCGTCACCTCGCAGAAGCGGTTGCCGCGCTCATCCAGACAGGGCGCTATGGCATTTGTCACATAACTAATTCTGAGCCTACCACCTGGTTTGACTTTGCCCAGGAGATATTCCGCCTCTCTGGTATGGACATAGAACTGGTTCCCGTAACCTCGGATCAATTTCCCACACCGGCCAGGAGACCCCTGAATAGTGTTCTTGCCCCTTTTCCCCTCCCGCAGCTGTTGGGGAGAGAGATGCCCTCCTGGCGAGAAGCCCTTAAAGAGTACCTGCAGCGGAGAGACATAGTGAAAAAGGCGGGGGTTCAAGAGTAGAAAAGGATGAGGTTGATCAGACAATGAGGCTGCTTGTGACTGGCGGCGCCGGCTTTATCGGCTCCAACTTCGTCCACTACATACTGGATAGCTGTCCCGACTGCGAGGTAGTAAACCTCGATGCCCTTACCTATGCGGGCAGTCTGGGGAATCTTGAGGGGCTGATGGGTAATCCCAGGCACAGGTTTGTCCAGGGAAGGATCGAGGACGGCAAGCTTGTGGCAGAATTGATGGAAGGCGTCGATGTGGTGATAAACTTCGCCGCCGAGTCCCATGTCGATAGGAGCATACTCGAGCCCCAGGTGTTCATCAGAACCAATGTCGTGGGAACTCAGGTCTTGCTCGACGCAGCGCTGCAGTACAAGGTGGGGCTTTTCTGCCAGATTTCCACAGACGAGGTTTATGGCGCCCTTGAGCTTAATTCGACAGAAAAATTCACTGAAGATTCTCCTCTCCGCCCCAACTCCCCCTATGCTGCCAGCAAGACCTCCGCTGATTTGCTCGTTCGAGCCTATCACCAAACCTACGGGCTGCCTGTTGTCATCTCGCGCTGCAGCAACAACTATGGGCCTCGTCAGCATCCGGAGAAGTTTATCCCCACGGTCATCCTCAACGCTTTGCACGATAAGCCCGTTCCTATCTACGGTGATGGACTCTATGTACGTGACTGGATTCACGTCCTTGACCACTGCCGGGCGATAGACATCATCATGAACAAGGGGAAAGTGGGGGGGGTCTACAATATAGGCCCCGATAATGAATGGGCCAATATAGACCTTGCGCGCAAAATCCTGCAGATCATGGGGAAACCCGAGGATTTGCTTCAGTCTGTCACTGACCGCCCCGGTCACGACAGGCGCTACGCTCTGGGCAGTGATAAGCTAAAGCGTGAATTCGCTTGGAAACCCTCTGTCCCCTTCGACGACGGCCTCGCCGAAACCGTTCGCTGGTATTCTGAGGGCGGCAAGTAACCGGGGGCGCGCCGTCCAAATGACTGCCTGAAATACTGCTGTATTAGTTACCGCTGACATCGCAAGCTTCGCCACTGACTTCTTTACCCCAAAATAGCGATTACCTTGAAGAACCGTGGGTTTGGCTGTCATGGGTAGGTTGCCCGACGTCGGGCAACCTACCCACTGAACGAAGTGAAGGGGAAGGGGCAGCGAAGCAATCTTTCGACAAATACATTCAAGATTGCTTCGTCGCTAACGCTCCGCTGGGCTGAGCGTTCGACCGAGCTCACGACGAAGCCTCGCAATGACATGGCAATGTGGCAGCACCAAC
>CAZCXP010000055.1:0-14972 GCA_964502665.1 uncultured Dehalococcoidia bacterium | reverse complement strand
CGCGTACAATATTGAGTTCACCAGGGAAGCTTTCGCCCTCGACAGGATTGAAGAACAGGACTTCCCCGCTGAGGGGGAACTCACTGAAGAGGACATCAGCGCCAACCCGGCGACGATAAGCAATATCAGGCTCTGGGACAACCGGCCGCTAAAGGATACGTATCACCAGAAGCAAGCGCTGCGTCCTTATTACGACTTCTATGAAATAGATATCGACCGCTATGACATAGACGGTGAATACCGCCAGGTGATGCTCGGTGCCAGAGAGCTCTACCAGGAGAACCTGGATGCCAAAGCGAAGACGTGGGTTAACCTTCGCCTGGTCTACACCCATGGCTACGGACTGGCCTTGAGCCCGGTCACCGAGGTCGCTGAGGAGGGCGCGCCCATCCTGCAGGTCAAAGACATCCCCCCGACGAGCGATTTCGAGAGGTTTCAGATAGAGAGGCCTGAAATCTATTACGGGGAGAAGACCGGCAATTACATTATCGTCAATACCAATACCGAAGAATTCGACTACCCGATGGGCGAGGAAAACATCTACACCGAATACGCCGCCGAGGGGGGGATACCGCTCAGCTCCTTTTTCCGCAGGGTGGCCTATGCCTGGCAGCTCGGCGATTTTAACATCCTCATAAGCGGCGAGATCAACTCCGCGAGCAGGGTACTCTACTACCGCAACGTCCAGGAGCGAGTGAAGCACATCGCTTCCTTCCTCCAGGTCGACGAGGACCCCTATATGGTGGTCACTGATGAAGGCAGACTGGTCTGGATACAGGATGCCTACACCTGGAGCGATAGATATCCCTACTCCGAGCCGCTCCCTGGTGGCACCAACTACATTCGCAATAGCGTCAAGGCAGTCGTCGATGCCTATGATGGCTCGGTGACCCTCTACGTTGTCGAACCAGAGGACCCCGTGGTGCAGACCTATTGGGCGATCTTCCCCGATCTGTTTACCCCGGGGGAGGAGATGCCCGAGGACATCAGGGCACACCTGCGCTACCCTCAGGACCTGTTCTTGAAACAGGCACAGGTGTACCAAAGATACCATATGCGGAATGCCAGGGTGTTCTACGGCAAAGAGGACCTGTGGACAGTCCCTGAGGAGGTATACCGGGACACTGCGCAGCGGATGGAGCCATACTATGTCATTATGCGTCTCCCCGATGAGGAGAAGGAAGAATTCCTGCTAATGTTACCCTTCACCCCGGAGAAAAAGGATAACACAATCGCCTGGCTGGCAGCGCGCTCCGATGGCGAGAACTACGGGAAACTGCTGGCATACTACCTGTCCAAAGAAAAGCTGATCTACGGTCCTAAGCAAATCGAGAACCGTATCGCGCAGGATACCGACATCACATCGCAGTTCACCCTTTGGCGGGGTGGTGGGTCCACCGTAATTCGCGGAAACCTGCTGATGATCCCTATCGAGGATTCTTTCCTCTATGTCGAGCCGGTGTTCCTGGTGGCGACAGCGGGGGCAATACCCGAGCTGAAGCGGGTGATTGTTGCCACCGGCGACCGCATCGCTATGGAGCAGACGCTGGATGAGGCCCTGGCCGCTGTCTTCGGCGAGGAGCCCCCAGGGCCGCCGGAGCCTCCGGAGCCGCCGACACCACCGAGCGAGGTTGCAGAGCTAGTAGAAGTGATACAGGAGCACCTGGACAAAATGGATGAGTATGCTGGAGCCGGCAACTGGGCAGCCTGGGGTGAGGAGTACGATGCGCTGAAGGCTGACAGCCAGAGGCTTGCGGAATTGCTCGCAGAATAAATCTATGTGGGCGGCTGCCCACCAACGAATGATGCAGGTAGTGCGGGTATCCGACCAAGGGTAGGTTGCCCGACGTCGGGCAACCTACCCAGCCGTTCGTGGTGAGCCCTTCGGCTCCGCTCAGGACCCCGACCCGTCGGGGTCGAACCATGAACGGCCCCCCGCGTACGCGGGGGCTCAGGGCGAACGGATTAAACTTTTTTTCGAAGCGAAGTGGGGACAAACCGATGGCTGATTGGCAGGCGCTGGAGAAGAAGTACTTCATGGCTACGTTCAAACGCATGCCCCTGACCCTGGCCCAGGGTCAGGGGGCGCGGGTGTGGGATGAGCAGGGAAAGGAGTATCTGGACTTCACAGCGGGCTGGGGGGTGAATAGCCTGGGGCACTGCCATCCTGCGGTGGTCGGCGCTGTCAGCTTGCAGGCCAGGACGCTGATCCAGGCATCGAACCAGTTCTACACAATTCCCCAGATAAAACTCGCCGAGCTGCTGGTGAAGAATAGCTGCCTCGACAAGGTCTTTTTCTGCAACAGTGGCGTCGAGGCCACCGAGGGCGCGGTGAAGCTGGCACGCAGGTACGGTAAGCTCCATCTCAACGGTGCCTATGCGGTGATCACCGCGATCAACTCCTTCCACGGGCGGACATTGGCCATGACCGCTGCAACCGGACAGCCCAAGTTCCAGGAGCCTTATACTCCGATTCCCGAGGGTTTCGTCAATGTGGAATACAACAATGTCAATGCTATTAAAGAGGCAACCAGCCCTCAGACCTGCGCTGTCATGCTGGAGCCAATACAGGGGGAAGGCGGCGTGAACATCCCCGATGACGACTACCTCAAGGGGGTGCGGGCCTGGTGCGACGAGAAGGGCCTTGTGCTCATCCTCGACGAGGTACAGACGGGAATAGGGCGCATCGGGACTCTTTTTGGCTACGAGCAGTTCGGCATCGAACCCGATATCATCACCCTGGGCAAGGGACTCGGGGGAGGCGTACCCATCGGGGCGTTCCTGGCGAAGGAGAAGGCGTCTGTCTTTGCCCCGGGGGAGCACGGCTCCACCTTCGGCGGCAACCCGCTGGCTTGTGCCGCAGGCTATGCCACCTTGCACTTTATCATCGATGGTGATATACCAAGTAGGGTCAGACAGACCGGGGCTTATCTGATGTCCAAGCTCGAGAAACTCAAGACCGAATTCGATTTCATTGTCGAGGTCAGAGGGCGCGGGCTCCTGGCAGCCGTCCAGTTCGACCGCGACCTCTCCGACAAAGTGGTAAGAGCCTGTCTGGAGCGCGGGCTGTTACTTAATCCGGTAAAGCCCAACGCTATTCGCTTCATGCCGCCGCTGAACATAACCAAGAGCGACGTCGATGAGGCGATAGCGATTCTGGATTCTGTGCTGGTGGAGGTTGGCAAAGAAACGTAGAAAGAGGATGGGAATGACTGTCCTCAGTAAACAATCTTGGGGGGAAGGCAATTGAAGGACAAGGTAGTACTGGCCTATAGTGGTGGACTAGATACCTCGGTGGCGATCAAGTGGATCGCCGAGAAGTACGATATGGATGTCGTTGCCCTGAGTATAGACCTGGGGGTGGAACGGGATTTCGAGTCGATTCGGCAGAAGGCGCTCAAGGTGGGGGCAGTCAAAGCGCTGGTAGTGGATGCCAAGGACGTTTTCATCAACGAGTACGTCTTCCCCGCCCTCCAGGCCGATGCGATATACGAAGGGCAATACACGCTCGCTACCGCCCTCGCCCGCCCGCTCATAGCCAGGCTCCTGGTGGATACCGCTCGCCAGGAAGGAGCAACGGCAGTGGCTCACGGCTGCACCGGCAAGGGCAACGACCAGGTCAGGTTCGATGTGAGCGTTGCCGCCCTCGCCCCCCAGCTCAAGGTCATCGCGCCGGCACGAGAGTGGGGCATGACCAGAGAAGGGACGATCGAGTACGCCCAGCGCCACCGAATCCCGGTGCCGGTAACTGTGGCCAGCCCTTACTCCGTAGACGAGAACCTTTGGGGCAAGAGTATCGAGTGTGGCGTGCTGGAGGACCCATGGGTTGAGCCCCCGGAAGAGGTATTCACCTGGACTAAATCGGCGAATGATGCCCCCAACGAGCCCGGCTATGTCGAGATTGGGTTCGAGCGCGGCATCCCCATTAGCCTTGACGGTCAAGAGCTAGGCGGCGTTGCCCTGGTGGAGAAGCTAGACGCTCTCGCCGGCGAGCACGGCGTGGGCCGGATAGACCATGTGGAGAACCGCCTGGTGGGGATAAAGTCGAGGGAGATATACGAGGCCCCAGCGGCTACGGTGCTGCTTGCGGCTCACCTCGCCCTGGAGCAGATGACCCTGTCCAAGGACCAGCTTCGCTTCAAGCAGAAGGTAGCCCAGGAATACGCCGACCTCATCTACAACGGGCTGTGGTTCTCGGCGCTGCAGCGGGACCTCGCTGCCTATATCCAGAGCACCCAGCGCCACGTCAGCGGGGCGGTTAAGGTCAAGATGTTCAAGGGCAAATCAACAGTAGTAGGGCGCAAATCGCCCAAATCGCTCTACAGCTACAGCCTTGCTACTTACGACAAGGAAGACCAGTTCGACCAGAGCGCTGCAGAGGGCTTCATCCAGATATACGGCCTGCCGGTGAAGACCCAGGCCCAGGCTCAGGGCATGGAACAAGACAAATGACCCTTCGCGGCCGTTTCAGGAAGGCAAATTCGAGTAGCGTTGCCACTCCTGTGGCAACGGACTCTTCGTCGTGACAGGAGTCACGACGCTACAGACGGTAGAGGTGGGATACTGTGCAGTCAGAATCTCAGCAACCAGCAAAGGCGATCACCTATCCGCTAGTAGGGGAAGGGCATAGAAGAAGATTACGAGAGAAGTTCATTAAATCTGGACTCAAGGGGTTCCACGATTATGAGATCGTTGAATTGCTGCTAACGTTGGGATCGCCTCGAAAGGACTGCAAGCCGCAAGCCAAAGAAGCAATGAAGAGGTTCAAGACTTTGAGAGGAGTCCTGGAAGCCCCTTCCGAGGAACTACAGCAAATCGACGGAATTGGTCCTCGTAACGCCTTTGGAATCAAGCTCGTGCAGGAGGTAGCCAGGGAATTTCTTAAGGAGCGAATCCTGGATAAACCATTCTATCGCTCTTCTCAAGAGGTGTTTGATTACCTATATCACTCTATGCGAGACCTTAGCAAGGAGGTCTTCAAGGTCATTTTCCTCGATGTCCAGAATCAGGTTATCGAGGTGGAAGACCTCTTCGAGGGAACGCTGACCACCAGCTCTGTTTATGCCCGTGAAATTATGAAGAGTGCCATCAAACATAACGCTGCCTCGCTGATTTTTGCCCATAATCACCCCTCGGGAAACCCTGCTCCCAGTGAAAGCGACAAAGAGATAACTCGGGATTTGGTCCTGGCGGCGAGTATTATGCAGATAAGGGTTTTAGACCATATAATAGTAGGTGAAAACGAATACTTCAGCTTTGCCGACAAAGGATTGATCGAAGAATTCGAACTGAACTGTATGATTTTGAGGACAGGTGTAGAGGACAGGTAAGAAAATAGGACTAGGTTAACAAAGGTGAAAGGATTCCTAGATGACCCTGCGCAACCGCTTCGGAAAAGAGATGGATGATCTGGCAAAGCGATACACCGTATCGCTGCCGTTCGACCAGCGACTTTACAAGCAGGACATCGCTGGCTCCATAGCCCATGCGCGCATGCTGGCAAGACAGGGCATAATCTCCGATAAGGACGCTGAGTCGATCGTCACGGGTCTCATCTCCATCAGGGAGGAGATCGAGCAGGGCAGTTTCGAGTTCAAAGACGAACTCGAAGATATCCACATGAACATCGAGGCTCGCCTCATCGAGAAGATCGGCGACGTCGGAGCCAGGCTCCACACCGGCCGCTCCAGAAACGACCAGATCGCCCTCGATATGAGGCTGTTCACCAAGGAGGCGACCGCGGAGACGATCGCCCGGATCAAGGCGCTCCAGCAAGTCCTCCTTGACCTGGCTGAATCCAATAGGAGCGCGGTCATTCCCGGCTATACTCACCTTCAGAGGGCGCAGCCGGTCCTATTCGCTCACCACCTTCTCGCCTACTTCGAGATGTTTCAGCGCGACGTGGAGCGCTTGCGGCAGTGTCTTGAGCGTGCCGACGTTTTGCCCTTGGGCAGCGGGGCCCTGGCCGGGGTGGCCTACCCTATCGACCGCGACTTTGTGGCAAAGGAGTTGGGCTTCAGCAAGGTGAGCGCCAACAGCCTGGATGCTGTGTCCGACCGCGACTTCGTAATAGAGTACCAGGCGGTGGCCAGCCTGGCCATGATGCACCTCTCACGTCTCGCTGAGGAGATCGTCCTGTGGTCAACAGCGGAGTTCGACTTCATCGAGATCGACGACGCCTTCGCTACCGGCTCCAGCATAATGCCTCAGAAGAAGAACCCGGACGTAGCGGAGCTGGCTCGAGCCAAGACCGGCAGGGTCTACGGCCATCTGATGGCTGTCCTGACCACGATGAAAGCGCTGCCCCTGTCCTATAACCGCGACCTGCAAGAGGATAAAGAGGGCCTGTTCGATTCCGTGGATACCATACTCTCCACGCTTGAGGTCTTTGCTGCCATGGTGGCCAGCCTGCGCCTAAAGGCCGATCGCTGCCGCCGGGCCGCTGAGGGGAATTACACCCTGGCCACGGATATAGCCGATTACCTGGTGAGAAAGGGCATCCCATTCCGCGAAGCCCACGCCATAGTTGGCAGGTTGGTGCGCTACGCCACTGCAACCGCGAAAACTCTATATGAGCTCGACTTGAGCGAATATAAGAAGTTCTGCCCTGAGTTTGAGAATGACGTGAAGTCAATCACGGTGGAGTCCTCCCTTGCGGCGCGTAGCGCCCCCGGGGGAACCGCTCCTGAGCGGGTAGAAAAAGCGCTGGCAGCAGCGAGAAGGACGCTTCATGGAACATAAGATCAAGCTTGCCCCGTCTATCCTCTCCGCCGACTTCGGTCGCGTGGGGGAGCAGGTCGCCGAGGCGACCAAGGCAGGTGCCGACTACATCCACGTCGATGTTATGGACGGACACTTCGTCCCCAACATCACCATCGGTCCCCCGGTGGTGGCAGCCATACGACCCCACACCTCCCTGCCCCTTGACGTGCACCTGATGATCGAATCGCCGCAGAAGTACATAAAGCAGTTCGCCCAGGCTGGTGCCGACATTATCACCGTGCATGCCGAGGTATGCCCTCACCTGCACAGGATGGTGGAATCGATAAAGGAGTCGGGGTGCAAGGCAGGAGTATCCCTAAACCCAAGCACCCCCCTGACCGCACTCGATGAAATCCTGCCCAGCCTCGATCTGGCGTTGCTGATGTCGGTTAACCCCGGCTTCGGGGGGCAGCAGTTCATCGAGAGCACTATCGATAAGATCGCCCGCCTCAGGCGCAAGCTTGACGAACTGGGGCTGGCTGCTGAGCTGGAGGTGGATGGGGGAATTACCGCGGAGATTGCGCCCCGTGTAGCTCAGGCCGGGGCAAGGGTACTGGTAGCCGGCGCTGCGGTATTCAACAAGAGGGAAAGCGTTTCTCAAGCTATCGCAAGGATTAGGGAGAGCCTTCGCGGCCTCGAAGAAGGATAAGAAGGCAGGCTAGCCGGTGACTTTGTGTTGGGTACGTAAACACCTGGTGCAGATAGTCACCCGTTTTCTCTTGCCATTTGTGACGATGGTGGTCGTCCTGATGTTAGGCAACCAGCGCCGCTTGGTATGACGCTTGGAGTGTGATACATTGTTTCCAAACTGTGGCCCCTTACCGCACAACTCGCACTTCAACGCCTTCTCCTTTGACTAAAGCATCTTTTTCCTGTAAAATTCAAGCTTAAGAATAGCATAACCAGCACAGTCTTGCAAGCGAATTCCAGATTACGAGGTTGGGCGACACCGAGTTGGCGCATGAAGAGGCCAGTGAATTAGGAGAACCTGGTGTGAGCGAGATAACCTCGTGCGATGGGCGTGACCTCAGAGCGATGTTCAGCGCTGCCACCCGCTCCCTGGAGCGCAACGCTCAGTCCATCAACACGCTTAACGTCTTCCCCGTGCCCGATGGCGATACCGGCACTAATATGCTTCTGACCATGCGGGCGGCGATGGAGGAGGCCAGTCGCTGCACCGACGGGAGTGCGGCGACCGTAGCCCAGGCGATGGCAAAGGGTTCCCTCATGGGGGCCAGAGGGAACAGCGGTGTGATCCTATCCCAAATCTTTCGTGGATTGGCCAAGGGGCTGGATGGCAAGCACTCCTTTGATGGCGATGACCTCGCCGCTGCCCTAGTCGAGTCATCCGCTCTGGCCTATAAAGGGATGAGCAAGCCAGTCGAAGGGACCATCCTCACCGTCATTCGCGAAGTCGCCGCCGCTGCCCAGACTGGGAACGCCTCCCATAACGGTGACTTGCTGGCGATTATGGAAGTCATTGTCGATGAGGCCAGAGCCTCGGTGGCGAGGACGCCAACGCTGCTCCCGGTGCTGCGCCAGGCCGGGGTGGTGGATGCCGGGGGGCAAGGGCTCTACGTAGTACTTGATGGCGCACTTCGCTGTCTGCGCGGTGAGCGGGAAGAGGCTGAGAACGTGCCAGTGGAGGCCGCAGCCAGCATCAGCCAGGGTCTGGCAGAGGACGCCCGATACGGTTACTGCACCGAGTTTCTGCTTCAGGGCAAAGACCTCAACGTAGAAGCTGCCAGACAGAAGCTAATCACCATTGGCGAATCCGTCCTGGTAGTTGGCGATGAATCTACGATAAGGGCCCACCTGCACACCTTCGACCCCGGGGCTGCCCTGAGTTACGCCACTTCTTTGGGCACCCTGCGGCAGGTTAAAGTGGAGAATATGGACGAACAGCACCGTGACTTCATTGTAGCTCAGCCTCAGTCATCTTCGGCCGCCATCTCCACGATAACTGTGGCCTCCGGCGAAGGGCTCACCGAGGCGTTCTACAGCATCGGGGCGACTATAGTAGTCCCCGGTGGCGAGACCATGAACCCCAGCGTTCAGGAGCTTCTCCTGGCTGTAGAGTCAGCGCCTTCGGACAAGGTTATCCTGCTACCCAATAACCCCAACATTCTGCTGGCAGCGGGCCAGGTTTCGGCACTGACACAGAAGAAGGTAGAGGTAGTGCCGACAAAGACCATCCCCCAGGGGATAGCAGCGCTTCTTGCCTTGAATCATGATGTTGATTTGGAGGGAAACTCCGCCGCCATGAAGAAGGCGCTGTCAACGGTGCGTAGCGGAGAGATCACCACAGCGGTGCGGTCCATGGAGCTCGACGGCCTCTCGGTCAAGAAAGGACAGGCCATCGCCTTCCTCGACCGTAGGCTGGTAATCGCTGATGGCAGCATGCCGCAGGTTATCCTCGATCTGCTGGCTATGATGGGTGTCGAAGAGGGGGGACTGATCACCATCTACTACGGGGCGGGCACAGAGAGCAGCGAAGCTGAGCAAATAGCGGAATTAGTGCAGAAGAAATACCCCTCTCAGGAAGTAGAGGTGGTTGCAGGTGGACAACCATACTATAACTGCATCGTCTCGGTAGAATAAGGGGGCTTTGTGGTAGTCAGGGTGGTAACCGACAGCACATCTGATATTCCGTCTTCTGTAGCTCAGGAATTGCGGATTACTATTGTGCCACAGTATGTCTGTTTCAGTACCAAGGAATATCGTGATGGCATCGACCTCAGCACTGAGGATTTTTACCATAGGCTAGCAAGTAGCCCTATTCTTCCCACCACCTCCGCCACCTCCCCCAGGGATTTCCATGCCGCCTTTACCAGACTTGCCGAGGAAACCGATGAAATCGTTTCCGTTAATCTCTCCTCCAGATTTGGTGCTGCCTTTAATAACGCCCTATTAGCAAAGGATATGATAGAGAAGCGCTGCCGGATTGAGGTCATCGACACTCGAGCGGGGATAATGGGACAGGGCTTGATAGTCATTGCCGCCGCGCAGTCGGCTCAAACTGGGGCCAGCCTTGACGAGGTCGTGGAAGTAGTACACCGCATCATCCCTCGAGCGCATGTGCGCATTACCTTTGATACCCTGGAGTACCTGAGGAGAGGCGGGCGCGTTGGCAAGGCCCAAGCGCTGATGGGAAGTCTGCTCAAGATAAATCCGATCCTCGGCATCAAGGATGGCGAGGCCTATCCCTTTGCCAAGGTGCGTGGCAGGGCCAAGGCTATTGATTACCTCTACGATTTCGTAGCTGGCTTCTCCCATATCAGCAGCCTGGCTGTTGAACATGCCACTACCCCTGATGAAGCGGAGCTGCTCATCAACCGTTTGGACTCTCTGTTCCCTAAAGAGCGCATCTATAGGTCGAAGGTCAGCCCTGTAGTGGGAGCCCACGTCGGCCCGCATGTGATCGCGGTATCCGTAGTGGAAGGGGAACATTGAACGTTGCAATCGAGCAGTTACGTAAGATCCTCGAACTGGAGCAGGCCAAAGGATACCGCGATCTGGCAGTAATGGGCGGCCTGGATAAGTTCTTGCGCAACTTGACTCCTTCCGACCCAAAGCTCGCTCGCCTGCTTTCGCTGAGCTACTCCACCCTGGAGGAAGGGGAACGGGAGAAATGGGTCAGGAGCGTACGGGAGCGACTTGCCACCGGAATACCTGAGGCACAGCCTTTGCCTCAAACCCCCCGACGGCGCCCTGAGAGCGATATCGACCGATATCTTGACGCCCCAATTACATCGATCAAGGGTATAAGCTCAAGCCTTGCCACTAAGTTCGGCAAGCTGGGAGTGAAGACACTGCACCAGCTTCTCTACTTCTTCCCCCGGCGCCATATCGACTACAGCCAGAGAAAGCTCATCTCAGAGCTTGAAGTGGGGTTGGAGCAGACCATCGTGGCCACCATCTGGGAGGCCGCTGAGATGACCACATCGAACCGCAGGCGATCAACGCAAGCCATCGTTGGTGACGAATCGGGCAATATAAGGGTTGTGTGGTTCAATCAGCCGTATCTTGCCAAGAAGCTCACCCCCAATAGCCAGGTGGTGATTAGCGGCAGGGTGGGCCTCTTTCGCGGGAGGAAAGTGTTCGAATCCCCTGAGTGGGAGCATCTGGAGGCCAACGACCTGATCCACACCGGGAGGCTGGTGCCCGTTTATCCGCTAACCGCGGGGCTATCGCCTCGGGTGGTGCGCAGGCTAGTTAAGGGCACCCTCGACCGTTGGCTGCCCACGCTGCCGGATTTCCTCCCCGAAGGTGTCAGAAAGAGAGCTGTGCTGCTCCCGCTTTCCGAAGCAGTCGGACAAGCGCACTATCCCGATAACGAGCTGAGGAAAGACCAGGCCAGGAGGCGACTGGCTTTCGACGAACTCTTCCTAATCCAGCTCGGCGTGCTATCTAAGAAAAGAGACTGGCAGGAAGAGGGAACAGGTAATGCCTTCGAGGTCGATGGCCGCTGCCTTGAGCCCTTCTTCAATTCCCTGCCTTTCACCATGACCACCGCTCAGAAACGCGCCCTTGGCGAAATTCAGGAGGACCTGAGCAAATCGAAGCCGATGAGCCGGCTCTTGCAGGGAGAAGTCGGCAGCGGCAAGACAGTGGTCGCCACAGTAGCGATGCTGATGGCTGCCGCCAGCGGCTATCAGGCTGCTCTCATGGCGCCAACGGAGATATTGGCGGAACAGCACTTCGAGAGCATATGTGGCCTGCTGAGCAGGGCAAGCGGGGAGGCGGGCAATGGCAAGCCCTTCAGCATCTATGCTTCGCTGCTCCCTCACCCTATCGGCGTTGGCCTCCTTACCGGTGGCCTCAGAGAAAGCTCGAAGCAACATCTCCAGGAAAGCATCTCATCAGGAGAAATCAACTTCATAATCGGCACCCACGCCCTGATCCAGAAAGGGGTAGAGTTCAAGCAGCTAGGGCTGTGTGTGGTCGATGAGCAACATCGCTTCGGGGTAATGCAGCGCTCGGAGCTGCGCTCCAAAGGTTCTACTCCCCATGTCCTGGTGATGAGCGCCACCCCCATCCCACGCACTCTGGCGCTCACCCTCTACGGCGATCTCGATCTCTCGGTAATCGACGAACTCCCTCCGGGGAGGATTGAGATCAAGACCAAATGGCTCAGCCCCAGGCAGCGGCAAAGTGCCTACGATTTCGTTCGCAAACAGATTGCCGTTGGACACCAGGCATTCATTATCTGCCCCCTAATCGAGGAATCGGAAGCTATCGAGACCAAGGCAGCGATCACCGAATATGAGCGCCTCTCTCGGGGAGTGTTCCCCGAACTGCGGCTGGGACTGCTCCACGGCAGGCTTTCCAGTTCGGAAAAGGAAGAGGTGATGCGGCGCTTTCGCAGCGGCGATCTTGACATACTGGTATCGACGCCGGTGGTGGAGGTAGGAGTAGATGTGCCCAATGCCACGGTGATGCTAATCGAGGGCGCCGACCGCTTCGGGATGGCGCAGCTACACCAGTTTCGCGGCCGCGTGGGGAGAGCAGAGCACCAGAGCTACTGCCTGCTCCTCGCCGAGACGCCGTCGGCAGATGCAAGGCAGCGTCTTTCTCTCCTCCAACGCACTCACGACGGTTTTGCCCTCGCCGAGGAGGATTTGAAGCTCAGGGGGCCAGGCGAGTTCTTCGGCACCCGCCAGAGTGGGCTACCCGATTTGAAGATGGCCAAGCTCTCCGACATGGAACTTCTGGAGCTTTCCCGCAGGGAAGCAATTCGCCTTTTCGACGCCGATCCCTACCTACGGCAGCCAGAGCACGGGCTCCTTGCCAGGGAGGTCAGCCGACTGTGGGAGAGTGGAGGGGAGTTGAACTAGCTATGCCTAAACACAGAATCGCTGAGCTTCTGGAGCAAGCAGCCAAAGAAGCCCAAGCAAAGGAGCTGCTGCCACCGGTTGCCCTGCCTGAGATCACCTTGGAGCACCCACAGAACCCGGAGCACGGCGATTATGCCTCCAGCCTCCCGCTGAAGATGGGGAGAGCGGCCCGGATGGAGCCTATGGCCATAGCCGAGACACTGGCAAACCTCTTGCCTCGAATCGAGGGGGTGGAGAGGGTATCAGTGGCGGCCCCGGGCTTCATCAACTTCGTGCTGACAAGTAAATGGCTCACCCGGCAGGTAGAGGAGATATTGAGTGCCGGAGAGGATTATGGAAACCTCGACCTGGGGAAAGGGTCGAGAGTCCAGATCGAATTCGTTAGCGTCAACCCTACGGGGCCAATCCACGTCGGGCACGGACGGGGCGCCGTCCTCGGCAGCACCCTGGCCAACATGCTCAGCGCCGCTGGCTATGCTGTGGAAAAGGAGTACTATGTCAATGACGCCGGCAACCAGATGGACGCTTTCTATCGCTCCCTCTATTGCCGCTACCTACAGGCCCTGGGCAAAGAGAGCGAAATGCCTGCCGATGGCTACCAGGGCTCTTATCCGGTGGAGCTTGCCCAGGAGATTATCGCCGAAAAGGGAGACGCCTTCCTTGATCTGGCTCCAGAGGAAGCAATCCAGGAGCTGGGAGCAATCGGTCGGGACAAGACTATCAAAGCCATTCGCTCAGACCTTGAGTCTCTGGGAGTCGAGTTCGATAGCTGGTTCAGCGAACTCAGCCTCTTTGAAAATAGCCAGTATGAACAGGCGATGGCTCTGTTGAGACAGGGTGGCCACATCGAAGAGAGAGAAGGGGCACAATGGTTTGTCTCTACTGCTCTCGGCGAGGACAAGGATAACGTACTGGTGCGCAGCAACGGCTTGCCCACCTACTTTGCCTCGGACGTCGCCTATCACTACAACAAGTTTCTGCAACGTGGCTTCGACAAGGTGATCAACATCTGGGGAGCCGACCATCAGGGTCATGTCTCACGGATGAAGGCGGTGATCAGTGCACTGGGTGTCGCCCGTGAGAAGCTGGGGATAATAATCTCGCAGATGGTCACCCTGCGCCGCGGGGAGAACGTGATCAGAGTCTCGAAGCGTACCGGGGAGCTTATCACCCTGCGCGAGCTGGTGGACGAGGTGGGGGCAGATGCCTGCCGTTTCTTCTTTCTCTCACGCTCCGCAGACAGCCAAATGGACTTCGACATGGAGCTGGCAAAGCGCGAATCGGTTGATAACCCGGTCTATTACGTCCAATATGCGCACGCACGCATAGCAAGCATCCAGCGCTTCGCCCAGGAGAGGAATATCGACTGCACCCGCGGGGATGTGGCCTTGCTCACCACCGATGCTGAACTCAACCTGATCCGCAGGATGGCGTTGTTCCCCGAGCTAATAGAGCTTGCCGCTAGAAATCTCGAACCCCACCACCTGCCCTACTTCGCCCAGGAGCTGGCAACCGCTTTCCACAGTTTCTACAAGCAATGCCGGGTCGTCTCCGACGACGAGGCGCTGACCCGGGCTCGGCTCAGGCTGGTCAATGCAGCCCAGATCGTCTTCGCCAAGACCCTTGGTCTCATGGGAATGACTGCCCCTGAGCACATGTGAGCCCGCTAGAGCCCCTCCTCCTTATATTGCTCCGCCAGGTTGGGATAGAAGTTCTCATGCCCTTCCATCCAGCCCTTCTGTTTCTCAGTGACCTGCCTCTTGACCTTTGCTGGCACTCCGACAACAAAGGAGCCGGGAGGGATAACCATGCCCTCAGTAACCACCGAGCCCGCGCCGACAATACTGTGATCGCCGATCTCGGAGTTATGCAAAGTGGTAGCGTTCATGCCGATGAGCACCCTGCTCCCCACTTTACTGCTATGCACCACAGCGCCATGTCCCACTATTACGTTGTCGCTGATCTCCATATCAGTTCCCGCATGCAACGTACAGTTGTCCTCGATATCGACATAACTACCGATCTTTATGGCGGCGAAGTCAGCCCTGATCACAGCGCCGGGCCAGACATTCGAGTGCTCCCCGATCTCGACATCGCCGATAACATACGCCGCCTCGCTGATGAAGGCAGATTGGGCTATCCTGGGTGTCTTCCCATTGAAGCTTCTAATCAACCGAAACCTCCTAGTCGTAGACGCGGCCATTATAGCTTCTTTTCCTGAGCGGCGCAAAAGCAAGGGCGTTCAATTGAACGCCCCCAACCTTTTTACACAAATTCCTCTCCATTGAAGGGAGAGGTCAGGTGAGGGTGAAAGTGAATTCCCCCTCCCTTCAAGGCTTCGGCCGTGAGCTCAGCCGAACGGGAGAGGTTTGT
>CAZCXP010000054.1:13248-15040 GCA_964502665.1 uncultured Dehalococcoidia bacterium | reverse complement strand
AGGGCCGGGTTTCAAACGTAGGGCCGGGTTTCAAACGTAGGGCCGGGTTTCAAACGTAGGGCCGGGTTTCAAACCCGCCCCTACCGCATGGTGTTATAATTAGGGTCGTTGTCAACCCGGCCAGGGAGGCTGAAAATGGACCTCTTCGAGACAGTCAGAACAAGGCGCAGCCTTCGCCGCTTCAGCGATCAGCCGGTAGCTCACGAAGACATCTTGGCCATGCTTGAGGCAGCAACGCTGGCCCCCAGCGCCACCAACGAGCAGCCCTGGCACTTCATCGTGATCAGGGACAGAGAACTCAAAGAGGGCATGAGAGACGCGGTCAACGCAATACTCGAAACCTCGATAGCGGCCACTGAGGATGAATCACGGCGGCGATCGCTTTCGGGGATGCAGTTTTACAGCACCCATTTCGCCGATGCCCCAGTGGCCATCGCAGTGCTGGCCCGTCCCTGGGTCGGAGGTGGATATAGCTCACCCACAGACCCCACGCCCCGCGACCTCGGTGTGGCGAGCGTTGCCATGGCAGTAGCCCACCTTCAATTGGCGGCCACCGCACTGGGATACAGCAGTTGCTTCGCCAGCGGCCCGGCTGAGTTCGCCCGAGAGGAACTCGAGGCCATGCTCAGCGTGGAGCCGCCCTGGTTCCTGATCGGGATGGTCTCCCTTGGCGTAGCTGCAAAGCCGCCTCGAGAGAGACCACCCCGTAAATCTGTGGAGGAGGTGTGCACCTTTATCGGGTAGAAGATGAAATTACTGGGAATCGAGTCATCCTGCGACGAAACCGCCGCCGCAGTTGTTGAGGACGGCACCAAGATCCTATCCAATGTCATCGCCTCACAGGTCGAGCTCCACAGCCGCTATGGCGGCATCGTCCCCGAGGTTGCCTCCCGGCAGCATCTACTGTCCGCTATACCCATAGTTGAACAGGCGCTGGGGGATGCCAAGGTGTCCTCTGGCGAGCTCTCGGCTATCGCCGTTACCAACGGTCCGGGATTGGCGGGCTCCCTTCTGGTAGGAGTGAACCTGGCCAAGGCCATTGCATTGGCATGGGATCTGCCCCTCATCGGCATCAACCACCTCGAGGCGCATATCTACGCCAACTGGCTGGGAGGGGATACACCCATCTTCCCCCTGATCGCGCTCATCGTCTCCGGGGGCCATACCGACCTGGTTCAGATGAAAGACCACGGAGAACTCTTGAGGCTGGGCAGGACCCGAGACGACGCTGCGGGGGAGGCCTTCGATAAGGTAGCCAGGGTCCTGGGCCTGGGATATCCTGGGGGCCCTGCCATCGAACAAGCCGCCAGGGAGGGAATACCCCGCTACCGCTTACCCCGCGCCTGGCTGAAGGGAAGCGACGATTTCAGCTTCAGTGGGCTCAAGACGGCAGTGGTTCGCCTGGCAGAGGAGCTGGGAATCTCGACCAGGCCCCACCCCGATACCGTGGCAGCAGACATCGCCGCCAGCTTTCAGCAGGCCGTGGTCGATGTCCTGGTAACTAAAACAGTGGCCACAGCCAGCCGTCACGGGGCAGAACAAGTACTCCTTGCCGGCGGCGTAGCCGCCAACGAGCTTCTCCGGGAGACCATCGTCCGCCGCTCACCGACTCCCGTGCTCATCCCCGAAACCGTTCTGTGCACCGACAATGCAGCCATGGTCGCCTCCTGCGGCTACTTCCGCCTGCTCGCGGGAGAAGTCGCCGGATGGGACCTGGACGTACTTCCCGGGCTAAAATTTGAGCATAGAGCTAACACAGAGTAGCGTCGTGACTCCCTGTCACGACGAGGAA
>CAZCXP010000054.1:11885-13148 GCA_964502665.1 uncultured Dehalococcoidia bacterium | reverse complement strand
GTAGCGTCGTGACTCCCTGTCACGACGAGGAAGCCGTTGCCACAGGAGTGGCAACGCTACGCTTGCTCAAGTTAGGTTATCAGTCTTGACACATGTGGTATAATTTGGCTGGTAAAACAGTATACCAGCATACCAGCGAGAGGTGGACAGATGGCCAGGGTAATCGCTATAGCTAACCAGAAGGGTGGTGTGGGCAAAACCACCACTGCCGTCTCCCTCGGTGCCGCCTTGGGCGAGCTCGGGGCTCGCGTCCTGCTGGTGGACATGGACTCTCAGGGCACGCTCTCCATAGCCTTGGGCGTGCGCGGAATAGACAAGACCATGTACGATGTCCTCCGCGACCAGGAACTGGGTATCGAGGACATTCTTGTCCCTACGGTCACAAAGTGTGACCTGGCCCCGAGTAACATCCATCTCGCCGGTGCCGAGGTGGAATTGATCAACGAGCCCGGCAGAGAGTTCATCCTGAAGGCCAAGCTGGCTTCGGTCGAGAAACTGTATGACTACATCCTCCTCGATTGCCCGCCTTCCTTGGGGGTGCTGACACTCAACGCCCTCACTGCTGCCGATGAGGTCCTGATCCCCGTTCAGGCGCACTACCTAGCCTTCCGAGGCATGCAACTGCTGCTTAACACCATCTCCAAGGTCAAGGGTAGACTGAACCCCAGCCTTGAAGTCATGGGTATACTGCCCACCTTCTACGACAAACGCACTCGGCACTCCCGAGAGGTAGCGGAGCAGCTAAGAGAGCAGTACGGGGAAAAGGTAATCGACATACCCATTCCAGCTACAATAAAATTCGCCGACACCACTACAGCCGGCGAGTCCATTCTGACATTCAGCAGTTCCTCCCCCGCTGCCGCTGCCTACCGCAAGCTAGCAACAGAGGTGCACAATGGCAAAGCGAATAAGCGTAGGTAAACGCGTCGCTGACGATATGACGGCGAAGAGAGGCCTAGATGCCCTATTCGGAGGTGCACCAGCACACCATTCTACCAGTGCACCAGCCAAGCCTAAGAAATTCGAAAAGGGCACCTTCTACTTCGATCCCGATGATCTGGCACAGTTGGAAGGAGTCTGGCTTCACCTTATGGGACAGGGAATCAAGTGTAACAAGTCGGAGATCGTCAGCATACTGCTCAGTGCTGGACTTGAGGAGCACGAGCAGGACCCAGCGAACAGCTTGCTCACCCAGCGATTAACCGGCAAGCGCCGCCGGAGCTAAGCACCGGGCCAGTGAGCGAGCGGCTAATCCTCGATGGT
>CAZCXP010000054.1:0-11785 GCA_964502665.1 uncultured Dehalococcoidia bacterium | reverse complement strand
CTGTCTTACCAGTGTACTGGTATAGTATTCCAAGGCTGTTAAGCAGCAAGCGACCCGGAGAGCAACCTCTGGGCTACGGGACAACTGGAACACTCCCGCTGACGGCAAAAGGTCTTGTACAGATGGATAAGCCCCTGTTGACGCCGCGCCGAATCTACCAACTCAGCGGCACCTGTGCCCATCAGTAGCCCTGCCAGCTCACGCGTTATCCCGTTCTCTCCTGCCTTGGGATAGCTTCCGTAGAGCGCCCACACCCGCTCCGCCAGGTTTCCCTGCAGGTTGGCCCTGGCCCAGGCGAAGGCGAAGGGCAAGATGATATTGATCACGATCTCCCTTGCCCTTCCCTGCCCTATTAGACTGTGCTCGCTATCGAAACAGAGAGCAGGGATGCTGACCATGAAGCCAGCCTCGAGGTGCCCCATCATGCCCGAGGAAGCCTCACCTACCAGCTTCAGAACCCCTTCGAAGAGCCCTATTTCCATAAAACGGGCAAGCAGATGGGCGGCACCTACGAGGCGGCGGGCGGGGTGGTTCCTGGGACGCACCCTGAAGACATGCCAGCAGGAAGAACTCATTATCTCCCCATCCCCCAGGCAATCCCAGATTCGCCCCAGTTCCCCACTGCCATCCCCAAGCAAAAACCCCGCCTTCCCCAGAAGCAGCGCCTCGAGCAGCAGAACCTGCTCCTGGGAACATTTGCCGCAGCAAAGGTCCTCCAGAACCGCTAGCGGCAGACGGCAAGCCAGTTCCTCGAACGAATCCTTGTTCTTGCTATAGCCCAAGGCACCCATTATGCCTTGATACAGCACCTGCGATGGTGGCTCCATGCCCATTCTTGACTCAAAATAGTCTGCCTTAAGCCGAAATCGCTCCTCCCCAGCTTCATCCAAGGCTCTGCCCATCTCGCTATCACCTAGCCGTTGCCTGGCATTGCAGCACGGCTCACTGGGCACGATGGGTAGATCAGCCCAGTAGCGGACATCGTCCAATGAACCTTTGACACACTGGCATAAACTCAACGTGGGCACCGTCTTCCCATTTTGAAGCGCCGCTGCGCCATACCCCTCCCAAACCACGTGAAGGATCACCTCATTGTAATTGGGATCACGATGGTGGCCGTGACTTCTCCAGTCACTCGGCCTTAAGTGAAGCTCTATATCCCCCGTCAACAATCCACCGCTGTCAGTAGCGACGATAGCACCCACAAAATCAGGGCCCCTATCCTTGTTCTCCCTCCCCGGGTAAACTACCTGCACCCTCTCCCCAGACTCAGTCACCAGCTTTCCCGCATCCACCAATTGCCTTTTCCAGATCTGGACGAGAAGGCGCTCACCTACCTCCACCTCGCTCATGGCCCCCTTTCTGCACCTGTGGTCAAGCCGCGGCAACAGCCTATTCCATCCCCGCTCGAGACCACTTTCAGCCCTGATTCTCTCGACGCACCCGGTATTTAAAGCGAGAACGCTCCGCTATGATGGTCAGCACCGTCTTCGAAGTGCCACGTGGGCTGTACATCCCCGTTTCCCAGTCGCTGATCGTCTGTTGACGTGTCCCAAGTTCCTCCGCCAGCTCCTGCTGGGTCATATCCAAATGACTCCTCAGCGCCCGCACCCGCTCGCTGTCCCAGTGAACCGGTCTTTTTTTCCGCGATTTCACGCCGCTATTTTACACGTTTTCAGGTAAGAAGTCAATGTCGAAATCAGGGATTTTTGTCCGCCGAAGGCCTCAGTCCGCCGACCTAGGTTTAGGACTATACTGCCCCTTGTTGTCCAGTTGACCAAAATGACAGGAAAGTGGTTGGGACTGCGAACTGTTCATCCATAAACAGTCCGCGGCTCCCAACGCAAAAGACCGCAGTGCGCTCGCCGAGGTGTGTTTAATTTACGGACTGTTGACAGTCCTTAAGGTTTATGGTATAATTTCAAGAAAGGACTGAACTACACAGTCCCAAAATAATAAGTCCAGAGGAAATGCCATGTCTGCTAGAGATCGTGAGCTAGAGGGTCGAGGTCTTATCCCACCGTACGGCCCGACCAGGGGAACGCTCCAGTCCCTGCAACTACTGCGTAGAACAACGCCGCCCAGAATCGATAGCGATTTCCTTCGACTTAATAAGATCGCGCCCGGGAACGAATACAAGGTGGTGGGCGCGTTGAGGTTCCTGGGACTAATAGATGATGAGGGCAGGCCCACGGACGATAGCCGCTTGCTGAAAACCAAGGGCGCCACTTATACCTTGGCCCTGCAAGATATAGTCCGAAATGCCTACTCAGGGTTGTTCCACGGGGTGAGGCTAAAAGAGATAACCAGAGAGGGAATCTACAACTACTTTGTCACTGAGGGCGGACTGGGGGCCGAGATGGCAACCAAAGCTACCCGCTTCCTCATCCGGCTATGCCGGCTCGCCGAGATCGATATTGCACCCGACGTAGCACAGCCAACCCCGCGAGGCAAAAGGAGGGCCCGCTCGCAACGGCAGGTTTATCGCCAGGCACAGACGGAGCCTGCACCTGGAGACAACGGCCAGACAGTCCTTCCCCCATTCCCCTTTGTCCTCGCCCTGACTCCAGAAACGGCGGAAATGGACACCGCCCAGCTGGCTGACCTCTTCCGCAAACTGAGAACCGCCCTCGAACAGTCCCTTACCAGTTAACGCTGATTGCCTTCCTCGCCGAGGGTATGCTACAATGTCTCAGCTACGGGTGAGATGTCAGACCTAAAATACTGGGTAGGGTTCAACCGAATACCAGGCATCGGTCGCGCCAAGTTCTCCCAACTTGAGACTTATTTCGGCAGTCTCGAGCAGGCTTGGCATGCTGGAGCTTCAGACCTCAGATCAGCAGGACTGGACAGCAGATCGATCGAGTCCATCGTCGCCTCACGTCCCAAGATATCGCTCGATGCTGAGCTAGAGATGCTGGAGCGATACCGGGTCAAAGCGCTCACCTGGAATGACCCCACGTTCCCCGCCAGACTGAAGGAGATCTACGATGTCCCTCCCCTGCTCTATGTCAGGGGGACTCTTGCCCCAGAGGACGAGTGGGCGATAGCAGTAGTCGGCACCCGGCGGGCCACAATATATGGGCGAGAGGTAACCGAGCGCCTGGTAGCCGACCTGGCACGCAATCGTATCACTATCGTCAGCGGCCTGGCCCGGGGGATCGACTCCTTAGCCCACCGCGCTGCCATGGACGCCGGGGGCCGCACCATCGCCATCTTTGCCTGTGGTCTCGATCTGGTCTACCCGGCGGAGAACGCTAAGATGGCGCAGGCGATCATGGAGCAAGGAGCGCTGATTAGCGAGTACCCCCTGGGAACCAGACCCAAGGCGGAGAACTTCCCCCGACGCAATCGAATCATGTCTGGACTGAGCCTCGGGGTAGTGGTCACCGAGGCCGGTGAAGGCAGCGGGGCCCTGATCACAGCAAACCTCGCCCTGGAGCAGAACCGGGAGGTATTCGCTGTCCCAGGAAGCATCCTGTCACCGGCGAGCCTCGGCACTAACCGCCTGATCCAAGATGGAGCCAAGCTGGTAAGGAACGCTCAGGATATCCTCGAAGAATTAAACCTGACCATGATCCCGCAGCAGCTAGAGATGAGAGAACTCGTCACAGCAGACGAGACCGAGTCGCTGCTTCTCAGGCATCTCCGCCACGAGCCGACTCATATCGACGAGGTCTGCCGCCGCTCGCGTCTCCCCATCTCCACCGTTTCCAGCACCCTGGCCATGATGGAGCTCAAGGGAATGGTACGCCAGCTAGGAGGTATGAACTACACCCTTGCCCACGTGTAGTATACTTGTCCCTTGTCCCTCAGTGCTCTGTTCTACCGCCCAGAGCCGGTACTTGGCACGCGGCCACAGCGCGCACATTCCACGTACTCAACCCCCTGCGGATTCACCTTGGAAAAGCCTGCCTTGATCGGCTGCTGACATACATTACAGTAGGCAGTGTAGACGCTGTCTGGCCCTCCTTCGCGCCCGTTCGATACCCCTGACGCCGATTTGGCAAAGTCGACCACAAGCTCACTGCTGCAATTCGGGCATCTAACCTGGGCCAATCTCCACGGTGGAGGGTTTGGAACCTGAACAGGAAACCCCATCCCACAACGGGAGCAATCGACCTGCCATACCGTCGGCGCACGCTTGGTCGCTTCAGCCATAGCGTAGATCCCCAAAGCGGCCAGACCAGCTAGTGAAATAGTCCCCAGGAACTTCCCCCAGTCTCCAGTGTCACCGGTCCTATCCTCATATTCGCGCTTGCGCCGGTCCAGCACTCGCCTCTCGTCGATACTGAGCGGGATATGCCGCTGTCGAGGTTGTGTCATCGGTCACCTGCGTTTGATTTATCTTTGATATATCAACTATTTATCATCATTTGCCCTCTTTGTCAAGCCCCCAGGGGGCGCTGCTAAGCCGTGGGCGCAGATTCAAAAAAGGCTCACCTCTCGGATGACTCACAGTTGGCCGGAGGTTTCTTCTAATCCCCCCTTCCCCCCTTTACAAAGGGGGGTGTTAAGGCCCCTTTACAAAGGGGGAAGTAAGAAATCCCCCTAAATCCCCCTTTGGGAAAGGGGGACTTTGCTCGCGCGAGCAGTCAGGAGTTGAACGCTATTCTCTCCCTCCAGTCCTCCCTCCCCTGGCGGGAGGGAGTTAGAGAGAGGGGGAATTCACCCTCATCCTTCGGCAAGCCTTGGGCCTGGCCAAGGCCAGGGCTCAGGACGGGCTCCAGCCTCGCCCGTCAAGGGAGAGGGGTTTGAGCGGGGGAAAAGGCTTGACGGAACCCCGTCTGGGGTATAGTGTATGCTCGTGGTATGGATGAACATACTCAATCGTGTTATGATACATTAGATTCTGCATAGATGAACGTGAAGCGGAGCAAGAGCAAGCTACCAGGTAGGAGCTGATTAGCTATGGCCAAGAATCTAGTTGTTGTCGAGTCCCCAGCCAAGGCAAGAACCCTGAGCCAGTTCCTGGGAAAGGACTACACGGTAAAGGCATCACTGGGTCATGTACGCGATCTGCCAGCGAAGGAGCTAGGGGTTGATGTGGATAACGACTTCTCTCCAAAGTATGTTGTTCTGAGCAAAAAGACAAAGGTGCTGCGTGAGATAAAAGATGAGGCGGCGACAGCAGCAGCCGTCTATCTGGCTACAGACCCTGATCGCGAAGGAGAAGCCATATCCTGGCACATTGTTCAGGCAGCGAAGCTGGACAAAGTGCCCCTTAAGCGGGTAGTATTCCACGAGATAACCAAGGAGGCTATCTCCAGCGCCTTCCGCCACCCTCGGCCCATAGACCTGAGGCTGGTGGATGCTCAGCAAGCGCGGCGAATCCTGGATAGACTGGTAGGCTATAAGTTGAGCCCCCTGCTCTGGAAGAGAGTGGGGCCAGGGCTTTCCGCAGGAAGAGTACAGTCAGTAGCACTCAAGCTAATCGTTGACCGCGAGGCCGAGATATCGGGCTTCGTCTCCGTGGAGTACTGGTCAATTGAAGCCGAGCTAGCGAAGGAGAGAGATAGGTCGCCGAGCTTCAGGGCGGGGCTTGTGGGCTTGCTCGGCGGAGATAAGATCGAACTCAGGGACAAAGAGCAGACCCAGGGGCTGATAGCCGAACTCGAGGGCGCAAGCTATACCGTGTCCGCGGTGCAGCAGAAGAGAGGGGCTCGCCAGCCAGCGCCGCCATTTATCACCAGCACCCTGCAGCAGGAGGCGTGGCGAAAACTCAGGTTCAGTGCCAGGCAAACCATGGCCATCGCCCAGCAGCTCTACGAGGGCCTGCCTTTGGGCGAGAAGGGCCCTGTGGGGCTGATCACCTATATGCGCACCGATTCCACCCGGGTTTCGTCATCCGCGATCTCAGACGCCCGGTCATATATTGAACAGAAGTACGGCGCCGATTTTCTCCCCCCGACACCACGCCGCTTCACCAGAAAGGTGAAAGGCGCCCAGGAGGCCCACGAGGCGATACGCCCTACTTCTATACAAAGAGAGCCGGCACAGATCGCGCCTTACCTCACCAAAGAGCAGCTAAGGCTCTATACGCTTATCTGGCAACGGATGCTCTCCAGCCAAATGGCAGCGGCCCAAATCGACACCACCACTGTGGACATAGAGGCGAAGGGCAACAACAGTAAAGGATACCTGTTCAGAGCCAGGAGATCGGTGATAGCCTTCCCCGGGTTCCTCACCCTCTACCAGGAAGGCAGAGACGATGCTGAGGAGGAAAATGGAAAGGGTCCCCTTCCCCAGCTCGCCAAGGGCGAACAGCTCAAGCTCCTGAAGCTCTTCCCTGAGCAGCATTTCACCCAGCCCCCACCCCGCTATACTGAGGCCACGCTGGTCAAGACACTTGAAGAGCTGGGCATAGGGCGCCCCAGCACCTACGCCCCCATCCTATCTCTGATCCAGGAGCGCGGTTACGTAGAGCGGCGCAACGGGAAGTTAGCGCCCGCCAGAGTCGGCGTCATCGTCGCCGGCCTGCTCAGCGAGCACTTCGCCGACATCGTCAATGTTGGCTTCACCGCCCAAATGGAGCAGAAGCTGGACCAAATCGCCAACGGTCAACTCGAGTGGGTTCCCATGCTGCGGGAGTTCTATTACCCCTTCGAGGAACTGGTGGTTAGAGCGACTTCGGCTATCCCCAAAGTCACTGAACCCACCGACGAGATCTGTGAGCTCTGCGGACGGCCCATGGTGATAAAATGGGGACGGAGAGGACCGTTCATCTCCTGTAGCGGTTTCCCCCAGTGCAAGAACGCCAAGCCGATACAGGTTACCATAGGTGTCAGTTGCCCCAGATGTGGTGGTGAGCTGGTGGAGAGGAGAAGCAAGAAAGGACGGCTCTTCTACGGCTGTTCCCGGTTCCCCAAGTGCAATTTCGCTTCATGGGACAAGCCGCTGCCACAGCCTTGCCCCCAATGCCAGGGACTGTTGACCCTGTCAAAGAAAGGACTGGCCAAGTGCACCCAATGCGACTATGAGGGAGACGAGGGGTAGAAGGTGGAAGAACTGCTTAAACGTTATGTCAAACATCTGGAGCTGGAACGGGGTATCTCTCCGTTGACGGTGAGGAACTACACCAGCGATATCCAGGGCTTCCTTGACTTCCTGGGCAACAACGGGATAGATTCGCTTGATAAGGTCAGTCGTTCTACCATGCGCCTTTACCTTGGCTGGCTCCACGAGCAGGGGATAGTTCGAGCCAGCATCAGCCGCAAGCTCAGCGCCTTAAGGTCATTCTATCGCTATCTGGCGCGGGAGAATCTGGTAGATGCTGAGCCACTATCGACGCTGTCATCACCTAAGCTGGAGAAGAGGCTGCCAACCTTCCTCACCCATGAGGAGATGGCACGGCTGATCGAGGCGCCTGACAGCTCGACCCCCCAGGGCCTCAGAGATCGCGCAATACTGGAACTCCTTTACGCCGCCGGATTGCGTGTGAGCGAGATCACAGCGTTAGACCTGCATGATATCGATCTCGGCTCTCGCCAGATCAAAGTCTGGGGCAAGGGATCCAAAGAGCGTATGGCGCTCATGGGGAAACCAGCGGCAGAGGCGCTGAGGCTCTATCTCGATCTCGGTCGCATCAAGCTTGAGGGCAAGGCATACACCAAGGCACTCTTCCTGAACCGCTTCGGAGAGAGGATTTCTGAGCGTCGCATCCAGCACATAATCAAGAAATATGGCCGGCAGGCGGGTCTTGAAATGAGGATGTTCCCCCACATAATGCGCCATACCTTTGCCACCCACCTGCTCGACGGAGGCGCCGATCTCAGGGTGGTGCAGGACCTCCTGGGACATGCCAGGCTCTCCAGCACCCAGATATATACCCATGTCTCCCAGAGCCAGATCCGCCGCAGCTACCTCGCCGCTCATCCCAGAAGCAGCACCGGAAAGGGGGGGCAATGAAGATACTGGTTGTCCATGGCCCAAACCTGAATATGCTCGGCTCTCGGCAAGTTGTGGTCTACGGCGATAAAACCCTGGACGAGATCGATTCCCTGCTCCAGAAAAGGGCCCGCGAGCTGGGGGTCGAACTGGAGACCTTCCAGTCCAACCATGAAGGAGCACTGGTCGATTTCATCCAGGAGAAGTCTCCAGAGGCCGCAGGCATCATTATCAACCCCGCTGCGCTCACCCACTACGGGCTCTCGCTGCGCGACGCTCTGGCCGATACCTCCCTGCCCATAATCGAGGTTCATCTTTCCAACATCCACTCCCGGGAGGAGTTCAGACAGCAGTCCGTGATCGCCCCCATAGCCCGAGGGCAGATATCAGGGCTGGGATGGCGAGGGTATATCGCTGCTCTGGAGATCATAGCAGCGCCGGAGGCGTAAGCTGCCCATGGCCAATCGGCTCGAGAGACTCCGTAGCCAACTCGCTCGAAGCTAAACCGGGTAGGTTGCCCGACGTCGGGCAACCTACCCATAGTCAGGTGCCGTGATAATTCTCGTCATTCGTTGGTGGGCCATAGGCCCATGAGAATCTCTTTTTTTCTAGGACATGATAGTGGTCTATCGTCTCGAGAAGCTGCGCCAGAGACTCGTCGAGGACGGGCTTGACGCCATCTTCATCTCCCAGAACGAAAACCGCCGCTACCTCTCCGGCTTTACCGGCTCGGCAGGGTACCTGCTCATCTCGCAGGACAGGGCTATCCTGGCCACTGATTTCCGTTACGTCGAGCAGGCACGGGCTGAAGCGCCTGCCTTCGAGATGGTTCGAATGCAGGGCCCGCTATCAGAATGGTTCCCCACCCTCGTGTCGGGCCTGGATATTCAGAAGCTGGGCTTCGAGGGGAGAGAGGTTTCCTTTTGCACCTGTAAGGAGCTAACTGGGACAGTAAGTGAGATGGGCGGAGAAATCAGCCTCGTGCCCACAGAGGGATTGGTGGAATCACTGCGCGCGGTAAAGGACAAGGCGGAATTGAAGTGTCTTGAGGAAGCGGCGGCGCTGTCCGATGCCGCCCTCGAAGAGGTCCTGCCCCGGGTTCAGCCAGGTATTTCAGAGCGGGAGCTTGCCTGGGAACTGGAGAGCTTCATGCGCCAGAATGGCAGCGAACCCCTCCCCTTCGATATCATCGTGGCCTCCGGTCCGAACTCAGCGCTGCCCCACGCTAAACCTACTGATAGGGTTATCCTCGATAACGAGCCCGTGGTGATCGATCTGGGGGCAACTGTCGGCGGATACTCCAGCGATATCAGCCGCACCATCTGCCTGGGAGAGGGAGATAACACCTTCCACCGGGTTTATGATATAGTCTTAGGAGCACAGCTCACCGCGATGGCAACCCTGCAGGTGGGCATGAACGGTGAGCAGGCCGACCAGCTTGCCCGCACGGTTATCGTGCAAGCAGGATACGAGGAGAACTTCGGCCATGGGCTGGGACATGGTGTCGGTCTGGCCGAACACGAGGAGCCCCGCCTTGGCCCCAGGTCCTCCAGCATCCT
Source organism: uncultured Dehalococcoidia bacterium (assembly GCA_964502665.1). GTDB lineage: Bacteria > Chloroflexota > Dehalococcoidia > SZUA-161 > SZUA-161 > SOKG01. The sequence goes on along the minus strand of CAZCXP010000054.1, from coordinate 2,339 downwards.
GGCCGAGGGAATGGTGTTCACCATCGAGCCCGGTATCTATATTACGGGCTGGGGCGGTGTCAGGATAGAGGACATGGTGGTGTTGGAAGAAGGCAGGGTACGGCCGCTGACTAAGGCGAGGAAGACAAGTTAGTACACAGGCGATCAACACTACAGCAAGAATCTAAGATTACGCACGAGACGAACGACGTAAATTGACATAGGAGACGCCGTTCGTGGTGAGCCCTTCGGCTCCGCTCAGGACAGGCTTGTCGAACCATGAACTGCCCCCGCGTACGCGGGGGCTCAGGGCGAACGGGACAAGCTCTATTTTCGGAACAAAGTTCGAAAGAGGTTGAAAAGATGATGGACGCCGGTGAGTTGAGGAAAGGTATCGCCATCGAGCTGGATGGGCAGCTTTATAATATCCTTGACTTTCAGCATATCAAGATGGGACGTGGCAGCGCCCAGGTGAGGCTCAGGCTGCGAGATATTCGCGCCGGACATACCGTTGAACGCACTTTCCAAGCAGGAGACAGATTCAAGCGGGTGCGCCTCGACCAGAGGTCTGCCCAGTACCTTTATCAGGACGGCGATCTGTACTACTTCATGGATACTGAGAGCTTCGAGCAGACGCCCCTGACCTCGCAGCAATTGGGAGATGCCCTCAACTACCTCAAGGATGGGATGACACTCATGATCTCGCGGTACGGTGATGAGGCAATTGGGATCGAATTGCCGATCACCGTGGAGCTACGGGTCACCGAGACCGGCCCCAGCTTCAAGGGAGATACTTCCCAAGCTGGAACAAAGCCAGCTGTTTTGGAGACTGGCGTTACTATTCAGGTCCCATTCTTCATCAACATCGGAGACATGGTGCGTGTCGACACTCGCACCGGCAGCTACGTGGAAAGAGTGTAAGCCTTCAGGTGAACCGAGTTGTTTAAAGCCGACCTCCATGTGCACACCTGTTACTCTAAAGACTCGATATCCTCCCTGGAAAAGGTTGTTCAACGCTGTCTTGAGACCGGGATAAACTGCCTGGCAGTGACTGACCACAACACCATTTCAGGGGCTCTGGAGGTGAAGCGCATCGCTCCTTTCACCATCATAATCGGTGAGGAGGTATTAACCAGCAGCGGGGAGATCATAGGTCTCTTCCTCACTGAAGAGATCCCGCGCCATCTCTCCCCCGAGGAGACTGTGGCGCGGATCAAAGCCCAGGGAGGGCTGGTGTGTATCCCACATCCCTTCGATCGCTTTCGACCTCATTCCCGGCTCCGCCGCGACGCCCTCGAGAAGATAATGCCCGACATCGACCTGATCGAGGTTTTCAACTCGCGTACTCTTCTGGCGCGGGACTCAGCACGCGCCTTGCAGTTTGCACAAACCCACGGACTGCCAGGTACTGTTGGTAGTGATGCCCATGTTGTAAGAGAGATCGGGAGGTCCTTCATAGAACTTCCCGAGTTCAACGATGCCGAGCAATTTCGACTGGCCCTTGGTCAAGGTAAGGTCTTCACGCAGAGAACCAGTACCCTGATCGGTCTGTACAATATCAGGAACAGACTGATAAAGCTGGTGAAGAGGAGCTAGCGGCGATGTATAGAATCGGCTGGTTCTCCACGGGAAGGGACAAAGCAGCCCGTGATCTGCTGCTAACCGTATGGAACAGCATAGGCAGAGGTGAGCTTAGGGCAGAGATTCCGTTCGTTTTCAGCAACCGTGAACCTGGGGAAGATGTAGAAAGCGACCTTTTCTTCGACCTGGTGAGGGATTACCGTTTGCCCCTCGTCCATCTCTCATCTCGGAGGTTCAAGGCGATCGGTGGAGAGTATCTTTCCCCCGAATGGCGGCTGGAGTACGACAGAGAGGTGATGAAGCGCCTCGAGGGCTATGCCCCCGACATCTGCACTCTAGCCGGCTACATGCTCATCGTCGGCCCTGAGATGTGCCAGAGGTACACCATGATCAACCTCCACCCCGCTGCCCCCGGCGGCCCCCAAGGCACCTGGCAGGAGGTGATCTGGAAGCTCATCGAAGCCAAAGCAGAGGAGACCGGGGTAATGATGCATCTGGTGACCCCAGAGCTGGACAAGGGGCCCCCGGTGGCTTACTGCACCTTTCCCATCAGGGGTCAGCCCTTCGACAGGTACTGGAAAGAGGTGGAGGGCTATTCCGCATCTCAACTAAAGGTCGAAAAAGACAAGGTAGACCATCTCTTCAAGCTCATTCGAGTAGAAGGCCTAAAAAGGGAATTCCCGCTCATTGTAGCTACCCTGAAGGCGTTTAGTGAACGAAGGGTGAGGGTGGAGGGGGGAAAAGTGCTTTCGGCAAGTGGCGAGGCCGTTGGCGGCTAC
>CAZCXP010000053.1:8467-15693 GCA_964502665.1 uncultured Dehalococcoidia bacterium | reverse complement strand
CTGTAGAGGAGTTTTTAAAACCTCAGGCGCGCTTCAAGCACCTGTTTAAACCGGAAAATCAGAGCATTATTGCTGATATTCAAGCAGAAGTTGACTATAAGTGGGACCAGCTTTTAAGGCTTGAAGAAGCAACAAATAAATAAAACGAAAAGCGCGAAAGTCCAATTGACAGAAATATTTGAAATAAGTATAATACTGCTCTGGAAATACAGTAAATAGTAGTGTTTAATTCTGGCGTAGCTCAATGGTAGAGCACTCGGCTGTCAATAGGCAGCTTCCATAGGAAACTATGGATGAAAAAGTGGGTGAATTCAAGGAAACCTGAATGTCCCGCCTAGTTGGGATAAAAGGCAATCTTGAGCCAAGTCCTGAGTGAAGTGGCGAAAGCCGCGAATCGAAGGGAAGGTGCAGAGACTAGACGAAAGTCGTAATCCTAAGTCAAATTAGGGTGAAGCGCCCACCTCCGTGAGTCCCGCTTGGCGGGATAGGAGATGAGATAGTCCAAGCCTTTAAGTAATTAAAGGGTAACTTGTAACCGAGTGGTTGTAGGTTCGAGTCCTACCTCCAGAGTATCTTGCTTAAAACAGGCTCTTTTGAGTCTTTATTTAGACGGTAAACAGAGGGTTCGAATTTTAACTTAGAATTTTCATCGATTTTAAGTGAATTCGAACTTTTTGCATTTCTGGCAATAGCCCTCCAGGTGCAATACGGCTCTATTGGCCAGGAAGCCGCGGTTGCGCTCTACCTCAGCCACCAGCTTGGCGATCAGGGGGCTCCTAAACTCGATGACTCGCCCACAGGAAGTGCACAGCAGGTGGTAATGTTCGGTCGAGCGCTTCATCTCGTAGCAACAGTGTATCTCATCAAGGCGTATCTCATCTACCAGCCCCAGCTCCTTGAACAGACGCAGGTTGCGGTAGACCGTGGCAAGGCTGATATGGCGGTCTCTTTCAATTGCTCGCCGGTAGATCTCCTTAGCATCGAGGTGACTGTGCGCCTGGCGAAGGATATCCAGCAGTAGCTGTCGCTGTGCCGTAACCGGCCTGTCTTTTATCGCCAGGGGACGGTTGCGTTTGATTCTCATTCTCACATATCAATTATATCAGTGGGCAGCTTACCCTGTCAAACCCTGAGTGAGGTAAGCGCAGTCGACAAGCAGGCAGGATTGACTTAAGATAGTGAGCAGGCAATGGGATATATGCTTCTCAATGGTGGCCCCCATCTACGGAGGTAGCAAGTAGTGGACGAAAAAAGCGTGGAGGTGTTGGAATTCGCCAAAGTCAGGCAGATACTCGCTGGCTTCACCTCATTCTCGGCGAGTCGGCACCTGGCCCTGAACCTAGAGCCGTCCTCGGACCCTGCTCTGATCTCTCGGTTACTGGGGCAATCAGCCGAAGCGCGCCGTCTCCTTTCATTGCAGCCAGACTTCTCAATCCGAGGTGCTCTTGATGTTCGGGAAGCCGCCCGTATGGCGGCCAGAGGCAAGGTTCTCGAACCACAACAGCTTGTCGATATTCAAGACACCTTAGCTGCCGCACGGAACTTGCGCACCAATCTGGGGAAGCTTGCCAAGGAACTTCCCCTGCTCTGGGATATTGCACATCAGATTGTTGAACTGACTTCGTTAGAGGAGGAGATCGGGCGAAGCATCTCCCCAACGGGTGAGCTGCTGGACTCCGCTTCCACAAGACTGGCTACCCTTAGACGTCAGTTGAAAGAGACACATCAGCAGTTGCTTGATCGACTGGAATCGATAATCAAGTCGCCCAGAGGGCGTAGATGCGTTCAAGAGGCGTTCGTTGCTGAGAGGGAAGGCCGATATGTTATCCCTCTCAAGGCTGAGTTTCGAAAGGAGCTTAAGGGCATTGTTCACGATGTCTCCAACACAGGAGCTACAGTATTCGTCGAGCCCTGGTCAACCGTAGAGCTGGGCAACGATTTGCGCCAGCTTACAGTCGAAGAAAAGCTTGAAGTGGAGAGGATTCTCAAGGCTCTCAGTGCCAGGGTTGGAGCGAACGAAACCGAGATATCGCAGAACGTGAGCTCAATTGCAGAGCTCGATCTGGAGTTAGCGAAAGCCAGGTATGCGGAGAAAGCAAATGCCACAGAGCCTATCATCGGACCCGATGGAGGGAGCAATGAAGACAAAGCTGACCCAAAGAGGGGCGTGCTCAGGCTGGTCAATGCCAGGCACCCCCTGCTCACGGGTAAGGCAGTACCTTTGTCGGTAGAGATAGGGAGCGACTACTCAATACTGGTTATCACTGGGCCAAATACCGGAGGCAAGACCGTAGCCCTCAAGACGATCGGACTTCTGACTCTGATGGCTCAGGCAGGCATGCCTATCCCCGCTTCGGAGGAAAGCTATATCCCTATCTTCGACGGTGTCTTCGCTGATATCGGGGACGAGCAAAGCATTGAGCAAACCCTCTCCACTTTCAGCTGGCACATGGGCAATATTGTTCGCATCCTCCGATCTTCTACTGAAAAGGGCTTGGTGCTTCTCGATGAACTGGGTACCAGCACTGATCCCAACGAAGGAGCTGCGCTAGCACGAGCCATCTTGCTTCATTTCCTGCCAAGGGGAACAATGGTTGTGGCTACCACGCATTACAGGGAGCTCAAGGTTTTCGCTCACACAACTCCCGGCCTGCGAAATGCTTCACTGGATTTTGATCCCGCTACCCTGGCACCGACATATCACCTGACGATGGGCGTTCCTGGGGGAAGTAACGCCCTGGCTATAGCTTCGCAACTGGGTCTGTCCCCTGAGATAATTGATTCTGCCAGGGAGATGATGGCGAAAGGCACCCAGGATATCGAAATGCTGCTGGCAGACTTGGTGAGCGAAAAACAGAGAATCGAAAATCTGCGTAACGGGCTGGAAAAGGAGAAGGAGGCAGCAGAAGGGTTGAGGAATCATTGGCAGAATGAGGTACAGCGGTTGCAGCAGCAGGAACGGAACATGCTTCGCGAGGAGAGGGATAAGCTCGCTGAGGAAACGGCTCAGCTGCAGAGAGAGGTCCGCCGAGCAAGCTCAGAACTGAAGAAGGCGACATCACAGGAAAACATAGAACGAGCCGAGAAGGCACTGGCGGCAATGCGTGAGCAACTGAAGAGCATGAGCTCGAAGATCAAGGCCAGACGCAGCGGTCTGATCGGGGAACAAGCCGAGGCCAGCGAAGTCGGCATAGGCGACAGAGTGTGGCTAACGGATATAGGCCTGTGGGCAACTGTTCTCGCAGTAAGGGAAGAGGATGGCCAGATCGACGTTCAGGTTGGACATACCAAACTCAGGATGAATTTGGATGATGCCGAGAAGTTAAAGCCACCTGCGGGAAAGGTGCTACCCGAACCACCAAAAGTGAGGCGGAAGCTGAGTACGAGGGTGCCCTCCCTGGAGCTTGACCTCCGCGGTAAGCGGGCTGATGAGGTGGCTCCCGAGTTGGACAGGTACCTCAACGATGCTTCTCTTGCCAGTTTGAGCCAGGTTCGCATCATCCACGGTTTTGGAACCGGTACGGTTCGCCAGATCGTGCGAGATATGCTCGCTTCTCACCCTCTGGTCAAGTCCTTCCGCCCCGGGGAACGTGGTGAGGGCGGGGACGGAGTCACCGTGGTGAAGCTGTAAGCCTCTGGTTGCATTGTGAGGGCATGCGCCCACGGGTAGGTTGCCCGACGTCGGGCAACCTACCCGGGCAGTCCCCCTCTCTCTAACTCTCTCCCGCGAGGGGAGAGAGAATTGGTGTTCCCTCTGCCTTGGTGGGAGGGGGTTAATGATGTAGATGTAGGGTGGGTGAAGTGAAACGAAACCCACCTACGGTCAAGTTCATGTTAGACTCGAGTCGCCGCAAGCTCAACAGGCTGAAGCTGCTTCATCTGCTCCATGAGCTGGAACATGCCCCTGGTTGGGCGACATCTCTATACATGCCGTCCGGCGAGCCTGTGCCTGAAATCGAGAAAATGCTTGCCATTGCCTCAGTTGGAGACGAGATTTTGGCGGATGTTTCTAAGGTGGTTTCCCGTTCAACGACGGGAGGGGTTCTTTTCTGGGGACAGCAAGGGCAGTACTTGGTGCTGCCGCCGTTTCCCATTACCGAAAGGCTATTCTGCAGCGGCTACGATGTAGAACCTCTGCGTTCACTGCTGCAGCGAGAGTTTATGGTCGGTTTGATACTGCTGCGTTTGGGCTCCTACGCCATAGGCGTGTTTCGGGGAGAGCAACTGCTATCCAGCAAAGTGGGAACAGGTCATATTCACTCGCGCCACAGAAAAGGCGGGTCTTCTCAGCGGAGATTTGAGCGGGGCCGTGAGAAGCAAATAGAGAATTTTTTCGCTCGTGTTTGTAGCCGTGTGCGGGAGCATTTTGAACCTTATGTCGGGCAATTGGACTACGTTGTTTACGGGGGCGAACGTCACACTTTGCTCTCCTTCCGCAAACAGTGCCAATTCCTGGGCGCAATCGACGACCGTATTTTGAGATCATCGGTGAACGTTCGCGAGCCAAAGCAGGCAACTCTGGAGGCAGCGATAGACGAGGTATGGTCCAGCAAAGTCATTCAGTGGCAGGGTAACCAAAGCCTTGGCGCTGCCATGGCATAGCTTCGTAGAATCGGCATATGAGAGCAGCAACCTCATCCTTCCTCTCCATGCTCCTGGCTGCACTGGCAGAACATCATCTTGTCCCGGACATCTGGAATATGCTATAATTGAAATGTGCCACGATAGCTAGCTGGCAGGTTAGCGAGAGCCAAGTCTTGTTGGTTCTCGCAAAATTTTGCTTTGGAGAAGAGAGAGTAGGATCATGCCTGAGCAAGGACTAAGCCATCTGAAAGTCCTGGAATTGTGTAATCTCGTATCTGGCCCGTATTGCACCAAGCTGCTGGCCGACCTCGGTGCTGAGGTGACAAAGATCGAGCCCCCCGGCGTTGGGGATGAAGCAAGAAGGAGAGGCCCTTTTCTGGGGGACATCCCCCATCCGGAGCGGAGCGGGCTCTATCTCTATCTCAATACCAACAAACTGGGCATAACCCTGGATGTGGGCACAAGTGCTGGGCGAAACATCCTGAAGGAGTTAATTGAGCAAACGGACATCTTCGTAGAAGATAACCCTCCGCTGGTGATGAAAGAGCTCGGATTGACCTATGAGGACCTCAAAGGCATCAATCCCCGCCTTGTGATGACATCCATCACTCCTTTTGGGCAGACAGGCCCTTACCGGGATTACAAGGCCTATGAGCTCAATTCCGTCCACGCTGGTGGCGAAGGCTACCTCCTGCCGATCCAGTCCCATGACCTCGATCGTGAACCGCTTAGAGGAGGTGGCCTGGTGGGGGACTGCATCTGCGGCCTAAGTGCCTCTCTGGCAACACTGGCTGCAGCTTATAGCATGGTGGCCACTGGCATCGGGCAACACATAGATGTCTCAAAGCAGGATGTGATGATGACCATGGTCGGGCTGGACATAGCTATGTTCGCCAATCTTGAGATAAGACGGAGCAGGGCGTATCGCCCTATCCTAATGCCGACACCGATGAAATGCCAGGACGGCTATATTATGTTATCGGTGTTAAACGATCGCGAGTGGGGAGACCTTAAGGAGTGCATGGGAAATCCATCATGGGCCGAGGATGAGAGGTTCAATAACTGGTTGGAGCGCCATATATATGGTGGTGAGATAAATCCGCGCGTGGAGGAATGGCTACGGCAATCCAAAAAAGAAGAGCTCTTTCACCAACTCCAGGCCAAGGCTCTGTCGGCCGCCCCCGTCAATACCGCAGAGGAGGCGGTGAAGTCACCTCAACTGGATCACCGGGGCTTTTTTTCCGAGATCGATCATCCTGAGGCAGGCAGGCTGAAGTATCCCACAGCACCCTACAAGTTCTCCAAGACCCCTTGGCGGGCGGAGCGTGCAGCACCTCTCCTCGGCCAGCATAACGAGCCTGTCTACTGTGGTCGGCTGGGTTACGATAAGGAAGATTTGGTTAGGCTGAAGGAATCAGGGATCATATAGGAAGCGAGGTCCCTCGGATGAGCAGGTTTGCTTTAGATGGAGTGAGGGTGGCTGATTTCTGCTGGTTGTGGGCTGGGTCCTATGCCACCTGTTTGCTGGCATATCTGGGTGCAGAGGTCATCAAGATCGAGAGCATGGCTCGACCCGACCCATCTCGAATGATGACCTTAACCCTAGCAGCGCATGCTTTCGAAGGAGTGGATAGCTCTGCGGTTTTCAACAGCATTAACCTCAACAAGCTATCGGTGAGGCTCAACCTGAAGAAGCCCGAAGCAGCCGAACTGGCGAAAAGGATAATCCGGGTCAGCGACGTGGTGACCCAAAACATGCGCCCCGGCTCTTTGGATAGGCTAGGGCTGGGCTATGAGGTGCTCAAAGAGATCAAGCCCGACATCATAATGCTCTCTTCCTCGTCCTATGGAGCTGAGGGACCCATGAGAAGTTACGGGGGCTATGCTCCCACCTTCGCATGCTACAGTGGGTTAGCCCACTTAACAGGCTACAGCGATGGCCCGCCGAACCCGATGACAGGTTCAACCGATCTCATGAGTGCTGCCACCGGTGCCTTCTCCGTTCTCGCTGCCTTGTGCCATCGGCAGCACACTGGCCAGGGGCAGCACATAGACCTGTCTTCCGTGGAGAGCCTGGCTGTTTTCACCGGCGATGCGCTCATGGACTACATCATGAATGGCAGGATACAGTCCCGAAGAGGAAACCAGGATAGGCTCATGGCACCCCACAATTGCTATCGTTGCCATGGTGATGACAAGTGGGTTAGCATTGCGGTTTCCACCGAAGAGGAGTGGCAGGCTTTCTGTGCGGCCATAGGGAATCCGGAGTGGGCAAGTGATGAAAGATTCTCCGATGCCTATAGCCGCTGGAGGAACCAAGAAGAACTCGATAGGCTAGTTGGGGAGTGGACGATTAATTACACCCATTACCAAGTGACTGAGATTCTGCAGAAGGCTGGGGTTGCCGCCATGCCTTCCCTTAGCAACGAGGAAATTCTCAGCGATGCCCACTTCAACGAGCGGAAGCTGGCTGTGGAGGTGGAGCACCCGGTGATGGGTAAGCAGGTTGTCGTGGGGCCTCCGTGGCGCTTCTCGGAAACACCGGCCAGAGTTACCAGGTCGTCGCCGCTGATCGGCGAGCACAACGAGTACGTCTTTGGTGAACTCTTGGGGATGTCCGGTAGAGAAATAGCGCGCCTGAT
>CAZCXP010000053.1:3653-8367 GCA_964502665.1 uncultured Dehalococcoidia bacterium | reverse complement strand
AGTACGTCTTTGGTGAACTCTTGGGGATGTCCGGTAGAGAAATAGCGCGCCTGATGGACGAGGAGATAATCTACTAGGAAGGCCCAATCTTCCCGGCTGACCCTTTGTAGCGTCGTGACTCCCGTCACGACGAAGCGCTCGTAGCCACAGGAGTGGCAACGCTACCTTCAACTTTTCCAGCTACACTGAAACAAGATCGTATGTCAAGGTGCCGGTCTTGAGTTTCTCTGCCGTTTCTAGCTGTACCAGGCTGCTTGTATGGTGCATCCTACCCAGGATGTCAGGCGGCTTCGCTGAGGTGGAACCAGGGATAATGGGAGCCTTATCAATCAGATCGAGCGATGCCTTATCAATGGCCACCGGATCGAACGAGAATGCGATGCCGACATCTGGAACAACAGGCTCTCCTGACGCTGCAACGCAGTCGCAGAATGGGACGACATCCTGGATGAAGTTCACAAAAGCGATCTTTCCTTGGTATGCTGACAGTACAGCCGTAGCCGCGTGAGCCAGGCAGACTTGAAGCTTTTCTTTTGCTCCAGGAGGCCAGACCCAGCAGTCCAAGGGGCACTTAATGAAACAGGTGCCACATGATATGCATTCCACCACGGCTCTCTCCGGCTTTCCGTTCACTATTGTGATTGCGCCCGTGGGGCATGCCTCAGCGCACTTGCCACAGCCGTCGCAGTCGCTCTCTTCATTGAATTGGGGCATGTTCACTGAGTGCTGTGCTCGCTTGGTTTCCGTAGATACGCAGCCCATTCCGAGATTCTTTATAGCACCACCGAAACCTGCAAGGTCATGGCCTTTTACGTGCGATAGGACTATCATGCAATCTGACTTGAGAGGTAAGGAAGGTGCTCTTACCTCTGTAAGCTGGCAGTCGCCGACGCGGTTTCTGATTGGTATCGTTTGCAGGTCATCATCATCGTCTGTTATCACCACAGGCGCATCCATACTGGACTCAACAAAACCATTCTTGCAAGCTGTATTCAGGTACTTCTCCTTAGTTTCTCTTTCCCCTGGGTAAGAGGCAACAGTATCAAATAGAAAGGGTTTGCCACCTCTGCTCCTGACAATGTCAACTACCTTGCGTACGAAAACAGGCCTTATGTATCTTATGTTTCCCAGCTCTCCCATATGCAGCTTTATTACAACAGACTTACCCCTTGGTATCATCTCCTCAAATTTCGATTTGGCGATGAGACGTTGCAAGCCTTTCAAAGGATTGGCAGCTTCCGCGTAGCTGAAGAAGAACACCTGAGACATAGTCTTTCTCCTTCGACGGTATCAGCAAACTGGGGAATAGAAAGCTACTGTATTCTAACACACGGATTGACTGTATCCAACTGGTTGGGTGTCCGCGAGCCGATGCCGCCTTGAATTCGAAGTCCAAATAAATTAAACTAGTTGATAGAGTTAGGTAAGGAGAAGGAGATGGCCAGGGGCAAGGCAACGACTCGGTCTGGTGAGAAATCATCTGGTAGAAAAAAGAGTAGGGGTGGCAAAGCCACCCCTACTAAAACGATTACGGGCAGCGAGGGCAATGACAGTGGGCTTCCAGAGAACGTCTTGACTCGCATCAGCGATAGGCTGGGTATACCAGTCAGTCGGGTCTCTCAAATGGTGGAGACGATTGGACAGGTTGCTCAAGAAGCGAGCGATACGGACAGAATCGTAGAGAAATACAAAGGCGACAAAGCTGCCTTGATCCAGATACTTCTGGAGATTCAACGGGAGAACCGGTGGCTTCCCACCGATGTCTTGATGTCGGTTTCCAAGAACCTGGGCGTTCCCATAGGTCGGGCCTACACAATTGCAACCTTCTACAAAGCCTTCAGTCTTACTCCTCAAGGTCGTCATCAGGTGTCGGTATGTATGGGTACTGCTTGTCACGTTCGCGGCTCACCTCGCCTTCTGGATAGGGTGACAAGCGCGCTCAACATCAACCCTGGGGAAACCAGCCCTGACCAAAAATTCACTCTGAAAACGGTAAACTGCCTTGGCTGCTGCGCTTTGGGACCGGTGATTGTGGTTGACGGTGAATACCATGGCAATCCGACCCCGAAGGAAGTTGAGAGGATTATAGACCTCTGTGATTAGCCTGCAAAAGGAAGTGATCATGGCTCGACTGAAGTCGCCTGCTGAGTTAGAAAAAAAGAGAGCGCAGATATTATCGAAGAGGGACCCGAACAAGCCCTGCATTACTATTTGCTCGGGCACGGGCTGCCATGCCCTCGGCTCTGATAAGGTCTACCAGGCCGTCCTTAGCGAGATCTCAAGGAATGGCCTTAAGAGAAAGGTGGATGTCCGGCGTACTGGCTGCCACGGCTTCTGTGAGAGGGGCCCCATCGTTGTCATCTTCCCGGAGGAGATCTGCTATCTTGGGGTGAAGCCAGGCGATGTTCCTGAGGTCGTGTCCAAGATATCGGCGGATAAGGAGCTGGTTGATCGGTTGCTGTACAAAGATGCCAGCGGGGAAAGGATAGCGCATGAGGGCGAGATACCTTTCTACAAACACCAGAGACGGATTGTATTCGGCAATAACAGACTTATTGATCCAAAGAGTATCGACGATTACATTGCACTCGGAGGTTATTCTGCCTTAGCCAGGGTTCTTTCTGAGATGAGCCCCGAGGAAGTGCTGGAGACGGTGAAGCGGGCTAATCTGAGGGGGAGGGGTGGCGGAGGGTTCCCCGCTGGAGTGAAGTGGGAGACCACTCGCGATGCCCCGGGAGATACAAAGTATGTCGTCGTCAATGCAGACGAAGGTGACCCGGGTGCCTTTATGGACAGGAGCTTGCTTGAGGGCAATCCTCACAGTGTGCTGGAGGGGCTCACGATCGGCGCCTATGCCATTGGCTCGCACGAAGGGTATGTTTACGTGCGTCAGGAGTATCCTCTTGCGGTGAGCAATCTTACCCTGGCTCTGAGTCAGGCGCGGCAATATGGTCTGCTGGGGAGAAACATACTCGGCTCCGGCTTCGATTTCGATGTTAGTATACATCGTGGAGCTGGAGCTTTCGTTTCTGGTGAGTCCAGCGCCCTGATGACTGCCATTGAGGGAATAGTGGGTGAGCCGAGGCCAAAGTACATCCGCACCGCTGTGAGAGGAATATGGGAAAGGCCGACCAATCTCAACAATGTGGAGACCTGGGCCAACGTACCCCTGATAATCAATAACGGCGCTGACTGGTTCACAAACATCGGAACTGAAGGCAGCAAGGGAACCAAGATATTCTCTCTGGTGGGCAAGGTGAATAATACCGGGCTGGTGGAAGTGCCTATGGGGATGACCCTTAGAGAGATCATCTACACCATAGGTGGTGGGATTCGTCAGGGTAAGAAATTCAAAGCGGTTCAGACAGGCGGCCCCTCTGGGGGATGTCTGCCGGAAAGCCTTATTGATCTTACTGTGGATTTCGATGAGCTTACAGGAGCGGGTTCCATGATGGGCTCCGGCGGCATGGTTGTAATGGACGAGGATACCTGCATGGTGGACGTGGCCAGGTACTTCACTAACTTTCTTGCCGATGAGTCCTGCGGCAAGTGCATACCATGCCGCGCGGGTCTTGAGCAGATGGCGGCTATACTGGGTAGAATCTGCGGGGGTGAAGGCGATACCGGTGACATCGAGCTCCTGGAGGAGATATCCGAGGTGGTTCAGGACGTCTCTTTGTGTGCTCTGGGGCAAACCGCGCCCAATCCGGTACTCAGCACCATAAAGTACTTCCGGGATGAGTATGAAGCGCATATAGAGCAGAAGCGTTGCCCTGCTGGGGTCTGCAAAGCCCTCATCTCATACTATATCGATCCCGATAAGTGCTCAGCCTGTGGAATCTGTCTCAGAGAATGCCCCGTGGAAGCAATCAGCGGCGGCAAGAACCTTGTTCACATCATTGATCAGGAGAAGTGCAGCAAGTGCAATACTTGCTTTGAGGTTTGCCCAACTCGCTTCTCCGCCGTGTTGAGAATCTCTGGCGAGCCGGTACCGGCAGCGCTTCCCTTGGGTACTGAGGTGGTGCGCAAGAAAGGAAAGCGGGAATGAAGAAAGTGCGCTTGAAGATCGATGGCAAAGATGTTGAAGCTGAAGAGGGAATGACGATACTCGAAGCAGCCCGAGCCGCCGGGATTCATATCCCGACCCTTTGTTACCACGAGAAGCTGGCTCCTTATGGCGCTTGCAGGCTTTGCACCGTGGAAATATCAAGAAACGGGAAGACGAGGCTGGTCACTTCTTGCGTATACAACGTGGAAAATGGGCTAGCCGTGAAGACAGATTCCCCTAAGGTTACCAAGATGCGCAAAATGCTCCTGGAGCTAATGCTTGCCTCTGCTCCGGTTCTGTCGGAGCTCGCAAGCCAGTACGGCGTAGAGAAGCCGAGGTTCAAATCTGAAGTAACCCAGTGTATACTCTGTGGACTCTGTGTTCGCTACTGCGCAGAGGTCAAAGGGGCTAATGCCATAACGTTTGTTGGCAGGGGCGTAAACAGGCGTGTGGCATTCATTGATGAAGTGGTCTCGACGGGAGTGTGCATGGATTGCCGGGAGTGCTTTGGCCTTTGCCCCACAGGCAAGATTCCACGGGAGACCGATGGCGCTTCCTTTGAAGGCATCACGGTCCAGGATGTTCTGGCGCGCACCCCGGCGTAAATAGCGCCGGGCAGGCTAAATACCAGCAGTATTCATAACATCCGCCTGGATTCGCTCTAGT
>CAZCXP010000053.1:0-3553 GCA_964502665.1 uncultured Dehalococcoidia bacterium | reverse complement strand
CCGGGCAGGCTAAATACCAGCAGTATTCATAACATCCGCCTGGATTCGCTCTAGTTGAAAGCATATCAGCTTGCTATCTCTTCTTTGTCTGAATGGGGAAGGGGGGATTCGAACCCCCACGCCTTGCGGCACATGATCCTAAGTCATGCTCGTCTGCCATTTCCGACACTTCCCCCAATAGGAAGTCCCCAGTTGTTTTTATGTGCCAAACACCTTAAATGCAGGCACGACTCTAAGCTCGATTGATTCGACGAACTCACCTGTGCCTGTATCCAGCCTGATACTCGGCTTAGTGACTGCAAAACCGCTCGAAGAAACGTCAATCCATCTCTCGGAATCAATGAAGCGGTCCTCAATATATAGCTCAACATCAACCACATTTACCAGGGTAGGCAGTGGACCAGTCTGCTCCAGATGGCACTCAACGACCCAGTTCCCCTCTGCGGTTTCCTTGGTTACTTTGAGACTAACCAGTCTCCCTATTCCACCACGGTCGACAAAAACCACCTCTAATGTCGCTGGTGCAAGCCTGAGAGCCTCCAGTTCTAATTGGGACTGCGCCAGCATTGCCTCGGTCTGAGACAGCTTAGTCTGAATCTCAGAGAGATTTCCTTTGGTTGCTGCCAGTTCCTCCTCTGTCTGCGCCAGCTCGCTGCTAACGTCGTCGTACTCTTTCTGGGAAACTCCAGTAGTGCAGCTCGCTGCTACGAGTGAAATCAAGACAAATACGATGCAAGCCAGAAATCCCTTCGCTCTCATGTCTCCCTCCCCTGTGCCATTTATGTTGTGTAAGGACGAAACCATACACTTGCGATATCCCTCACTGATATTTATACTACCACAAGAGGTCCGAAGCAAGCCCCCAGCAATGGTGTTTTCCGGTGATATTGAGGAGATCGGCGTGATAAGAGATTTAATACTGAAGAACAGGAGCTATCGGCGGTTCTATCAGGAAGTCGCTGTCGAGCTTGAGACGCTGAGGGAGCTTATCGACCTGGCGAGGCACTCTGCGTCTGCAGCCAATATGCAACCGCTGAGATATATCCTTTCCTGTGACCCTCAAAGGAATGCTTTGGTATTCTCACACCTCGCCTGGGCCGCTTATCTCACAGACTGGCCTGGTCCGTGCGAGGGGGAAAGGCCAGCGGCGTATATAATCATTCTCCAGGACACCGAGATAAGCCATCCTTTGCGCTGTGACCATGGCATAGCGGCTCAAAGCATGCTTCTGGGCGCGGTGGAGAGGGGACTGGGGGGCTGCATCGTCGGTGCGGTAGATGAACGTGGACTGCGCAAGGCACTGGAAATACCGCACCGATATGAGATACTTCTTGTCCTGGCTCTCGGCAAGCCCAGGGAAACGGTGGTAATAGAGACCGTCAATCCTGCCGGAGATGTCAGGTACTGGCGCGACAGCAAGGGTATACACCACGTTCCGAAAAGATCACTGGATGACATCATAGTTGGCTAGACTTTGCTGGGTTCGTAGGGGTTAAGGATGCCTAAAAGGGAAGACGAGTACTATGCCGGCGTTGAGGAGTCTAAGAGGCGACCCCTATGCCCCTTTTGCGGCAGTCCCAATGTTTACCCTATCAAGGGCAAGAGATGGTTATTCTTTACTGGGACAGTTGGCTGGTCCTGTGCAAATGAAAGGTGCCGAATGTATAGGAAGCCCTTTCCGGCACCAAGCCGTGGTTCGGGTAGAAGGAGACGTCATCGATAACTTACGGAGCGTGTTGCACTATGGGCAGTCTGAAGAGCCCGGGGGGTCCTGAGCTGTAAATAGCGGCTCTTCCTGTCGAATATCACCTTTAATCTCTTTCCTGACCGCTGAAACCTCTGGCCTCTCATCACAGTTTGCACAGATAGACTTCATAGCTTCTTCAGCAGTGCAGCGAAGGAGCGCTCTGATCATTGGTGCCATCCTGATCCTGGAGCATTCGTATAGCTTGGGGCAGCATTCATGATACTTGTCAGCCATTGCTATCACCCCCTCGATTCCCTCAGCAAACATTCTGCCTTCGGTCAAGGAGGTATTACAATCACCTTTAGGTACTACTTGAGGGGGTATTTTATTCCCCCTTTCGCTGCGGGTGGTTTGCCTTGTTCCTGCTGGCATTGCCTGTTTAGCCCCCATCCGGCTGGGCTCGATTGACAAATCGCGCTTTGCCTGAAATCATAGATGGCCTGTAGAAGTAATCAGAGAAGTATCATAAAGGGATAGAGATTCTTGGCTCCTTGGCAAAGAGTAGTGCGTCCAGCCAACCAAGTTGATGCTGCCACATATCAGTGGCAAGCGAAGTAGTCCAAGTAATCTTTGAAGTTGTCAAGAGCTTCCTGAGTGGAAACCGCAGTAGTGGTCTTTTGCATCGTTAGCAAACTAAACGCCCTTTGAGTATTATCACAATAGAAGGCTCCAACTATTCCATACACGGTCTCACCTTCGGTCATGGTCGTAGCAGTATAGTATTGATAAAGCAGGCGGTGTCCCTCTTTATAAAGCAGGCGGTGTTCTGATTTGGTTGTCTCCACGAAATCGCCTTTCTGAACGCTTCTAACTCCTTCGCACTTCTCAATTCCGGCGAAACCGAATTCCAGGCCGCCTTCCAAACCCCACCGCCAGGTCTTCACCCAACTTACTGCGAAAAGGGGAAATCCTTCTTCTTGCGGCGCAACTTGAACCGTGCCTGAGTTCTCATTTGCGTCCGCATCCAACAGTCCATCATGCCAAACAAGGAAATCCGTGGGATACTCAAAGGAGAAGCCATACTTTGAGAAGACGCTCACGTCCGGTCTGGCGGGCGTCTGTGAGGCTGTCGACGTTTGTGTCTCGCCACCGCACCCAGTCACAGACAAGGGTGCGATGCTGACCAGCATCAGCATCGCCATGATGCTCATCTTTTTCATTGTCATCATCACCTCTTTCCCAAGCAGTCTATGGACCATACCCGTATTTCCCCTCTCGCGCTATCCGGGGCATCGCTCTTCAGTCCGCATGGACTAGTGGACTGCCTATGCCCTAGATATCATCTTAAATAAATAGGTAAGTCCCTGTTTTAAGCCATAGGTAAACGGACTGTAAGACTTGTAACACTTTTCACCAAGTTTGTCAAGCTTCCAAATTCCTTACCGCTTGGGATATTGTGCTGCGATGTTTTATAATAACAGCAAGAGTCTATGGCGCAGGACCTCAATTAGCGGTGCTGGAGTGCTAGTACCAGCAACAGCGGAGGGAAGGAATCATGATAGATGACAAGACCAGACATTTGGTTGCCGCCTTGTTGATAATCCCTGTGGCGTCCAAAATCCTCGAGGGCGTAGATAGCTCAAAACGCATGGATCGTGAAATTGAGCAAATAGTGGACAGCTATTTCAGCCTGAGAAACGCGTTAAAGAGGAGATTCGACGAGTTCAGTTAGGGCGTAGAATTGCGGGAAGTCGGGTGTCAGACTTAACGAAACCCACTGGTGCGACGCGCTCGGTAGAAGGCAGTTGATCAAAGCAGGTTTGGTACGGGTGTTTGATTTCAGTGCGCTGTGGCGCACCACTCCTC
>CAZCXP010000052.1:0-15908 GCA_964502665.1 uncultured Dehalococcoidia bacterium | reverse complement strand
GAGAATACGCGTGCCGTGCTGCAGGAGCCAGTCAGTTACCGGAGTCCAATCCATTCTTCCAACCTCCCCGATTAGTTGTACACTACGCCAGAGAGGTGATCACATCCTGGGAAACCAGCCACCTGATAGAATTTGCACACGGTTCTCGGCAACACCATTGTCTTAGTTCTTTCCGAAGTAAGGCTTCGGGTAGTGCCATCGGAGCTCAGTCCGCTTCTCATCAAACACCTTCTCTATTCTTCGCCTGAGCTCGCCCGTCACCTCCCACTGTTTCATGGGTTGCGTTTCTCCTGCCACCCTGATGACAACTCTCGACGCTTCAGAGTCATCCGCAAGCGAGAGATGAAATCTTAGGGCACGATTATAACAGCGTACCCAGGACGATACAATGGCTGGATGAAGGTCAGTCCTAGTCAGTGAGCGTCACATCAAACTCCGCGGACTCTGGCCCAGAAGCAGAAGTAAGTCTCTGAGGTGGCGGATTGGCCTGTTTGAACTGGTGAGACCACTCGAGGTGCTTCTTGCCTTTGGATGGCTGACAAAGGCAGGTGCGTAACTACGGGCTATCCACCTGACACACCGGTGGCTGTCCGCAGAAGAGAGTCGACCCACCAGAAAATGTCGCGCTCTGCAACGGACTTACGCAGGTGCCCGCACTGCAGGCACTGCTCGTACCACCCATATTCGTCCTTGTCGAGTATCACTGTACCCTTGCATCTGGGACAATCGTTGAACCTCAGCATTCCCATTTCGCCCCGTGGCTCACGACCTTCGCCCATGCCCTGGACTGTCTAGTATTCCATATGAGGCGGCTGCACTGGAGCCGCCTTATCCTTTCTGCAAAACGTCTCGAACACCCATAACTGTAGACGGGTGCCTTACCGCTCCCTCACACGTGAACAAGCTGTCCGCTACCAAGGGCTGAGCTGGTGGTGGGATCGGCCCCAAGACCAATCCCAAAGAGTTCCGCTCTTCGCTTGAACTCCTCGTTGTCCTCATCATCCCACGGAAGGTACCTTAGGCTTACAGGCCTTCGCAGCCCATACAGCAACACATCAACGATTTCTCTGGATTGGTTGCCAAGTTTCATTACCGTTTCCTTCCTCGCTGTGTAAACCTGCCCGGTCACTATAGTCGGTACGTTGGGATAGTAGACATTAACCAAGGCGAAACGGGCTGTTTCGTTGTTCAGCTTGACCTCCTGTTCCGAAAGTATCCAGCCGTAGGACAGACAGGTCGGCGAGTACAGGAATAGGCACGGGGACAAACCTATTAGCTTTTCCAGAGTCATCGTCTCGCCATCTTTTCGAAAAAGCAGCCCCACAACCGGTACCCGCGAAAGAAGATCGCTGACACGCGTTTTTTTTACTACCAGCCCGGTGAGGAGGAAAACCATTAGCCACAACGCGATTCCCAGTCCGGGGTAAACGGACTGGTCTTGAAGGAACAATCCAAGGAAATCCCCTCCCGCATCGTCGAGGGTCCCGAAGAAGTAGCGGCCAACAACGACTATTATTCCAACTGGCAGCCAGAGGATTAAGCCAGCTACTAAGTATCTTATTTGGCTTCTGAGGAAGTTCATTTTCCCACCTCGTTCGTTAGCGTGGCCTGACCAGCAATATCGGTATATCGACTCTGCGCATTACTTTGTCGGCGACGCTGCCAAATGCCCATCGGCTAAGTCCAGACCTCCCGTGAGTTGACAGCGGCATATCTACATGCCTCGCTCATACTGTACAAGTTGCCAGCGGCTGTGCACTACACGTCATTCAAACTAACAAACGACAAATCGGCTTGTACCCCGCTACCCCGTACTGCCAAAACAGCATGGACCAACTCACGTTGCGTCTTTTGTCTGGCCGCGTCCTCTCGGTGCTGTTCATACAGAAGTATGCCTCTGACTGTCTCCAGGTCTGACCGATCAAAGAAGCCACATCGCCCGATCAGCCCACATTGCGCCATCTGTCGAATATCATCACCTGTCACGTGTCGATATGCTCCGGGGACAGTGGCGCTGAACCTGGCGGCGAATTTGACGGGATCAGCAACAACCGCCCAGCCATCTGCCCACTCGGCCTGCCTCGGACAATGCTCTCCAGTTAGCACTTGTTTAGAGTCCATAATTGCTACCTCATGAGCTCAAATTAAAAGACTTGACATACATGACTTTTTTTGAGATAATGACCAATCAGTAATAGCTTAATAATAAACATATTGCATCTTAAATGTAACCTGAAATGATTTTCCGCCATAATGTATCATGAATATTGTGACTTGTCAAGTAGTCCTCTGTTCAATTTCTATAGAAGATGAGTGGAGTATCATCCATCATACCAACTATTCACTACTTACGCAGGAGGATAAGAATGGCTGAATGGGGCTTCATCACCAACCACGGTCTTGTATTGGCTGCTATCGCCAAACATCCGGACTCTACCGCTAGGGATATCGGTGATGCTGCTGGTATAACCGAAAGGGCAGCCCTAAGGATCATCAAGGACCTTGACGAGGGCGGCTTCATCAGCAAGGACAAGGTTGGCCGAAGAAACGCATACCGGATACACAGAAATGTGCCCCTTAAAGACGACGTATCGGATGCTGCTGTAGGAGAGCTCCTAATAATGCTTGGCGCAAAGCGCAAGAAAGGTGGGTAAAACGTTGCTGTATCTAGCAGCAACGGTCATGCTCCCGCTAATAGCTAAGGCAAAGGCTGTGGTTTGTGTTTGACAGGTGTGGAAGAGCAGCCTTATAATTTGACTTCAGTGCAACAAAGAAGGTGAGGGAGGAGCCATGAGTAGCAAGAAGGAGGTCTACAGGTCACGTCTTTCGGATGTTCCCGGCGCAAAGATCTTCCGGTGCCATGATGGGAGGGACGTCAGAAATCTGGAGGAATTGTCTGTTGCACTAAGTGACATGACTGAGCAGTCCTTCAGTCATCACGTCAGTGAGCGGAACAACGACTTCAGTAACTGGATTAGGGACGTGATCGACGATTCCACTCTGGCAAAGAGTCTGACAAAGGCGAGCGATCGGGCACAGGCGCGCCAAATTGTCGAAGACAGAGTTGCCTGGCTCAAAGACAGGGTCTAGATCCTGCTTCGGTTGTCTAAGGCAATTGTCTAGCTGCCAATCGTGCGGGTCTCCCAAGTCGTGTGGCCCCTAGCCGCGCCCAAGCAGCTCTATGCTTGGCGCAAGATGTCAATGCAAACTACCGATTCCCTGTACGGTAGCGGAACATCTGGATAATGCTTCCTGACTAATGGCATTGAAGATCGCTCAGCTTTTCCGCCCAAGGCCCACCATCTCCGATGACGAGGTGAAGAGAGGCCTTCGGTACATGACCCTGGAGGGCATGGCCTCACTGGGCTTCTTCAGCATAACCACCAGCGGTTTCCTAACCGCCTTCGCTCTAGCGCTAGGTGCCAACAACCTTCAAATAGGTATCCTGGCCTCCATTCCATTCATAACCCAGCCACTTCAGATCCCCGCCATACTCCTTGTGGAAAGGATCAGGCTACGCAAGGCTATCGCACTCGGAACCTACCTGCCGGCGCAGATGTTATGGATACCTATAGCGCTTGTCCCCTTCTTCCTAGATGTACCTAGTGCTGGTGCGATCTCTTTGCTATTGGGCCTATTGGCTGTACGGGGTGTGCTGGTCGCCATATGTAACTGCGCTTGGAATGGCTGGATTCGGGACCTGATTCCTCAACAGATACTGGGAAGCATAATGGGTCGGCGTCTGGCTCTTGCTGCATTCGCAGGTATGGTATTCGGGCTTGCAGCCGCTTTCTTTGTAGACTGGTGGAAAGGTCAAGCTTCTCCGGATTCGGAAATACTAGGCTACTCAATAGCGCTTCTCTTTGGCATCTTCATTCTGGCGCTGGCCAGCCCGGTATTCATGTCTCTTATGCCCGAACCCTTGATGCAGCGAGCACCTGGACCACAGCCCTCCCTAGCAAGCACTATAGCAGCACCGTTTCGTGACAAGAACTATCGCAAGCTGCTGCGCTTTCTCTTCATCTGGGGATTAGCTATAAACCTGGCCACGCCTTTCTTCGCCGTATACATGCTACAGCGCTTGGGATTGCCCCTATCAGCGGTCATCGGCTTCACCATACTGAGTCAGGCCTTCAACATAATGTTCCTGCGGGTCTGGGGTCGATTGGCGGACCAGTTCGGACACAAAGCCGTTCTCTCGCTATGCGTCTCCCTCTACCTGCTGGTGATACTGGGGTGGGCTTTCACCACCATGCCCGAGCGGTATTTCCTGACGATTCCGTTGCTGGTGATTCTGCACATCATGGCTGGCATAGCAGCCGCAGGGGTAACGCTTGCCATTGGCACGATTGGCATCAAGCTGGCCCCGTCAGGAAAGGCCACAGCGTATCTGGCGGGGGCTGGACTTGCGATCAACCTCGGAGCAGGATTAGGCCCCCTGCTCGGTGGATACTTCGCGGATTATTTCAGCGTACGCCAGCTCAGCCTCACCTTTGAATGGCTGAGCCCCGGCAGTCATTTTGAGATAGGTGCCCTATACCTTACAGGTTTCGATTTCCTTTTCGGGATTGCCTTTTTCTTGGGTCTGATCACTCTAACCCTGTTAGGCGGCGTGCGTGAGGAGGGAGAGGAAAGTCGAGAAGTCGTCTTAGATGCGCTGGGCGCCCCGATGCGTGAACTGTCTCGCCCCTTCAGCACCGTTGCTGGTCTAAACTTCCTAAGCCAGTTCCCTTACGGATATCTGAGACGCGTGCCCGTTCCAGGAATAGATGTTGCCCTGGGCGTAACCGCGTATCAGATTGCAGAGATGTCTAGATTAGCAACGATAACGGCGCATCGCGGAAAAATAACAGCCACCAGGCTAGCCAAAGCACTTGAGGAAGGCCTGTCCGGCCTTAAAGAAGCTAGTGCCGAATTGCGTAAGCAATATGGTATCGAGGTAGCTAGGCAGGCAGCTAGAGGCTCAATACACGCTGTTGACAAGATGGCTCAGGCGGATGTAGGGCAGTTGGTACATCGGGCAGTGCTGGCGGTTACACAGGCAATGCGACGCTCCCGAGTAGACAGTAAAGATGCTCTGCGTGGAGCCAGCTATGGCGTGGTTCAAGGAGCCGGGGAGATACAGGCCGATCTGGGAGAAGCGGCGGTGCAAGCAATAGAGGCAGCCGAGGAGGCAGCCGAGGAGGCTGGTTTGTCACAGGAGGTGGCTGTATCAGAAGCAGCCCATGGCGCTTTGGAAGCTGCGGAGGCTTTGGGACCTGAGGCTGAGGCCCAGGTACGAGCTTCCTTGAGCAGCAAGCTGCCAGCATTACCTGTCCAGGAGCGTGAAGAAACCGGCACGAACGGAACTGCCGAGTAACTCAATTGAGGATTCCACACCCAAGGTCTCTGACCTTTGTGGGTCGCTGGCATAAGTGTATTATCAGCTCGGCTAGAACTCAAGATGTCACATGTTTAATAACAGGCAATAGCGGTCAAGGTGTTGGCTTCTCTGACCCTTGGGCTCTAGTGCGAGAGTGGCTTACGCGATATAATATATCAGCAGCTTTGAACCAACGAGTAGCTCGATTGACCACGGCAATCACCAAAGCTTCAATCGGAGGGGTGGCCTATGGCTTATCTGGGAATTTTACTGATAGCGATACTGGTTTCTTTCATCGTCGTTCGCATAGGAGGCTTTGCTCTGCAGCTAACTGGTATAGAGCCCGAGGTAGCTAGATTTCAGGCGCTATCTGCCTTTTCAGGAACGGGCTTCACCACAACTGAAGCCGAGCGGGTTGTGCGGCACAGAACGAGGCGTCGCATAGTAACCATTCTGATCATATTGGGAAATGCTGGCTTGGTCACCATAATTGCCACACTGGTTGCAACCTTTACGCAGGTGACGGGCTACAGCTGGTTCTTTGTCCGCCTGGCGATAATAGTTGTCGGTATCCTCATCCTTTATCAAGTTATCGTTACCAGCAGGTTTGGCAACCGCATTCTCGTCTTGGTTCGAAAACCGCTGTTGAAACGGATACTGAGAGAAGCCCCAGCGGTTGAAGAAGTCTTCAATGTCGGGAAGGACTGGGGAGTCAATCTGGTAATGATAAAGGAAAAGTCGAAGAACATTGGTCGGTCACTGGCCGATGTCATGGCGGAAGAAGATGTGGAGATTCTTGCCGTTGACAGGGCTGACGAATTCCTTCCCCGGCCTGATAGGAAGGAGAGGATTCTTGAGGGAGACAGGCTTCTGGTTTACGCAAGCGGAAAGTCCGTCAGACGGCTTTAGGCATAGTGGCGCTCGCTAGAACTCCTCTTCTACGCTAACAAATATGTTTGGCAGCTATAGGTAAGCCACGACTCCTTCTCGCTACAGGTGCGACCACTTTCTCACGAGGCCTACATAGCCCACTAGTTTTTCAGGCTCTACGGCAAATGGCCTGAACCTCGCCACGCGCCGGCGACTCCAGGCTATCCACTTTCGGGCCCAGAACCAAGATACTGCAGCGATGATTGCTGCCCCCACGAAGGTCAGAACAGCGAAATATCCCCAGTGCCAGCCCAGCTCCGGCATGTATTCAAAGTTCATGCCATAGATCCCTGCTACCAGAGCAAGAGGCAGGAAAATGGTCGCTACCGTGGATAGGACTCTCATAGTCTCGTTCTGGCGGTTCGCCACAGAGGACAGGTGGGTGGCCAGCGCGTTGTCCGCTCTATCACGTAGAGACTGGCCAAGGTCTTCGATCCGCACAATATGGTCGTAGACATCCCTGTAAAAGATCCCTGCCTCCTCCCCTATGATGGAAAACTCGCGCCTGCTCAATCGATTCAGGACCTCGCGCTGGGGAGCCATAACCCGATGTACCCGCATAATGGAACGCTTGAGCTTC
This sequence comes from uncultured Dehalococcoidia bacterium, assembly GCA_964502665.1. GTDB lineage: Bacteria > Chloroflexota > Dehalococcoidia > SZUA-161 > SZUA-161 > SOKG01. The sequence goes on along the minus strand of CAZCXP010000052.1, from coordinate 9,036 downwards.
AGTATGTCCTCTATCGTTGACTGCTGTGGGTTGTGAATGACCTCTTCCTCAATTTGATCGGAAACGTCGCTCATCTTGTCGATGGTGGGTAGTACATTGTCGATCAGGGCATCAATCAAAGTGTACGCTAGAAAATCAGCCCCTCGTCTCATGGGGCGGGCATCCTCCTCCACAAGCTTAACGATGGCGTCAACGCTGTATAGAGATTCGTTATGGTTGCTCACCACGAAGTGCGGGCCGAGGAATATGGCCACCTCCGCTGTCTCTACGATGTCCGACTCGCCCTTGTGATTGATCCCGTGGACGACCATGAAGAGATGGTCGCCGAAATCATCGATCTTCGGCGGGCGTATTAGTGGGCTTACGCAGTCCTCAACGGCCAAGCGGTGAAAGCCGAAATTGCGTGCCAGAAACTCGCCATCTTCCTCTGTGGTCTCACAGATGTCCACCCACAGCAATCCCTGGTTGGATTGGAAAGCCTCTCGAACCTCTTTCTCACTGAGATCACGGTGCAAATAGCCATCAGGGCTCAAATAATACGCCTTGAATGCCATAGCTCACCTCCATATCACGTTATTTCGCCACGGTCCACCGTGCCAGTTCAGCTGCATGCCGGCTCTAATCCGACATTATACACTATGCGTCTTGCTCCCTTACCTCTATCTTCCGGCGCGGGAAAATGGTCCAGAGACTACGCTGAAGGCCTTGCTTTCTCTTCCCTGCCTGTGTCGGAAGCCGTGCCCATGAGAAGCGAGACAGGGAATAGGCCGAAGATGCGGGAGAGAGGCAGCACTTTTACTTTCGGGGAAGCCTGGAGGATCTCGCCAGTGAAAACATCGGCCCATCTTCCCGGAGCATCGTCGGGCAGAGGCAGAGAGTCATCTCCCCAAACCCGCTGTCCCAAAGGCAGTTGGCCGACTGAGACCAGGCTTGTCAAAAGTCTCGGCACCGCTGTCAAAGCCCAGGCCGTTCCTCGCCTCCGTGCAAAGGCACAAACGTGCTCCCGTCTTTGGCCCTGAACCTGAAGTGGAATGTAGTCACCGTCCAGAAACAGGTCCTGATATGCTCTGCGCGTGCCCAGCGCCTTATGCGTAAGATAAAGCTTTACGCGACCATCCTCCCAGGAGGCCAACAGCTGCTGCGCTAACGATGACTCTCCTGTTGCTTCTTGCTTCCGCAGATCATCGAGCAGCCCAATTCGCCTTTGAAAGTCCACCGGTCGCCGGTTGTCAGGGTCCACCAGGCTCAGATCCCAAAGCTCAGTCCCTTGGTAGAAGTCCGGCACGCCAGGCGAAGTAGCCTTGAGCATTACCTGAGCCAGAGAATTGAGGGCACCATAGTATGCCACTTGTCTCTGGAAATTCAAAAGCTCCACAAGGAACTCGTTCTGGTCGGAATCGTTGAGGACGGACTCAACGAAGGCGATGAGAGCGTTCTCGTATTCTGTGTTGGGCGAAAGCCAACTGGTGAACTCCCTGGCTTCTCGTGCTGCCTTTACCATGTATGACTTTAGCCGTTCCTTGAATTCAGGTACTTCGCTCGCCGAAAACGGCCAAGCTCCCACCAGCGTCTGGTAAAGAAGTATCTCTATGTTCGGATCGGGCACCAAACGGCTATCTACCTTTTGTTTCTTCGCGTGGTTCCATCGGTTCCATTGGATCACACGTTGTTCCCATGCCTCAGCAATCTCGGAGAGAACGTTGATCCTTGCTCGGACATCTTCGCCTCGCTTAGTGTCGTGGGTGGAGGTAGCGTTCAAGGTATAGGGCCAATTTGCTTGCCGCGCTGCCATGTAGCGATGGAACTCCTCTGCTGTCATACCAGGCGCCCCGGGATTTCCCCCTACTTCGTTCAGAGAGATCAGGCGGTTATATGTGTAAAGCGCCGTATCCTCGAACCCTTTGGCCATGACGGAGCTGGCGAACTGCTGCCACCTCATCACGAATTGAAGCCATAACTCCCTTTCCTCAGCGCCAGCGTCCACAGGAGGTCCCAAGAAAAGCACGCGCTTCAGAAAATCAAGCGTGCGTGCCTCGATACCTGGATCGCGCCGTTGAGCCTCACGGATGGCGGTTTCCAGATAATAGCTGTCCCGTGGAGATATGGCATAAGTACTGATGTAGGTTCGGTAGACCGGCAAGCAGGCGGTGACGCCAATAAGGGCCTCGGTCAGTTCCTTGTGCGATGAGTGGAAATTGGGACTGCTTTGCTGACCTAAACGCCATAGCTGATGGGCCATAGCACGCGCGTCACCTGCAAATAGTTGATCCATCACCTGCTTCTTCTTCTCGTAGACTACGTCGTCGAAAGCGACCCGCGAGCCGGTGAACTGGGAATAGATAGAATCCAAGGCTTGAAACCCCTTCCCGTCTACAAAGAGGGCATTTGCTATGTTCAAGAAGTCGTAGCCTGTGGTGCCGGAGACCGGCCATTCTGTGGGCAGGACCTCGTCAATTGACAGTATCTTCTCTACTATTACGTAGAAGCCCGGAGGACTGACGGCTCCCTCTAGCTCCGGCTCAGCGCCGTGCTGCAGGCGGCAGAGGTACTGCAACGGATCGTAAAGACCATCGATATGGTCAACACGCAGGCCGGTGACTTTCCCCTCCTCAATAAGACGATAAGCTAGCGAGTGGGTTGCCTCAAACACATGAGGGCACTCGACTCGCACTCCGATCAGGTCGTTGATATCAAAGAAGCGCCTGTAGTTGATCTCATCACGTCCAGTCTCCCAGAAGGCCAGTCTATACACTTGCTGCTGCAGCAGGCTGTCAAGCAGTTCGAAGCTTTCCGGGGCTCCCTTCGTGCCATTGAAAAGGGCAATATTCTCGAGGAGAAAGGCCCGTAGTTCGGGCGACGTATCAACTATGCGGCAGAGTCCTTCCTTCATTGTTTGCCGTTGCCGCTGCTTCTCCGCGGCCTCCCTGGGGTCAACGCTATCATAGGAAGGCAAGCGTTCAATAGTCTCTATGAGTTGTTTGAGCTGCTGGAAAACCGGGTTGCCTTTTCCAAGCGTCTCCTCCAGCCTGCTGATACCATGGGACAGTACCGAGCTGTAGGACTTAAGGTTGAGGGGCAGCCTTAGGCCGTGGTAGCAGACGAAAAGGCCGGTCTCATCCAGCGTTAAGGCGAGTTCTTGGCTCTCAAGTGCCTGACGATATGGTCTGCCCAGAATAGGAAGGAGCACCTTGTTTTGTAGAGCCCTATCGACGGGGTCCCAGTCAATATCGAAGAAACTCTGGTAAGGCGAATGCCTACCGTTCTCCAGGAGATCCATCCACCACTGATTCTCGGAGCTTGCTGCCATATGATTCGGTACGATGTCAAGAAGCAGCCCCATCTCGTGAGCCTTTAGTCCCTCAACCACTGCCTCGAATTCCTGCTCCGTGCCCAGTTCTGGGTTGAGGAACTGTGGATTGGTCACATCGTAGCCGTGGAGGCTTCCCCGCCGGGCTTCAAAGATGGGCGATGAATAGAGATCGGAGATGCCCAGCCGCTGCAGGTAAGGCACCAGTTTGCGGGCGTCCTCAAAGCGGAAGTGACTGTTAAACTGGAGTCTGTAGGTGGCGCAGGGGACCCTCGGCTTGCTCATCTAAGCCACCCGTATTGATAGCTGTTGTCCCAAGGAGGCGAACTGTGAAACCCACTTTCGAGACGCCTTGTTACCCTGTTTCGCCCTTTTCTTGATCTCCGGGTAGATGGTCTGCAGCATTGAATAGTAAAGATTCTGCACTTTCCAAAGGTCTACCTCAAAGGGCAGGGAGCGCGCTAGCTCCACCGCTGCCACCAGTCTCTGCAGCAGGGAGACGTCCCCGATAGCGGACGAGAAGCTTTCCATCATGGCGTCAAGGGTCTGCTTAAACAGATAGCCGAGCCCCTCCGTATCAAGTTCGATGTCCCACTCCCTGGCATCATTGAGAAGTCCCCTGATGCGCTCCATGTTCAGGGTATCGGCACTGAATTCTCTGCTCAGATCAGTGTTCAAGATGAATTCGGCGGCTCCGTGGAATCCTCTAGGAAGCGGATTCCCTAAACCTGTGATGAAGAGCATCAATGGGTAATGGGAGTCGTAGGTCTGCCGGTAGGCCCCCTCGACCTCAGCCAGGGTTGACTCCAGAATGCGCTCCAACACCTTGCGCTGCTCATCCCGGAAAAGATACCTGAGAGAGTAGGTAGAGGCCCCAAAGTGCTTGTCCATGAGCCGGATGATCTCGGGGAATTCTGCCGTCGAGAATGCCTGCGTTAACTCGGAGACCATGTCTTGGTATGCCTTTTCTCCCTGGTACTCCCGGACGCCGGCGTTGAGATTATGGTCGCCAAAATGTAAAACGCCAAAGCTCAATACTGCTGACTCGTGTGTGATTTCGGAGGAGGTATTAGCCCATCCCAACGCTAGCCTGGTGCGACCAGCCTCCAAGGTCTTGTAGTCTCCAAGGTCTATGTCGTAGCAGTGAATCTTAGTCTGCTCGCCATATTCCTCGAAAAGAGAGCTAATAGCATAGTGGGCAGCGACGAGTGTCAAATCCACCATAGTGGGTTTTCCCCATTTTTCGTAGATGCGGCGGCCGTCACCGTGCCGTCGAACGTTGCTTTTGGACTCCTCAAGGAGCTGCAAGAAGCGGGATTCGGTGGCATCGCCGAAGATCTCTTGGGCTAGCTGGAGAGCACGCCCCGCGTACTGGATGATCTGGACTGTCTCAATCCCAGAGAGATCATCGAAGAACCAGCCGCAACTGGTGTACATGAGCATGGCATGGCGCTGGAGCTCCAGGAGCTTGAGCACCGTGATCTTTTCAGCGTCGTCCAACTCCCGAGCAGCATGGTCGCTTAGGAACTGCTCGATGCTCCCTTGTGAATGGTCAAGGATGACCGCTATATAGTCGTTCCTGGCTTCCCAGGGATCCTTCAAGAACTCGCGTCCCTTCTGCTCGTACGCGGGAGCGAGGCTATCACGAACATAGTCGAAGGCTGCTCGCAGCGGCGCTCGCCAGGCCTGGTTCCATTTCGGATGTGCGCCTAAGCTGCAGCCACAGTCGTTCCTCCAGCGCTCGATCCCATGGATGCAGCTCCAGGAAGTATTCTCTATGATTTCTACCTCGTAAGTCGGCGGATGCTTCTCCAGGTACTCGCCGTAGTTGGTGATTTGCGCCAGACCGTTGGACTCAATGTAGTGCAGGGCATAGGCCAGCGCCATGTCTCCATATCGGTGATGGTGACCGTAGGTTTCTCCATCGTCAGCAATGTGGACTAGCTGTGGCCTGTCAAGGTTTTCAGAGAAGGCACCGCTAAGCCTTTGGGCAAACTGGTCACCACTACTCAAAAGTCCTTCGAAGGCCACCGCTCGCGCGATGGGGTCATTGTAGAAAAACAGGGCCATAGTCCGGCCCGACGGCAGGCGAAGCGTGTAAGCCATAGTTGGGTCGATGTTGCCTCCGCTGACATCCTGCCACTCTTCACTCCCTATAGGCCGCACTCGCTGTGCCTGGCGGGGGGCGAGGATGGTGAACCTAATCCCCGATTCGGCAAGCACTTCCAGGGTCTCGATGTCCACCGCTGTCTCCGGAAGCCACATCCCTTCAGGGTCCCGTCCAAAGCGGTGCTTGAAGTCCCGGATGCCCCAGAGCACCTGCGTGTACTTGTCACGCTTGCTTGCCAGGGGCATGATCATATGGTTATAGGGTTGTGCCAGGGCGGAGCCGTGGCCCGAGAAGGCTTGCTGGCTTTCATGGTCGGCGTCAAGCATGGCTTGGTAGACATCCGGGGCGTTTAGTTCCATCCAAGACAGAAGGGTCGGACCGAAGTTAAAACTGATCTTGGCGTAGTTGTTGACTATTTGGGTGATCTGCCCCTCTCCGTCCAGGATTCGAGAAACGGCGTTCGGCGCGTAACACTCCGCTGTGACTCGCTCGTTCCAGTCGTGGTACGGATAGGCAGAGTCCTGAAGCTCTATAGACTCAAGCCAGGGGTTCTCGCGCGGTGGCTGGTAGAAGTGGCCGTGGATGCAGACGTATCTCTCCATACTAGGTCTCCTCGTTGCGGATAAATAGAAAGGACGATAAGGCAGGCATAATCAGCGAGACTTCTCCATCTGAATGTAGCACTGCAGGCGCTTGGCTTCCCGGACCGTTCCACTGCTCATCGGCTGAGTCCAGTACCTTGTGCCAGTTCCCCTTCGGCAGCGCGAAGCCAATATTCGCTGTTGCCTCGCCAAAATGGAATAGAATGGCCGCTTGGTGGCTGTCGCTCCATCGTCTCACCAGGAGGATATTGTGCTTATCGTAGACCATCACTTCCATGGTCTCCTTGCTCATGTTGCTTAGAGAAGGGGTCTCATTTCGTAGTTGTAGAAGCCTCTTGTAGAACTGCAAGAGCGTGCGATGTTGTCCCTCGCTGCCAAGATTATGGTTGAGCTTGCTTGCGGAAAAGGTGGCTTCATCCTGCGGGTCAGGTGGATCGCCCGCCCAGCCGAAGCCGGCGAACTCTTCCCTGCGTCCCCTGCGCACGGCCTCAACCAATTTTGGGTCGGAGTGACTGACGAAGTAGAGAAACGGGGCGGGCTCTGCATACTCCTCCCCCATGAACAGAAGAGGTATGAATGGCGAAAGGATGACGAGGCTGGCGGCCAGCTTTAATGCTTCAAATGAAACCAGGCGGGTCAGGCGCTCCCCCGACATGCGGTTGCCCACCTGGTCATGGTTCTGGGAGCAGACAACGAATCTATATGCTGGAATGTGGTGTGAAGAGCTACCGTGCCGGCGCCGACGGAACGATGAGTACCCGCCTGAGTAGACGAAGCCCTCCTGGAAGGCCCTGGCGAGATGTTGAAGCTGGCCATAGTCTTGGTAGTATCCCGTCTTCTCCCCTGTAAGCAGCACGTGAAGGGAATGGTGGAAGTCATCGTTCCACTGAGCGTCCAATCCATATCCTCCCAGCTCGGGTGGGCTCACCAGGCGCTTATCGTTGTCAGCGCTTTCCGGGAAAAGGTAAATGTGCCTATTCAACCTCTCCGCCTGTTCGTGCACGGCTGTGGCCAGCTCTTCCAGAAAGGTAATGGGAGAATGATCGAGAATGGCATGAACAGCATCCAGCCTCAAGGCATCAATGTGAAACTCCGTAACCCAGTATAGGGCGTTCTCAATGAAGAACCGGCGCACCTCGTCGCTATCCGGGCCGTCAAAGTTCAGGGCTGGCCCCCACGGTGTCCGATACCGCTCGGTGAAGTAAGGCCCGAATTGTCCCAGATAGTTCCCCTCGGGGCCAAGGTGATTATAGACCACGTCCACTATCACAGCCAGCTCCCTCTGGTGGCAGGCATTCACCAGCCGCTTGAGACCCTCCGGCCCTCCGTATGAGTTCTGCACTGCAAAAGGGTAGACGCAATCGTAGCCCCAGTTGCGGTTACCGGGGAACTGTGCGACGGGCATAAGCTCAATGGCTGTTATGCCCAGTTCCTTAAGTTCATCCAGATATGGGATTATGGAATCGAAAGTCCCTTCACTGGTGAAAGTCCCCACGTGGAGTTCGTAGATAATGTAGTCTTGAAGAGGCTTGCCGGACCAATTGTGGTCCTCCCAGGGAAAGCTGTGCTCTAACGTCTGTGAAGGGCCGTGAACGCCGTTGGGCTGGAATCGTGATGCTGGGTCGGGGTACTCCCTCTGGTTGCTCAGCCTATAGAAATAGAGACTGCCAGGCCTGGCATCGCCTGCTGTTGCCCGATGATACCCTCTCTCGTCTTTCTCCATGGGCGCAAACCGCTCTAAGGGATGGACTATGTGCACCTCCGCTTTCTCAGCAAGAGGAGCCCACAGGGTGAATCGGCACTCGCCATCCCCAAGGTAAGTGGCACCCAAGCCTGCATTTGAGATCATGGCTACTCAGCTTTGCTTTTAAGGTAGACAGCAGCTAGGGAGGGCAGGGTGAGGGAGAGTGAGAAGGGACGACCGTGGACGGTAATTGGCGCGGCCTCAACACCTCCCAGGTTGCCACGACCACTGCCTCCATAGTCCTCAGCATCGCTATTGAGGATTTCTTGCCAGAATCCGCTGCGTGGGGCACCGACCTTGTAGTTGTACCGAGGCACTGGGGTGAAGTTGCAGACAATGAGAACAATGTCGCCGGTAGAGCGCCCTCTGCGAATGAAGCTGAGCACGCTCGACTGGCTGTCGTTGCAATCTATCCACTCAAAACCCGCCGGTTCGAAGTCGACTTCGTTCAGGGCTGGCTCGTTTCGATACAGTCGGTTCAACTCGGTCACCCATTTCTGCAGTCCCTGATGCGGCGCGTAGGCCAGTAGATGCCACTCCAGGCTCTCATCGTGGGCCCATTCCCGCCGCTGCCCGAACTCCCCTCCCATGAAAAGCAGCTTCTTTCCCGGCTGGGCATACATGTATCCGAGCAATAACCGTAGATTGGCAAACTTCTGCCAGTCATCTCCCGGCATCTTGCTCAGGAGCGAGGCTTTGCCATACACAACCTCGTCATGGGAAAGGGGCAGCGCGAAGTTCTCATAGAAGGCGTAGACCATGCGGAAGGTCAGGTTGTTATGATGGTACTTCCTATGGATAGACTCCTTTGTCATATACTCCAGCGTGTCGTGCATCCAGCCCATGTCCCACTTCAGGCCGAAACCGAGTCCTCCTATATAGGTCGGGCGGGAAACCATTGGCCAGGCTGTGGACTCCTCAGCTATGGTCTGTACATCAGGGTAATTCTCATAGACTTCTTTGTTGAAGCGCCGCAGGAAATCGATCGCCTCGAGGTTCTCCCGGCCGCCGTATTTGTTGGGTATCCACTCTCCCTCTTTACGTCCATAATCAAGGTAAAGCATGGAGGCAACGGCATCTACGCGCAGGCCATCGACGTGGTAGCGATTAAGCCAGAATAGGGCGCTGCTGATGAGGAAGCTGCGCACCTCGTGGCGGCCGTAGTTGAAGATAAAGCTTTTCCAGTCGGGGTGAAACCCTTTCTGTGGGTCAGCGTGCTCGAAGAGGTGTTCTCCATCGAAGTAGCCGAGGCTATGCTCGTCGTTGGGAAAGT